>NZ_JAUQOL010000015.1:0-218251 GCF_047689505.1 Saccharothrix sp. BKS2 | reverse complement strand
CGGTCACCCCTGCCGTGCCGGTCACCCCTGCCGTGCCGGTCACCCCTGCCGTGCCGGTCACCCCTGCCGTGCCGGTCCCATCGCCCTCCTCGGTGAGCCGGGTCGCGAGGTCCCGGGCGATGGCGAACTCCGCGCGGTTGCAGGCCAGCTCGCCCAGCGTCCACCGGGCGAGGTGGTGCCCGTCGCCCGGCGGTTCCCGCTCCAGCAGCTCCCGCGCCCGCGCCGCCGCCCGGTCCACCGCGTCGCTGCCGACCCCCACCGCGATCTGGAGCAGCGACGTCCGCTTGAGCTGCACCGCCAGCTCGGCCGCACCCGTGGTCATCGCGGCTGCGCGGTCCAGGTGCGCCAGCGCGTCCTCGTAGGCCAGTCGCCGGGTGGCGTCCTCCGCCGCCGCCAGCGTCCAGCGCAGGTGGTCCGCGCCCCGGTCCCGCGCCCGGCCGTAGTGGTGGGCCGACTCGGCCGGCGACAGCCACCCGCGCCCGGCGTCGGCCAGGCGGGCGTGCAGTTCGGCCCGGCGGCCCGGCCCCAGCTCCGCGTACACGGCCTCGGCGAACAGCGGGTGCCGGAACCGCACCACCCCCGGCCCGGTCTCCACCACCAGGTGCCCGACCTCGGCGAGCCACCCCGCGTCCGCCCCGAGCACCGCAACGTCCAGCTCACGCCCCGCGACGCCCAGCAGGTCCACGCGGTCGCGGCTCGGCGCGTCCAGCGCGTGCAGCCGCAGGCGGACCGCGTCGCGCACGCCGACGGGCGGCTCGTCACCGGGCGAGGCCAGCAGCTCGGTGATCAGGAAGGGGTTGCCGCCGGTCCGGGTGACCAGCCGGTCCACCACGTCGGCCGGGGGCGCGGCCCCGGTCCGCGAGAGCACCAGCTCGGCCACCGCGCCCGCGTCCAGCCCGGCGGGCCGCACCTGGCGGTAGCCGGGTGAGCGGGCCAGGTCCGCGAACGTCGCGACCAGCACCGGGTCGTGCTCGTAGGGGCGCAGCGTGGCCACCACGAGCGCCCGCGACCCGGGCAGCGCCGCCGCGACGTACCTCAGCAGCAGCAACGAGTCGGCGTCCGCCGCGTGCAGGTCGTCCAGCACCAGCACCAGCCCGGCGGGCTCGGCGGCCGAGCGGATCAGCTCGGACACGGCCTCGTAGGCCCGGAACCGCGCCGCCGGGTCGGTCGGCCCGGCCGGGGTCCCGGCGGCGAACCCCGCGAGCGCCGGGTCCTCCGCGCGCGGGGCCAGCGACCGCACCACCTGCGACCACAGCCAGAACGGCGGCGCCTGCCCGAGGTCCGGGCAGCGCCCCCACACCACGGGCACGCCGGCCCGCCCGGTCAGCGCGCGGGCCAGGCTGGTCTTCCCGATCCCGGCCTCGCCGACCAGCGCGACGAACCGCCCGCCGTCCCGCACCGCCGCCGCGAGCGCCCCGTCCAGCACCGCCAACTCGGCCGACCGCCCCACGAGCCCCGGCGGTTCGGCCGCCGGCCCCGCCTGCCCGCCCGCCCGCGCCACGAGCCCCGCCAGCCCGCTCGCTCGCCCCACGAGCCCCGCTGCCTGGCCCGCCTGCTCGCCCGTCTGGCCCGCCTGCCCCGCCGCTGGCCCCGCCAGCCCTGCCGCCCGCTCGCCCGCCTGCCCCGCCAGCCCCGACCCGCGCGCGTCCGGCACCTCAACCCCGCGCCCCGTCCGCCCCACCACCGCGTCCCACGCGTCCACGGGCGGGACGGCGTGGTCGAGGACCTGCCGGTGCAGCACGCGCAGCCGCTCGCCCGGCTCCACGCCGTACTCCTCGACCAACAACCGCCGGCCCTCGTCGAACACCGCGAGCGCCTCCGCCTGCTGCCCCGCCCGGTAGAGCGCGAGCATCAGCTGCGCGCGGGCGTGCTCGCGGTCCGGGTGGGCGGCCACGAACCGGCGCAGCTCCGGCAGCACCACGTGGTGCCCGCCCGAGGCCACGGCGGCGGTGAACCGGCACTCCCCGGTGGTCAGCCGCGCCTCGACCAGCAGCGCCACGTCGGGCCGCACCGCCGTCAGGTCAGGTGCCGGCACGTCCCCGCGCCACAGCGTCAGCGCCTCGGCGCAGTGCCGCTCGGCCGCCACGGGATCGCCGCCCGCCAGGGCCCGCGCCCCCGCCTCCGCGAGGTCGGTGAAGCGCACCGCGTCCACGGCGGCCGGCGGGACGCGCAGCTCGTAGCCGCCGGTGTGCCCGAGCAGCACCTCACCGGGCGCGCGCGACCCGCGTCCCGGTTCCAGCGCCCGCCGCAGACCGGCCACGTAACCGCGCAGCGTCACGGCCCCGCGGCCCGGCGGCCGCCCGTCCCACAGCGCGTCCACCAGCCAGTCGACGCCGAGCACCCGGTTCGCCCGCAGCACCAGCAGCGCCAGCAGGTCCCGCTGCTTCGGCCCGCCGACCGCGACGACCCCGCCGTCGCGCTCCACCCGCAACGGCCCCAGGACCCCGAACCGCACGCACGAACCCCCCGGCAGCAGAGGCGGCGAGCCTACCTCGGGGCGGGCGCCTTCACGGGCGGGTGTGGATGTCACCCCCCTGCACCACGAAGTCGACCCGTCCCATCACGTCCATCGAGGTGAGCGGGTCCCCGGGCACCGCGACCAGGTCCGCGACGCAGCCGGCGCGCACGCGACCCAGTTCCGGGCGCCGCAGCAGGTCGGCGGCTGCGGCGGTGGCGGCGCGCAGCACGACGTGCGGGGAGATGCCCACCTCGGTCATGTCGACGAACTCGCGCCAGTTGTCCCCGTGGGGGAACACGCTGGCGTCGGTCCCGAAGACCAGGGTGGCGCCGCTGCCGGCGAGCAGGCGCGAGGACGCGCGGATGCGGTCGGCGTGGGTGCGGAACTGGGCGCGCACCACCGGCGGTTGGCTCGCCCAGAACTCGTCGTCGTCCAGGTGGCCGAGGAAGTGGGCCATGGAGTGCAGCGTGGGCACCAGGGGCACGCCGCGCTCGGCCAGCAGGGCGAAGGTCTCCTCGCCCGCCATGTTGGCGTGCTCGACCGTGTCCACACCCGCGCGCACGGCGCGCCGCACGGCCTCGTCGTTGAACGCGTGCACCGCGCACGGCAGGCCGAGGTCGTGCGCCGCACCGACGAGCGCGTCCATCTCCGCCTGGGAGTAGGTCACCGCCGCCGGGTCGTCGGCGGGGGAGGAGAAACCGCCGCTGGCCGCGAACTTGATCCAGTCCGCGCCCGACCGCGCCTGCTCGCGCACCTGGCGGACGACCTCGTCGACGCCGTCGCCCAGGGTGCCGACCTGGAGGCCGTACCGGGTGGCCAGGCTCGGCCGCTTCTCGCCGTGGCCGCCGCGCGCGGACAGCATGTTCGGCGCGGC
This sequence comes from Saccharothrix sp. BKS2, assembly GCF_047689505.1. Taxonomy (NCBI): domain Bacteria; kingdom Bacillati; phylum Actinomycetota; class Actinomycetes; order Pseudonocardiales; family Pseudonocardiaceae; genus Saccharothrix; species Saccharothrix sp. BKS2. The sequence continues at coordinate 214,919 of NZ_JAUQOL010000015.1, read as the reverse complement.
GACCAGGCGCGGCCCGGTGACGACCCCCTCGGTCTGGGCGCGGCGCAGGTCGACGTTGCCGGGGTAGTCGCCGCAGCCCAGGTCGCGAACGGTGGTGAAGCCGTTGTCCAGCAACGCGCGCATCGCGGGCAGCGCCCACAGGATCTGGATGCCGGTTGGCTCGCTCACCAGGGCCTCGTCGAGCACGTGCACGTGGCAGTCGATGAGGCCGGGCAGCAGGGTGTGGCCGGGCAGCGCCACGGTGGTGGCCGCCCGAGCCGTGTCGACGTCCCGACCCACCGCCTCGACGCGCCCGCGACGCACCAGGACCCGGGCGTGCCCGTCCGGGAGGAACCGCTCGCCGTCCCACAGCCGGTCGGCGACGACCACGAGGTCGTCGTCCCGGTCGGTGCCCGACGCCGCGGTCATCGCCCGTCCCCGTCCGGGAGGACGAGCGGGCGGTGGTGCTCGTCGTCCCACAGGTCGCCGGGGCCGGGGTTGTCCGGGGTGGTGCGGCCGCCCAGGCAGCGCAGCACGCCCCAGGCGGCGTTGAGGCCGGAGGCCATCGCGTGGTCGAGCCACCCCGGCGACCACGCGACGTCGTCGCCCGCGAGGAACAGCGGCGTCGCCGGTTCGCCCGGCACCGCCGGTGAGCCGGTGAAGTCCTTGAGGAAGTTCGCGAACAGGTCCCACTGGTAGGTGTAGTCGCCGGGACGGCCGTAGCGGCAGTAACCGCGGAAGTTCCGCTCGTTCTCCCAGGAGATCGTGCACGCCTCGGCGGTGTCGGCCTGCCGGCGCAGTTCGTCGGCCACCCCGGGGTGGATCTCGGCCAGTTCGCGGACCAGCGCCCGGACCCTCTCGTCGAGGGTCGACGAGGCCAGCTTCATCGAGTCCTGGGCCCAGGTGAAGCTCAGCACGAGCACGCCGCGCCTGCCGCCGGGTTCCGGCGGCTCGCCGTAGTCGAGCGTGTAGGTAGCCCTGGGCAGGCGGTCGGTGATGGTGACGCCGTCCAGGCTCGTGCCCTCCCAGAAGGGTGACGGCGTCACCAGGACCGTCTTGGCCGACTGCCAGTAGCTGATCCTGCGGATCGCCTCGCGCAGGCGCGGCCCGAACGGCTGGACCCCGTTCAGCGGGCGGACCTCGACCCCGGTCTCCAGGATGTGCAGCTGCGGCGTGAACACCACGGCCGGGTACCACTGGCTGGTGCCGTCCTCGCAGTGCACGACCACCCCCTGGGCCGGCTCCGCGCCGACCTCCAGCACGGTCACCGCCGGCCGGGGCGCGCCGCGGTTGACCTCGGCGAGGCTGGTGGCCGTGCCGTCCGGTCCGGTGGTCCGCCGGTGCCAGAACGCGTCCGCGAGCGCGCTGATCCCCTCCTCCAGCAGGTACATCGTCGAGCCCTCGGTGGCCAGCAGCATCCGCAGCGTCTCCAGGAACGACAGGTGGTAGAAGGTGTCCCACACCGTGGTGGCCACGCCCGCGGTCCCCAGCAGGTGCGCGTCCGAGCGGCTCAGGCCGACGCCGCCGGGGTCGCGCAGGAACCGGTGGAAGGTCCACTCCTCGAAGCGGTGCGCCAGGTCGGACCACAACCGCCGCGCCCGCACGCGGTCGCGCGCCACCAGGGCCTCCTGGAGCTCGAACACGCCGATGCGCCGCAGCGCCGCCTCCCACCTCCGGTGCGCCCGGCCGAACCCGGGGTGCTCGGCGTACAGGTCCGTCATGGCGCTGACCGAGTGGGTCTCCCCGTTGAGGTCGACCACGGTCCGGGGCGTGACGTCGGCGGCGTACTCGTCGCGGAAGGGACGCCTGCGCAGGCCGAACGCCTCGGTGTAGTGGCGCAGCAGGTGGGCCGAGTCGGGGAAGCGCATGCACCCCATCTCGACCACGGCGCTGTCCGCGGGCGACAGCTTCCGGGAGTACATGCGCCCGCCGAGCCTGCGCCCGCCCGGCCCGCCGGGTTCGGTCTCCGCCTCGTAGAGGATCGGGCGGCAGCCGATCCGCAGCAGTTCGTAGGCCGCGGTCAGACCGCTGCCGCCGGCGCCGATCACGGCCACCGGCGAGCCCAGCGCGTGGTCGGGCAGCCGGCCGATCCGCCGGCCCTCCGACACGTGCTCGGCGTAGTCGAACGGGAAGTCGACCTGGAGGTCGGCGGCGCGCGGCTCGGTCACGCTCGGTCCTCTCCCCGGGAGGCGGCGGTCGCGCCGGCCGTTCCCGGTGTCGTGCGGGAACCGCTCCGCCGGATGTGCGTGAGCGGAACTGGAAGGAATTCGATCGGTGGTCGCGGATCATTACCCGAACGGGTGCCGCAAGTCCTTCCCCGCAAAGTAACAGCGGCGGCCGCACCCGGTCCAGTGCCGCCGGGAATTCGGAGAAACAAATCGCTCGTGTGCAGTAACCCGAACCGGTGCCTGACCGTCCTCTTAAGATGCTCGTTGGCCTGTTCGGAGTCGTACTCGATGGCCTAGGCCATAGGTTGCATGTCTTTTCGGAAGAAGGCGGCCTAGGGTGGAGGCGATGTGTTACCCGGAACGCGGCCAGGAGGACGGTCATGGCGAAAGCCGCGGAAATCATCCGGAACTACCAGGCGCTGCTGCCGGTCAAACAGCAGGTCGAGAGCAACGAACTGCTCGCGGCGGCGCGGGCGGGCCGGGTCCACCCGCAGCACCTCCAGCGGTTCGTCGCGGGGGAGTTCCTCACCCAGCAGGCGGAGATACCACGGTTCGGGGTCATGCTCGACCGGTTCCGCCACGAGGTCCCGGACGGCTTCTTCGCGTACGTGGCCACGGTCTACATCTCGCAGCGGCGACTGCTGTCCGACGCCGCCGCCCCCGCCGTGGGCCTCGACCCCGAGGAGCTGCGCGGCGCGGACCTGCCGGGGGCGGTCGTCCAGCTCAACCACGCGGTCGCCTGGGTCGCCTCGCACGCCGGTCCGGCCGAGGCGGCGATGGAGCTGCACGCCGACTTCCAGCTGTTCTGCCCGGTGGCGGCCGAGCTGGTGACCGCGTTGCGCGGGCTCGGCAACGTCCCGGACCCGGTGATCGCCTACCTGGAGAACTACTCGGCCGAACCAGAGGAGATGCGGCAGCGGCTACCCGAGGTGGTCGAGCACGGCCTCTCCCGGGGCGAGCCCGAGCGGTGGATCACCCGCAGCGCCGAGAACGTCCCCGACCTGCTGTCGGACTACTGGCACTACATCGCGGCCGGCTGACCGGCGTTCGGGAGGGGTGGGCGTTGGCGCTGACGGTAGGCGTGGAAGAGGAGTTCCTCCTCACCGACGTGACGACCCGGCGGGCGGTGTGCCGATCGGCCGACGTGCTCCGCGCCACCGTCCCGCGGGTCGGTGGCGGGATCGTCGCCGAGATGGCCGAGACCCAGGTCGAGACGGTCAGCCGGGTGTGCGCCGACCTCCCCGAACTCCGCTCGGAGCTGCTGGGGCTGCGTCGCGTGGCGGCCCGCGCCGCCGAGGACGCCGGGTGCCGCCTGGTGGGCAGCGGCACCGTGGTCCTGGGCAGCCCCGGCCCGCCGCCGGTGCTCGACCGGCCGCGCTACCACCGGATCGTGGAGCGCTTCGGCCCGCTCGTGGACCAGCAGTGCGTCTGCTCGTGCCACGTGCACGTCGGGATCGCCGACCACGACGAGGCGGTGCAGGTGGTCAACCACCTGCGCCCGTGGCTGCCGGTGCTGCTCGCGATCTCCGGCAACTCGCCGTACTGGGAGGGGCGCGACACCGGCTACCACAGCTGGCGGACCCAGCTGTGGGGTCGCTGGCCGATGGCGGGCCCGCCGCCGCGCCTGGCGGGCGCGGCCGAGTACCGGGAGGTGGTCGCGGACCTGGTGGGCAGCGGCGCGATCCTCGACGACGCGATGCTCTACTGGTACGTCCGCCCGTCGCACCACCAGCCCACGGTCGAGGTCAGGGTGGCCGACGTGCCGCAGGCGGTGGACGACGCCGTGCTGCTCGCGGCGTTGGTGAAGGGCCTCGCCACCACGGCCCTCGCCGAGGTGCGGGCGGGGCGCGGGGCGCCGCACGTGGCCGACCAGGTGCTGCGGGCGGCGTGCTGGCGGGCGTCCCGCTACGGCCTCCCCGAGGACGGTGTCGCCGGTGCTGCCGCCGGTGCCGCCGCACCGGCCGCCGATGGCCGCACGTGGTCAACGACGGGCGTGTCCGCCCTGCTCAACCACATCGGCCCGGTGCTGGACGCCGCCGGTGAGACGGGTTTCGTGCTCGACGCCCTGCGCGAGCGGCGCCTGGGTGGTTCGGGCTCCCACCGGCAGCGGCTGGCCCACCGGCGCCGGGGTCGGCTGGAGGACGTCGTGGACATGCTGGCGGATCGCGCGGTGGCGGGATGAGCCCCGTCCGGCGCTCGGCGGCGAACCGCCGGAACCCGCGCGGAAATGGTCCTGCCACCGGGGTGCCGCATTCCTCGCGGTGCCCGTCCGCACGGGTCGTGCCACCTCCGTGGTCGGGATCGGGGTGGTTCCGCCGGACGTGCCCGCGATGAACGCGGGAACCGGCCGTTTCCTCGTCGGAAAAACGCGCAAAACGGTCTTCGGGGTGGTCGGAACGAATTTTCCCGCCTGATCTCCCGGGCCTGTCCGACGTGTCGGGCGGTGAATTCCTCCACCGCTCGACACGACGCCCCCTGCCCCGGTGTCGAAAACCTTTGTTGTGAAGTGATCAGGCGACAACCCGTTCAGTGGATTTCATCGAACGGGGGCGATCGCTACGATAACGGTGTGTAGTCGCGCACGATGACGGGACGGTCCTGATGCCACCGTCGCAGGATGATTTCCACCGAGCCCTGAGCAGGGCGCTGGAGCTGCAACGGCTCGCCTCGGAGGCGTGGAGCCAGGTGCACCACAGCCTCGACGTGCGACCGCACGAGGTCCGGCGAACACCGCCGACCCCGCCCGCCGACCTGACCCCGCGCGAGACGCAGGTGATCACCCTGATGGGCACGGGTATGCCGAACCGGTCGATCGCCCGGCAGCTCCACATCTCCGAGCGCACCGTCAAGTCCCACCTGCACAGCATCTTCGCCAAGTTGGGGGTCGCCACGCGCGGCGAGGCGGTCGCCCGGCTGAACGGCAGCCCCCCGCCCGGCTGGCTGTGCCCGAGGTGCTCGGCCGCGTACCACGGCACAGGTGTCCGGCCGGGCTGAACGCCGGGCTGAACGCCGGGCGGCTCGGCGGCGGCTCGGCGCGGCCCGGCTTCCCCAACCGCGCGCCCGAACGATGGGGCTCGCGGCCCTGCCCCCGCTCGGCGCTGGGCACTGCCGCCGTCCCCGCCGTCGAGCCCGCCGTGCGTCCCCCTTCCGGAACCCCGTGCCGAAAGTCTCCGGCAGGCCCGGACTGCGGTACGGGTCACCTGGGCGTTGCTTGAGGTTCGGACCGCGCAAGTCCCGTTCAGCATGTGGACCGGCAGCGCCGCGCGTTGACCCGGTCGCGGCCCGCTGCTGGAGTGGGAGCCGTGCAGCAACGGACCGCGTTGACCCGGCGCCGCCACGTGGACCTCGTCCGCGTCGCCGCGCAGGGCTGTTCCCGCCGCTAGGCCCGACTTCCCCTCACCAGTCCACTTCGGACAGACAACAGCACTGGAGATCCACCGTGCCCGAGAACCGGGAGCGGGGGCCGCTGAAGTTCGCCTACTGGGTGCCCAACGTCAGCGGCGGCCTCGTCGTGAGCAAGATCGAACAACGCACCGACTGGTCCTACGAGTACAACCGCGAGCTGGCCGTGCTCGCCGAGGAGAACGGGTTCGAGTACGCCCTGAGCCAGGTCCGCTACCTGGCCGGCTACGGCGCGTCCCACCAGCACGAGTCCACCAGCTTCAGCCTCGCCCTGCTGCTGGCCACCGAGCGGCTGAAGGTGATCGCCGCCGTCCACCCCGGCCTGTGGCACCCCGCCGTGCTGGCCAAGTTCATCGCCACCGTCGACCACGTCTCCGGTGGTCGCGCCGCCGTCAACGTGGTCAGCGGCTGGTTCAAGGGCGAGTTCACCGCCCTCGGCGAGCCCTGGCTGGAGCACGACGAGCGCTACCGGCGCGCCGAGGAGTTCATCCGCGTGCTGCGGGCGAGCTGGACCGAGGACTCGGCGCAGTTCGCGGGCGACTTCTACCGCCTGCGCGGCTACGACCTCAGGCCCAAGCCGCTCGAGGTGCCCGGCCGGGCGCACCCGGAGGTCTTCCAGGGCGGCAACTCCACCGCCGCGCGCGCCATGGCGGGCCGGGTGTCCGACTGGTACTTCAGCAACGGCAAGGACTTCGACGGCGTCACCGAGCAGGTCGAGGAGGTCGGCCGCGCGGCCGAGGCGCACGGCCGCACCGTGCGGTTCGGGCTCAACGGCTTCCTCATCGCCCGCGACACCGAGGCCGAGGCGCGCGAGACGCTGCGCGAGATCGTGGCCAAAGCCGACGTCCCGGCCGTGCAGGGGTTCCGCGACGCCGTCCGGCAGGCGGGCAGCTCCACCGGCGACGGCAGGGGCATGTGGGCCGACTCGTCCTTCGACGACCTCGTGCAGTACAACGACGGCTTCCGCACCCGCCTGGTCGGCACGCCGGAGCAGGTCGCCCACCGCATCGTCGAGTACCGGAAGCGCGGGGTGGACCTGCTGCTGCTCGGTTTCCTGCACTACCACGAGGACGTCGCCCACTTCGGCCGCCACGTGCTGCCGATCGTCCGCGAGCTCGAAGCCTCCCTCGACGCCTCCGCCGCCACCGCCGAACCGATCGGAGCCAACCCGTGACCACCTCCGCACGGCACACCTGGACCACCACCCCGAACACCCCCGGCCAGTGGCTCGACCGCGCCCGCGAGGTCGCCGCCCTGCTGGCCGCCGACGCCGTCGCCCGCGACCGTGCGGGCGCCACCCCGCACGCCGAGGTGGCGCTGCTCAAGGACGCCGGCCTGGTGACCCTGCTCGGCCCGGTCGAGCACGGCGGCGCCGGCCAGGACTGGACCACCGCCTACCGGGTGATCCGGGAGGTCTCCGCGGGCGACGGCTCGATCGGCCAGCTGCTGGGCTACCACTACCTGTGGGCCTGGGCCGCGCGCCTGGTCGCCACCCCGGCGCAGATCGCGGCGGTGGAGGAGCAGGCCACCCGCGAGCGGTGGTTCTACGGGGGCGCGGTCAACCCGCGCGACCACGACCTGGTCATCACCCGGGAGGGCGACGAACTCGTCTTCACCGGCCGCAAGTCCTTCTCCACCGGCGGCAAGGTCTCCGACGTCACCGTGCTGGAGGGCGTGCTGGAGGGCACCGACGACCACGTCTTCGCCATCGTCCCGTCCCACCAGGCCGCCATCGTGTTCGACGACGACTGGGACAACCTCGGGCAGCGGCTCACCGAGAGCGGCGGCGTCGAGATCCGGGGCGTCCGGGTGCCGTGGGCGCAGGCGGCCGGGTACGTCGACGGGAAGTTCCGGCCCAGGGTCTACAACACGCTCAACGTGCCGCTGATCCAACTGGTGTTCGCCAACCTCTACCTCGGCATCGCCAAGGGCGCGCTCACCACGGCCGCCGCCTACACCCGCGACCGCACCCGGCCCTGGCCCTACGCCCTCGACGTCAAGGGCAGCGCGGTCGAGGAGTTCCCCGTCCTGGAGACCTACGGCGACCTCCAGGCCAAGCTGTGGGCGGCCGAGGCGCTGGCCGAGCGCGCCGCGGAGCTGATCGAGCGGATCAACGAGCACGCCGACACCGTGACCGAGCGGGAACGCGGCGAGGCGGCCGTGGTCGTCGCCGCCGCCAAGCAGCGCGCGATCGACACCGGCCTGGAGATCGGCACCCGGGTCTTCGACGTCACCGGCGCCCGCGCCACCGCCAACCGCGTCGGGCTGGACATCTTCTGGCGCAACATCCGCACCCACAGCCTCCACGACCCCGTCGCCCACAAGCGCGCCGAGGTCGGCCGCTACGCGCTGCTGGGGGAGGTGCCCGAGCCCAGCTGGTACACGTGACCGCCCGGCGTCACAGCCAGTCGCGGCGCTTGAAGGAGGCGTAGAGCCCGAGCGACAGCAGCACCATGACCGCCGTGGACACCCAGAAGCCCCACGGCTGGTCGTAACCCGGATAGGGGACGTTCTGGCCGTAGAAACCGGTCACCGCGGTGGGCAGGGCGATGATCGCCGCCCACCCGGTGACCTTCTTCATGATCAGGTTCAGCCGGTAGCCCTGGATGTTGAGCTGCGTGTCGCGGATGGTCGCCACCAGGTCGCGCAGCGACTCGGTCCACTCCGAGGCGCGCAGCACGTGGTCGTAGACGTCCTGGAAGTACGGGGTCATCGGCCCGTCCACCAGGCCCACGTCGCGGCGCATGAGGGTGTTGACCACCTCGCGCATCGGCAGCACCACCCGGCGCAGCGTCACCAGCGACCGCCGCATCGCCAACGACCGGCGCTGCACCTCGGTGGTGCTCGGCCGCTCGTCGAACACCATGTCCTCCAGGCCCTCGACGTGGTCGTCCAGCGCCTGCACGGCCTCGAAGTGGCTGTCCACGACCACGTCGAGCAGCCCGTGCACCAGGAAGCCGACGCCGCAGCCCGCCAGGTGCGGGGACCCGTCCCACCTGGCGGTCACCCGACCGATGTCGAACCGGTCGTCCGCACGCACGGTGACCAGCGCTTTCGAGGTGAGGAAGGCGTCCACCTCGACGGTGGCCAGCCGCCCGGTCGCGTGGTCGAGCCGCACCGCGTAGGCGGTCAGGAAGCTGTGCGTGTCGTACCGGTCCAGCTTGGGGCGCTCGTGCTCCTGCACCGCGTCCTCGACCGCCAGTTCGTGCAGCCCCAGCTCCTCGGCCAGCAGCTCCAGGTCCGATCGGGACGGACCGCACAGGTCCACCCACACCACCACGCCGTCCTCCGCGAGGCGTTCGGCGACCTCCTCGACCCCGAAGCCCTCGGCCTCCAGGACACCGTCGCGGTACAGGCGGGTGAGCGGCACGAGCGGAGCGTAGTCGGACCCGGCCACCCCGGGCAGCCCCGGTGCATCGAGTCCGCCGGTACGGGTAACCCGGGTCCATGTTCCCCGCAGAGAACCTCCGCGACTGGGTCGGCCACGCCGTGATCGACCCCGACGGCAAGACCATCGGCGACCTGGAGGCGGTCTACGTCGACACGGCCACCGACCAGCCCAGCTTCCTCACCGTCGAGGTCGGCTTCCTGGGCCGCCGGAGGCTGGCGTTCGTGCCCGCGATCGGGGCCACGGTGACGCCGAAGGCCGTGCGCGTGCGCTACCCCAAGGACCTGGTCAAGGACGCCCCGTCGATCGAGACCGACGGTGAGCTGTACGCGCAGGACGAGCCGCAGGTCTTCGCCCACTACGGCCTGGAGCACGGCCTCGGGGTGGGTGAACGCCGCCTCGCCCGCCGCTGACCCCCGTCGCCGTCCCGCCGCCCCGGTCGAGGCGGCGGGCCCGGCACCGGACCTCCGTCACACCCCGCCCCCACGGCGGTGACCCGGACGGGTGACCCTGGTTCACTGCGGACATGACGACACCCCAGGTCGCCCGCCCCTCGATCCTGACCGTGGACGACGACCCCAACGTCTCCCGGGCGGTGGCGCGCGACCTGAGGCGCAGGTACGCCGGCGAGTACCGCGTCGTCCGCGCCGAGTCCGGGGCGCAGGCCCTGGAGGCGCTGCGCGAGATCAAGCTGCGCGGCGAGGAGGTCGCCGCGCTGCTGGCCGACTACCGGATGCCCGGGATGAGCGGCATCGAGTTCCTGGAAGCCGCGATGGACCTGTTCCCGGCCGCGCGGCGGGTGCTGCTCACCGCCTACGCCGACACCGACGCGGCGATCCGCGCGATCAACGTGGTGGACCTCGACCACTACCTGCTCAAACCGTGGGACCCGCCCGAGGAGAAGCTGTACCCGGTGCTGGACGACCTGCTGGGGGCGTGGGCGGCCGACGACCGCCGCGAGGTGCGGCAGGTGCGCGTGGTCGGCCACCGCTGGTCGCCCCGGTCCTACGAGGTGCGCGACTTCCTGGCCCGCAACTCGGTGCCGTTCCGCTGGCACGCCGTGGACGACGGCGACCCCGAGACGTCCCGGTTGCTGGCCGCGGCCGGGGAGGACGGCGCGCGGCTGCCCGTGGTCGTCACCGCCGCCGGCCGGGCCCTGGTCGAGCCGGGCGACGCCGAGCTGGCCACCGAGGTCGGCCTGAGCACGCGGCCCTCCACCGACTTCTACGACCTGATCGTGATCGGCGGCGGGCCCGCGGGCCTGGGCGCGGCGGTCTACGGCGGCTCGGAGGGCCTGCGCACGGTGCTGGTCGAGCGCCGCGCCACCGGCGGCCAGGCGGGCACCAGCAGCCGCATCGAGAACTACCTGGGCTTCCCCGACGGCGTGTCCGGCGAGCAGCTGACCGAGCGCGCCCGCAGGCAGGCGCTGAAGTTCGACGTGGAGGTGCTGACCGCCTGCGACGTGGTCTCGCTGGAGGCCCGGGGCGCGGCCCGCGTGGTGCGGCTGGACGACGGCACCGAGCTGGCCGCGCACACCGTCATCCTCGCCACCGGCGTGTCCTACCGGGTGCTCGACGCGCCCGGCCTGGGCGGGCTGACCGGCCGCGGCGTGTACTACGGCGCGGCCACCACCGAGGGCCCGCACTGCGCCGGCCAGGACGTCTACCTGGTCGGCGGGGCGAACTCGGCGGGCCAGGCGGCGCTGTACTTCGCCGCCCACGCCCGCCGCGTGGTGCTCGTCGTGCGCGGCGACTCCCTGGCGCGGTCGATGTCGCACTACCTGGTCGAGCAGCTGGCGCGGGTGCCCGCCATCGAGGTCCGCACCTGCACCGAGGTCGTCGGCGGGGAGGGCGGGGACCACCTGGAGTCGCTGACCCTGCGGCACACCGGGACCGGCGAGACCACCACCGTGCCCGCGTCGTGGCTGTTCGCGTTCATCGGGGCCGCGCCGCGCACCGACTGGCTCGACGGCACCGTGGCCCGCGACGAGCGCGGGTTCGTGCTCGCCGGGCCCGACCTGGTCGTCGACGGCCGCCCACCCGCCGGGTGGGAGCCGACCCGGCCGCCCTACCACCTGGAGACCAGCCTGCCGGGCGTGTTCGTGGCGGGCGACGTCCGCGCGGAGTCGGTCAAGCGGGTCGCCTCGGCCGTCGGCGACGGCGCGATGGCCGTGTCCCTGGTCCACCGCTACCTGGAGCGCTCGTGAACCCCGACGACCTGCGCGGCCTGTTCCTGTTCGAGCACCTGTCCGAGGAGCAGCTGGCCTGGCTGGTCGACCACGGCCAGGTCGAGACCCACGCCGCCGGCACGCGCCTGCTGCGCGAGGGCGAGTCCGCGACGTGCTTCTTCGTGCTGCTCGACGGCACCGTGGCGCTCAGCCGCACCATCGGCGGCCACCGCGTGGAGACCAACCGCACCGACCACCGCGGCGCGTACTTCGGCGCCACCCAGGCGTACGTCGGCGCGGACGTGCTGGCCGCCAAGGGCTACCAGATGAACGCGGACGCGATCACCGACGTGCGGCTGTACCAGCTGCCCGCCGACGACTTCGGCGCGGTGTTCCGCGAGTGGTTCCCGATGGCCGTGCACCTGCTGGAGGGCCTGTTCTTCGGGATGCGCAACACCCAGCGGGTGGTGGGGGAGCGGGAGCGGCTGCTCGCGCTGGGCGCGCTGTCGGCGGGGCTGACTCACGAGCTGAACAACCCCGCGGCGGCGGCCGTGCGGGCGACGGCGGCGCTGCGGGAGCGGGTGGCCGGGATGCGGCACAAGCTCGCGCTGCTGGCGGGCGGCTCGCTCGACCCGGCCGCGCTGCCGGCGCTCGTGCGGTTGCAGGAGAGCGCGGTCGAGCAGGTCGCCAAGGCGACCGAGCTGCGGCCCATGGAGGCCGCCGACCGGGAGGACGAGCTGGCCGACTGGCTGGCCGAGCACGGCGTGGACGGCGGCTGGGACCTCGCGCCCGTGCTGGTGGCGGGCGGGCTGGACGTCGACTGGCTGGAGCGGGCGGTGAGCACCTGCCCCGCCACGGCCACCGAGGCGGCCGTGCGCTGGCTGGCCTACACCGTGGAGACCGAGACCCTGATGAACGAGGTCGAGGACGCGGCCGGCCGGATCTCCTCGCTGGTCGGGGCGGCCAAGCAGTACTCGCAGGTGGACCGCGCCCCGTTCCGGGAGGTCGACGTGCACGACCTGCTGGACTCCACCCTGGTCATGCTCGGCGGCAAGCTGGGCGACGGCGTCCGGGTGGTCCGGGACTACGACCGGGCGCTGCCGCCGCTGCCCGCCTACGCCGCCGCGCTGAACCAGGTGTGGACCAACCTGGTGGACAACGCCGCCTCCGCGATGGGCGGCCACGGCACGCTCACCGTGCGCACCGCCCGCGACGGCGACCACCTGCTGGTGGAGATCGGCGACACCGGCACGGGCATCCCGCCGGAGGTGGAGGGCCGCATCTTCGAGCCGTTCTTCACCACCAAGGCCGTCGGCGAGGGCACCGGGCTGGGCCTGGACATCACCTGGCGCATCGTGGTGGAGCGGCACGGCGGGGACATCCGCGTCGAGTCCCGGCCCGGCGACACCCGCTTCCTGGTCCGCCTGCCGCTGTCGGCGGGGCCGGCCACCACCGCCGGGTGAAGCGGGAAAGGGTTCACCGCGATCGGGGTACACCGGCCGACCGCGGCGGAATTCACGCGATCCCGGTTCCGGGCCGGTGGGGATCGGGAAATCCGAAGTATTCCGTTCCGCCGGGGCAGCCGGGGTGGTCGTGATCGTCCGGACCGCCGACCGGCCGGGAAGAGCCGGGTGCAGCGGGAATCCGCCCATCGGCCCACACCGGGCTCACCGGAACAGCCGACCCAGGGTGTCCCGGACCCGTAACCGGAACGGGTCGAACCGACAAACCCCGGTTAGGCCGAATGAGTGGACTGTTCATGCGGCAGTTGATGTTGCCCGCGCCGCGCACCTAATGTCCTGACCCGATTCGGGTCGACGGCTTCGGCGTTTTATCGCCTTTCCCGGGTTGATTTCCGATCGGCCGGGGGAGAGGGAAGAGCACCATGTTCGACTCGAACAGCTACCACCTCTGGCACGGCAACGCGCCGATGGCGGACTTCTTCCGCGATTCCGACCCGGACATGTTCCTGGTCAGCGGCGCGGGCAGCAGGGTGCGCGACGCGGCCGGCCGCGAGTACCTCGACGCCCGCTCCTCGATGTGGAACGTCACCCTCGGCTACTCCTGCGAGCCGGTGAAGGCCGCCATGCGCGCGCAGCTGGACGTGCTGCCCTCGGGCACGGTGATGCGCTACGAGCACCCGACGCGCGTCGCGGCCGAGTACGCGGCCCGGCTCGCCGCCGCGCTGCCCGGCCCGCTGGACCACATCAGGTTCGGCAACACCGGCAGCCAGATGACCGAGGCCGCCGCCATGCTGTCGCGGTTCCACCGGCGGATGACCGGCGAGCCCGAGCGCACCCACGTCATCACCGTGAAGGGCAGCTACCACGGCACCGGTCCGCTGGCCACCGCGCTCACCGGCGAGGAGGTGTTCCACCGGTTCTCCGCGCCGCTCGACCGGTTCGTCCGCACCGCGCCGACCCCGGACTTCACCGACGGCGACGACGACCCCGTGCGCCCGGTGCTCGACCTGGTCGACGAGATCGGCGCGGAGCGGGTCACCGCCGTCATGGTGGAGCCGGTGCTCGGCACGTTCGTCCAACCGGTGCCGCACCGCTACCTCGACGCGCTGATCGCCGAGTGCCGGGCCCGCGGCATCCACGTGATCGCCGACGAGATCACCACCGGCGCGGGCCGGGTGGGCGCCATGACCGTCAGCGAGCGGCTGGCCGACGTGCCGGACATGGTGGTGCTGGGCAAGGGGCTGAGCGCCGGCTACTTCCCGCTGGCCGCGCTCGCCGTGTCCCGCCCGATCTACGACGCGCTCCACGGCACCGAGCACCGCGTGGGCTTCCTCAACGGCTCCACGACCGACGGTCACCCGATCGGCATGGCCGCCGGCGCCGCGGTGCTGGACGTGATCACCGCGCCCGGCTTCTTCGGGGACGTGCGCGACCGGGCCGCGGCCCTGCGCGACGCGCTGCGCGAAGGGCTCTCCGACGTCCCGGCGGTGCGCGCGGTCGGCGGTGAGGGCATGATGATCGGCATCGAGCTGGCGTACCGGGACGGCACGCCGTGGTCGCTGACCGACACCAACCGGCTGCGGCTCGCGTGCCGGGACCACGGCCTGCTGACGAGCTTCTCCGTCGGGGTGCTGCCGCTCATGCCGACGCTGGTCATCGACCCGCCCGACGTCGCGGACCTGGTGGCGCGGCTGGGCAAGGCGCTGCGCGACTTCCGACCCGGGAAGCCGGCTTGAGCACTGGTGGGCGCCTCGGCGCCGTGCGGAACCTGGTCGTGGCCAACGGGGTGACCTCGTTCGGCGCGAGCGTCACGGAGTTCGCCCTGCCGCTGGTCGCGCTGACCCTGCTGGACGCCTCGGCGTCGACGGTCGCCCTGCTGTACGCGACGTCGCTGGCCTCGCAGGCGCTGGTGAGCCTGCCGGTCGGGGTGTGGGTCGACCGCGCCGACCGCGCCCGCGCGGCCGTGTTCGGCCTGCTGGCGGGCGGGCTGGTGGTGCTCGCGGTGCCCGCGCTGACGGCCGGTGGCCTGCTGACGACCGGCTGGCTGTTCGCGGTGGCCGTGGGCGTCGGGGTCACCTCGACCGTCGTCCAGGTCGCCGCGCAGGCCCTCGTCCCCGCGCTGGTCGGCGGGCAGCAGCTGCTGTCCGCCAACGCGGGCCTGACGTTCGGCCGCTCGCTGGGCACCATGGTCGGCCCCGGCGCGGGCGGCATCGTGGTCGGCTGGATCGGCGCCGGCTTCGCGCTGCTGGTCGACGGCGTGAGCCAGCTGCTCGCCGCGCTGCTGCTGGTGCGCCTGCGCGACCCCGCGCCGGACCGCCGGGCGTCGGACCGGTCGCGCCGCGCCGCGTGGCTCGGGGTCCAGGTGGTGCTCGCGGACCCCCTGCTGCGGCGCATCCTGGTGGGCACCACGGTGTTCAACGTCAGCGGCGGCCTGATCGGCAGCCTGTACTTCCCGTACGCCTACCAGGACCTGGGGCTCTCGCCGATCGCCCTCGGCATCGCGGCCATGGTCGGCAACGTCGGCCTGCTCGCCGGCAGCGCGCTGGCGCCCCGCGTGGTCCGGCGCCTCGGCCTGACCAGGGCCGCCACCCTGTCCGACACGATCGCGGTCGCCTCGTTCGGCCTCATCCTGTCCGCGTCGCTGCTCTCCCCCCTGGTGGTGCTGGCCGTCTACGAGTTCCTGTTCGGCCTCTCGATCTCGGTGTTCCGGGTGAGCGTGGCGACCCTGCGCCAGGAACGCACCCCGGACGTGCTCCAGGGCCGCGTGTTCAGCACCGTGCTGCTGGGTCCGATGTTCGGCGCCCCGGTGGGCGCGGTCCTCGGCGCGGTCCTGGCCGGTCCCCTCGGGACGCCGGGCGCGATCGCGGTCGGCCTGGCGGTGGGCGTGCTCAGCCTGACCCCGTACTGGCTGCCGGGCTGGCGCACCGAACCGGCGCCGGACCCGGCCCGGTGACGCCCGGTCCGGTGACGCCGGCCCGGTGACGTCGACCCGGTGACGTCGACCCGGTGGAGGAAGCCCCCGCTACGCCGCGACGTAGGGGACGGGCCAGTGGCGCATCCGGAACGGCAGCACCAGCACGGTGTCGGCGCCGCGCAGGGCCAGGCCGAACTCCACCGCGTCGGCGAGGGCCTCGGTGGCCGCCTCGTCCAGGTCGGCCGGCGACGTGGCCCCGGCGATGGCGCGGAACTGGTCCGCGCTCTCGCCGTCGATGGTCAGGTGGACGCTCTCGCCGCCGGGGCGGACGTCCTTCACCGTCACGAAGCCGGGCCCGACGCGGTAGTAGTAGGCGCCGTACCGGTAGGCGTCGCGCCACGCGGCCACGCACCCGACCGCGTCGCCGACACCCCGCGCCGGCGGCACGAGGTGGTGCAGGTCCCGCGGCCCGACCAGCGGCAGCCCGCCGAGCACCCAGTCCAGGCGCAGCGTGTGGCTGGTGCACCCGCGCAGGAACCGCAGCAGCCGCAGGTCCTCGTCGAGGTCGGCGCCGGCCCGCACCGGCTCCTCGACGAGCACCCGCTCGTAGCCCGCCGCGGCGATCTCGGCCGGCGCGGCGGTGCCCCACCGCTCCAGGACCAGCGTGCGCCCGGTGCCCTCCCCGCGCGGCTCCCGCGTCACCAGACCGGTGCCCGTCGTCGTCCGGGTCATCCCCGTCACCCCACCTTCACCGGCGCGGCGGTGGTCGCCAGCGCGAGGTAGCCGTCCGCTTCCGCGAACACCAGCCCGCGGCTCAGCAACGCGTCCAGCCAGGCCCGCAGGTCGTCCGGGTCCGGGTGCCGGCCCGCGTCGCCGAGCCGGCGCAGCAGCGCCGGGAGCGTCCGGCCCTGCTCCAGCTCCCGGTAGGCGGCCACGAGGTCCGGGTCCTCGATCACGACGTCCTCGTGCGGCCAGCCGACCCGGCGGTCCTGGAGCACGACCGCGCCGTCCTCGTCGAGCCGCCGCAGGTAGCTGTCCGGGTAGAGGTCGTGCCAGGCGTGCACGAGCGCGACCAGTTCGGCCGCCTCCGCCTCGGACAGCCCCCGGTCCGGCGTGTCGAACAGGTACACCAGGTCGGCCTTCTCCGCCTCGGGGAGCCGGTAGACGTGCGCGTAGAGGTCCGCGCTGCTGCGCTCCGGGAAGCCGAGCGCCGGGTTGTCGTAGTACGGGCTGAACCGCTCCAGCAGGATCCGGCCCGCCGCCGAGGGCGGTTGCAGGTGGCACAGCGCGGGCAGTTGCCGCACCACGTCGGCGTACTCGGCCGCGGTCTCGCCCGGGAACCCGTAGAGCCAGTTCCACGACACGGTCAGCCCGTTGGACTCGCAGTCGCGCAGCGAGCGGACGTTCCGCAGCCCGGACACGCCCTTGTCCATCATCTTGAGCACCGGGCTGACCAGGGACTCGATGCCGGGCTGCACGTGGGCGACGCCCGCCCGGCGCAGGACCTCGATCTCGGCGGGCTTCAGGTTGGACTTCAGCTCGTAGTGCACCCGCAGGTCCCAGCCCAGCTCGGCGATCCGGGGCAGCACGGTGCGGAAGTAGTTGTTGTCGATGATGTTGTCCACGGTGATCACGTCCAGCACCTGGTGCCGGGAGACCAGGTGGGCCAGCTCGTCGAGCACCCGGTCCGGCGACTTGGACCGGAACTCCATGAGCGTCCCGTTCAGCCCGCAGAACGTGCAGTGGTGCGCCTCGCCCCACCAGCAGCCGCGCGCGGTCTCCACCACGAGCTTGGGCTCGACGTGGCTGCGCACCGGCGAGGCGTCGAGGTGGGCGAACCAGTCGTCGAAGTCCGGCACCGGGATCCGGCCGGGCGGCACGGGGTGGCGCTGGGTGGCGTTGACCCGCCGGGTGTCGCCGTCCCACCAGCACAGGCCGGGCACGTCGGCGAACGGCACCTCGCCCTCCAGCGCGCGCAGCAGCGCCGGGAACGCCACCTCGCCCTCGCCGCGCACCACGTGGTCCACGAACCGGTAGTTGCGGTGCAGCGCGATGCCCATGTCACCGTCGCAGTTGCCGCCGCCGAAGACGATCGCTACCTCGGGCGCGAGCTGCTTGATCCGCCGCGCCACCGCCAGGCTCGGCACGTTCTGCATGAACGTGGTGCTGAAGCCGACCGTGTCCGGCGCGCCGTCGAGGATCTCGGTCGCGGCCAGCTCGACGAACTCCGCCGCGTAGGGCCGGATCCGCCGCGCCCGCTCGACGTCGACCGAGTGCCTGGTGAGGTAGTCGTCCAGCGCGGTGACGCCGAAGTCCGGGTCGTCGTGCAGCACGCCGGTGAACACCCAGTCGCCCAGGCCGTGGAACAGCCCGTTCTCCGCGACGTCGGTGTAGTCGGCGGCGCCGAGCTCGCCGTCCGTGGCGGCCATCAGGAACTCGGTCAGCCGCAGCCCGCCGTGGTAGGCGCGCGGCACGGGCAGACCCTCGGCCGCGCAGCAGGCCCGCAGCAGGCCCAACGGCAACGACGGCGACTCGATGGCCTGCCACGGCATGGCGGCGAGGCACGTCGACCTGGGCACGGCTCCTCCTGGGGAAGCGTTGGGGCGGACCGACTCGGGTGGGACCGGCGCGCCGGTCCCACCCGGTTCCGAACTGCTACTTCGCGGTGTTCCGCTTGGCCGCGAGGTCACCGCCCTGCAGGTACTTGCACACCCCTGTCACGGTCGTCTTGATCTCCACCTTCTTGATCTTCATGTCACGTCACCTCCTCCCGCCGTCTCGATCCCCACCGCCCGCAACCGGATCCGGTGCCGGTGCAGGAACCAGTCGTGGACCGCGGCGGGCTCGCGACCGGTCAGCGCGCCGAGCCACTTCGCCACGCCGGCGAGCCCGGTCAGCCCCAGCCCGGTCTCGATCCACCCCTCGCCGTGCTCGTGCCACGCCTCGCGCCCCGAGGGCGTCCTGGACTCGCGCACGAGGTAGTTCATGCCGATCGCGATGTGCCGGACCTCGTCGTGCCGGATGTGGTGGTACAGCCTGCCGAGCGGGTCGTCCGCGAACACCTCGCGCAGCAGCAGGAACTCGTCGGCGGCGAAGCCCTCCAGCATCGTGTGCACGAGCGCCTTGCCCAGGTACGGCAGCGCGGTCAGGCCCTCGTCGAGCGGCTCGACCATCTCCTGGCACTCCTCCGGCTCGCCGCCCACCGCCCTGGCGTAGCGGTAGAAGGCGTCGGCGTGCCGCGCCTCGTCCGAGACGGCGGTGGCGAGGCTGAACCGCAGCGCGGTGTCCTCGGTCTGCACGGCGAGGGTCGCGGCGGCCACCAGCCCCGCCTGCTCGGCGTAGTAGCCGCGGGAGGCCAGCTTCCAGGCCAGCTCCGCCCGCTTCGCGTCCCGGGTGAACGAACCGCTCGCGACCACGTCCTCGACCCGCCACGGCGTGCTGTCCCGGCCCAGGCCGAAGATGCGGTAGGTCAGCTCGTCGGCGTCGAGGGCCTCGGGGCGCAGCAGTCCCATTCAGACCGATCCCTTCGTGAGTGTCGACGACCCCAGCGCGGCCAGCGCGGCGTCCACCACGGCGGGCACGTCGGGGGCGAGCACGGCCTGCAAGCCGGGGTTGACGGGCGCCGGGCAGGCCGCGCCGCTGACCACCCGCACCCGGTCGGGCGCCACCGCGCCGGCCGCGACGAGCTGGTAGGCCAGGGAGTGCATGAGCGAGCACGCCGGCGGCGCCTCGTCCACCAGCACCGCGCCGTCGGTGGCCGCCACCAGCTCGGACAGCAGCGCGACGTCCAGCGGCGCGGCGGTCCGCAGGTCGACGACCTGGGCGGCGCGCCCGTGCCCGGCGAGCGAGGCCGCCGCGCCCAGCACCGTGCGCACCGTGTTGCCGATGCCGACCAGCGTCACGTCCCGCCCCGCGGTGACCCGGTTGGGCACGCCGAACGGCAGCGCCGCCGGGGTCGGCTCCGGTTCGGGCAGCGACTCCCAGCCGGGCGCGAACAGCGCGGGTGACTCCAGCACCACCACCGGGTCGGGGTGGCGCAGCGCGGCGGCGAGCAGCCCCGCGGCCGAGTTGGGCGAGCCCGGCACCGCCACGACCAGCCCCGGCACCTGCGCCAGCATCGCGTGCGGCGCGTGCTCGTGCTGGGCGCCCAGGTGCTCGCCGCCCCTGGTGAGCGCGCGGATCGCGAGCGGCACCCGGAACTGGCCGTCGGTCAGGTAGCGCCACTTGGTCGCCTGGTTCACCAGCGGGTCGAACGCGCTGAACAGGAACGCGGCCCGCGCGACGTTCACCAGCACGCGCCGCCCGGTCAGCGCCATGCCGGTCGCCATGCCCAGCATGGCGTTCTCGGCGATCGGCAGCTGGACCATCCGGTCGGCGCCGAACAGCTCGCGGTGGGCGGCCGGGTGGTGGGTGCACAGCACGGCGAGGTCCGGCTGCTCCTCCAGCGCGGTGCGCAGCGCGGCGGACGCCGGGTGGCGGCGGGCCATCAGGCGGGCCCGGCCCAGCCGGCGACGGCCACCGCCGTCGTCGCGGAAGCGGGCTCCGGTTCCGGCGTGGCCAGGGCGTCCGCGACCACCCCGGCGACCTCCTCGGCCGCCGAGGCGCGCACCGGGACCGGGTCGACGCCCAGGGCGAGCAGCCCGTTGGCCGCCACCTCCAGCGGGTCGCGCGCGCGCCAGTGGTCGACCTCGGCCACCGGCCGGTACTCGGGCGGCACGTCGGGGCCGGACTGCGCGTGGAAGTGCCGCAGGTAGGTCCGCGCCACCAGGACGCGGGGCCCGGCGCCGGCCCGGCACTCGGCGAGCAGCTCCGCCGCCGCGCGGGCGACCTCGGCGACGTCGTTGCCGTCGACCAGGCGGTGCCCGACGCCGAGCCCGCCGACGAGCTCCGCCGGGGACAGCGAGCTCACCTCGTGGCTCGGCGTGTGGTCCTGCCACCCGTTGTCCTCGCACACCACCAGCAGCGGCAGCCGGAGGTGCCGCGCGATGGTCAGCGTCTCGTAGGCGACGCCGGCCCCCAGCGCGCCGTCACCGCAGAACACGACCACCGCGCGGCCGTCGCCGGCGCGCTGCTCGTTCAGGGCGACGCCCGCCGAGATCGGCAGCTGCGCGGCCACGATCGAACTGGCGCCGAGGAACCGGTTGGCGCGGTCCGCCAGGTGCATCGACCCGCCCTTGCCGCCGCACAGGCCGCCCTGCCGGGTGAGGATCTCGCGCATCACGGCGAGCGGGTCGGAACCGCAGGCCAGCGCGTGCCCGTGGCAGCGGTAGTAGCTGACCACCCACTCCTCGGGGGTCCGGTGGGCGAGCACCCCGACCGCGACGGCCTCGTGCCCGGTGCAGGGGTGCACGAAACCCGGGACCAGCCCGGCCGCGGTCATCCCCAGGACCTCTTCCTCGAAGACCCGGATCAGGCACATCGCCCGGTACGCGGCGATCAACTCCGCCTCGGTCATGCGGCCCCCATGGCGATGATCACTATTCGTGGATTGCGCGGTCGCTTTCGTCGGGTGGGCTCGATCGGCACTGCACGCTAGGGGATACTAAGATCGCCTGGGAGCGGTGACCAGGAAAAACAGGGGGAAGAACACGAACGGACGCAGCGATGCGCTGTTCGTGTGCGGGTATTCAGCCGAACGGTCGTGGGCGTCCGGATATTCGGTGCAGTCGGGTGGGGAAACTTTCGTCCGTCGTCGTGCAACGGAAGATCACAATGGCGCGGTAATTGTCCGGTCATTCTTCAACGGTTGACAGTTCCCGGTGGGCGCGCTTCGGGATTCCGGTGACCCGGCGGCGGGGGTCGGCGGCCACCCGGCTCTTCCCCCGGGTCACCCGCCCGGGTCGTCCGCGCGGTCGTCCGTCGACCACCCCGCGCGGTGCCGCGGTGGCCGATCTCGCGTGACGTGCGGGCTCGGGCCGACGTGGTGGGCGTCGACAAAGGCGGAAAATCCGTTGCGACCCGCTGCGGCGGAGATCCATGCTCGGCGCACACCGATAACGGAAGGTCGAGATTGTGGCGATCACGGGAAATCGAGGGCCGCAGCGCTTGCCGCGCTATGCCGCGATCCTCGCCGCGTGCCCGTCCCGCGACCGGCGCGACGTCACCTCGGCCCGGCCCGAAATGCCGGTGAACCGCGCGGGCTCCCCACCCTGATCGGAATCAGGCGCACGGGGAGCCGCCCATCGGGAAACCGATCCGGGCGGTTTTTCTTCGGCACACCGCGGGGCACCCCGGCTCCGCCGAGCCCCTGTAGCCCAGTCGGACAGAGCGCCGCGCTACGAACGCGGAGGTCCCAGGTTCGAGTCCTGGCAGGGGCACCGCCGTCCGGACCGTGGCCACGGTCCGGACGGACCACGAAGGCCGGCCCGGGGCCCGCACCCCGGGCGCCTCTACACGATGTGCGAACAATCGTCCACCGAATCGCCATGATCTTTTCGCCAGTTGACCGAAAAAGTTGCGCCCAATAGAGACGGCGAATTTCGTGCGTAGTGTGGCGCAGATTACTTGACCTCTCCGCCGAGCAACGGTTTTACTGCCGCTGCGCGTTCACCTACCAGTCAGTAGAAGATCGGCGCGCAGCCAATACGAGGGCGGGCACGCCCATTGTTCCCTGTTGCCGCCGGCCTGATCGGCGTGATCAGCAGTGGGTGCCGCCTGCCGCAACGGGAGTTCGGCATGTCCCTGCTCGACCGGCAAGAACGCGGTCGCCACCGCTGTGCGCGAAGCGGCCGGATCCGCATACTGCTCCTCGTCCTGGTGGGCATCACGACGGCGGCGGCACTCGTCGCACCGGCCGGATCGGCGGGCGCCGGCGCGGTCGGGGACACGGGCGGAGGTGGGCGGGTCCAGTCGTTCTGGCTGCACTGGAACGGGTCGCCGGTCTCGGACGCCACCCTGGCCACCGAGGCGCGCAGGCGTGCCTACATCGTGCTCAACGCCTGGGAAGGCGCGCTGGTCCCCAAGCTCAAGGCGGCCAACCCGGACGTCCAGGTGTTCGTCTACAAGGACCTGACCTCCACCCGCTCCTACGCGTGCCGCAACGGGGTGGACGACGCGCAGCTGCCGACCGGTGTCGGTTACTGCGAGGCGGAACGCCACCACCCCGAGTGGTTCCTGCTCGACCCGAACGGTCGCCGGTTCGAGTACAGCGGCTATTCCGGTCACTGGCAGATGGACGTCGGCAACACCGCCTACCAGCGGGCGTGGGCGGCCAACGTGATCAAGAGCAGCACCGCTTCCGGGTTCGACGGCGTGCTCATGGACAACGCGCTGTTCCCGTGCGACGCCTACCACGAGGGCGTGTGCCCGGCGAAGTACCCGACCGACGCGGCGTTGCAGGACGCCTACCTGTCGATGTTGGCGGGCACCCGGGACGATTTCGTCGCGGCCGGGTTGAAGACCGTCGCGAACCTGTCCAACGCCCGCCTGCACGCCGGCGCGTGGGACGCCTACACCGAGCACCTCGACGGCGGTTTCGACGAGTGGTGGCTCACCTTCGACGACACGAACCTGCTGTCGGAGTACCCCGAGGGCTGGAGCAGGCAGGTCGCCCAGATCGCCTCGAACGAGGCGCGCGGCAAGATCACCTGGGTGCAGCCGCACTTCACCCACGGCCAGGACCGGCCCTACCGCTACGCGCTGGCCAGCTACCTGATGGTCAGCGGCGAGCGGGCCGCGATCGCCGACGTCGACGAGACCGACGGCTACGACGACCCGTCGCCGTGGCGCGCCGAGTACGACTGGGACCTGGGCGAGCCCTCCGGTCCGTACCGCCCGGTGGCGAGCAACGTGTTCCAGCGCGACTTCGCCTGCGGCACGGTGGTCGTCAACGCCAACCGGACCGCTTCGGGCCCGGTCACCGTCCGGCTGGGCACCGGCACGCACACCGACGAGCGCGGCGCGGCCGTCACGTCGGTGTCGCTGCCGGGCACCTCCGGGTCGATCCTGCGCAAGCACTGCTGAGCACCGCTCCCGGTGGCCCGGGGCGGAACCGGCACGGCGAGGGAGCCGGCTCCGCCCCTCTCGTCCGCAGACCTGCGGTGTGCCGGCGCCCGATGGGCTCGATGGTGTGCGTGCCGGTGGTCGACCGGTGGGACCGGGACGAGGTGGGCATGACGGACGAGGTGGCCGGTGGCAGCGGCGCGTTACCGGCCGGGACCGGTCAGCACGTGGTCGCATCGGGCTCGGCGGTGACGGTCCAGGCCGGTCGCGATGCGGTGGTCGAGGTGCGGCAGGTGGTGCACGGGTCCGTTCCCACGAGGAGGCCCGGACCGTGGTGACCGCGCGCCTAGGTGCGGGGCGCGTGGCCGCCGAGCCCGGCGCGGCCGACGAGCTGATCGGGTTGTGCGGACACCGGCCCCTGGCCCTGACCACCGCCACTCGCGGCGCCGCCACCCGCCCCACCACCCGCTGACGGAGTTCGCCACCGAACTGCGCGGCGCGGGCCTTGAAGCGCTCGACCACGACACCGACCCCGCCGCCGGCCTGCCCGCGGTGCTGTCCTGGTCCCTGCGCCGGCTCACCGACCGGCAACGCCTGGCGTTCGCGTTGCTGGGGACCATCCCCGGACCGCACGCCGGGCTGCCCGCCACCGCCGCCCTCCTCGACCTGCCGGTGGGGAAGACGTACGCGGTGCTGCGGGCGCTGACCGACGCTTCGCTGGTGGACCGCGCTCCCGGAGGCCGCCACCACATCACCCCCTGGCCGCCCTGGGGGACCACGAGCGGGCTCGCGCGGTGTGGCGGGAAGCGCTGCGGCTGTACCAAGAGCAGGGCCGCGACGACGCCGCCCGGACACAGCGCCAACTCGACGACCTCGACCGGCCGGGCTGATCCCCGAACCGGCCGGGATTCGGCAACCCGCACCGCGCCACCGGACCCCGCCGATCCGGCGACAGGACCGCCCCGGCGACGCACCGTCCGGTCAACACCCGCACCGGGCGCGGAGCGTCACCGCGGAGCTACTCGTGGGCAGCCCTCTTGCATTGTGCGGCAGGCAATTCGACAGTGGTCCCGTCTTGTGGTCAACCGATGAAGAAATCCCGAGCACGAGGTGCGCGCACCCCGCGCCAGAAGCGCGCGTCGGCGCAGCCGACGATCACCAAGCCCCCCAGCAACGGCAGGACCATGGCCCCCTCGACCGCCAACGCGCTGGTCAGCGCGATCCAGAACAGCAGTCTCATGCGAGCAGAATAGGGAGATGCAGGTCACACCTGTAGTGGATTTGGGAAAGGCTTGAGGTAAAGGACCCGACCCGCAACACGGCGGACTCCCCACCGGCCCCCGACCGGTCACGACGAGGTTGCGAACCCGTCCTCCTGATCGTTTTGTCGGACCCCGTCGCTAGCCTCCCCGCCAACACACCGAGGACGACTTCGCAGGAGGACACCGTGGGCTGGCTCGACGCCGCGTCCGGGTACCAGGTGAGGCTGGGGGAGAACGGGCGCGTCCAGTGCCGCAACGGCAAGGGCAAGCTGCTCTCCTCCGTGCCGGCCTCGCTCAAGGAGGACCCGCGGGTGGTCCAGCTGCGGCAGCTCGCCGAGTGGCTGGCGCGCCACGAGGCCGAGTGCCTGTCCGCTGTGGACGGCTGGATGGTCCGGTCGCTGCCCGTGCCCACCGCGCTCATCGCCGAGGTCTGGGCGGACACCGCGTGGGCGGGCGCGCTGCGCGACCTCGTGGTCACCGCGGACGACGAGGTCGGCTTCCTGCGCGACGCCGACCCGGACCGGGGCCTCGGTCTGGTCACCCTCGACGGCGACACCGTCCGCACGCGACCGGAGGCGGTGCGCATCCCGCACCCGGTGCTGCTGGACGACCTCGACGAGCTGCGCGAGTTCGGCGCGGAGCTGGGCGTGGAGCAGAAGGCGCAGCAGCTGTTCCGGCAGACCTTCGCCCGCCCGGCGGACCTGGCCGGCAAGCGGTCCGTGGACGACTACGCCGGCGGGAAGTTCGAGCAGCTCAACCACGCCCTCGGCCGGTGCCGCACGCTCGGCTACCCGGTGCGCGGCGGTGACGCGGTCTACGCCGCGTTCGAGGACGGCCGCGTGGTGGAGGCCCGCTACTGGCTCGGCTCGGACTACCCCGAGGGCGAGACCTGGACCGGCGACCTGCGCTGGGCGCTGGAGGACGGAACCGCGCTGGCGTTGCCCGACGTCGGACCGGTCGCGTGGTCCGAGGGGATGCGCATGGCCTCGGCGATCCACGCCGGGCGCGTGGTCGAGGAAGCGGCGGTGGCGTGATGTCCGACGACAAGGTGCTGATCAACGCCGGGGCCGTGCTGCCCGGCGCCGACACCGCGGGCGACGACCGCGACACCATCACCGCCCGCCACTACACCCACCCGGCGCTCGACGACCGAGTGGTGGTCCGGCTGACCCCGGCGGTGCTGGGCCGGGCCGAGGACCTGACCTGCGAATACCTCGGTTTCGGGGAACCGGCGCGCGTCACCGGTGTGGGCACCGGGCGGCGCAGCGCGCTCGGCTTCCCCGCCTGGGCCCTGGTGCACGACCCGGCCAACGCCCACCACGCGCTCAACCTCGTCAAGGACGTGGAGCGCCTGGCCCGCACGGCGAAGTCCCGCGCGGGCGCGGCCAAGGACGGCTTCACCGCGCTGGGCGACATGCTCGGCCGCTCCGCGCCGCACTTCCTGCCCACCTTCTACGAGCAGGCGGGCCGGATCTTCCTCCAGCACGGCAACCCCACCTACGCGGCGAGCATGTTCGGCAAGGCGCGGGAGGCCGAGGAGGTGCACGACCTCGCGGTGGACCCCGCGCGGATCCGCGAGGTGTTCCTGGAGTTCGCCTTCGCCGGCGCGCTGACCGCCAAGGCGCTCTCCGCGCACGCGAAGGGCCTGGCCCGCAAGCACGACCCCGACGACGCCTACGAGCTGTTCCTCACCCTGTGCGTGGAGCGCACGCGCGGCGGCCTCCCGCCCTACACCGGTATGCCCGAGGACCTCCGGCGGCTGGCCAAGGCCGCCAAGCGCACCCCGCGCGCCGAGGACGAGCGGCTGCTGCGCGCCGTCCTGGACAGCTCCGCGATCAACCGCGCGGGCGCCGGGTTCTGGAAGTCCTACCGGGACTCCCTGGTCGCCGTCGCGAAGGGCGACGCCGAGGTGCGCGCCCGGCTGCTGGCGTTCGTGCCCGACTCGACCGCCGCGCTGGACACCTGGTTCGACGTCCTCGACGCCTGCGGCGCGACCGCCGCGCTCACCGGACCCGCGGGCGAGGTGCCCGCCGACCCCGCCGGGTGGCTGTCGTCGGTGGTCGGCGTCCGGTCGGGCGGCTGGCGCGCGGTCGGCCGCTCGCAGCGGCTGCTGGACCTGGTCGGGCGGATGGCCGACCGGCTCGTCGCCGACGCCGTGCCGGTGAAGGTGCTGCGCTACTGGCGGCAGGGCGAGCTGGACCTGCTGGACCTGCTGGTCTCCCGCGGCGTGCCCGTCGCGCACGGCGAGCGCGACGAGGTGCGGTTCGACGTGACCGGGTGGCTGGCCGACCAGGAGCCCGGCCGCCGGGACCTGACCGCGCTGGCCGCGTCCGACCGGTTCGGCGCCGCCCTCGGCGAGGGCCTGGCCGAGCACGCCCGCAACCACGCCCGGCCCAGCGTGGTCGGCCCGGAGGTGCTGCGGTCGGCCACCGCCGTGCCCGGCCTGCGCGCCGCGCTGCGCCAACTGCTCACCTCCCGCGCCGCGGCCGTCTCCGCCACCAACCTGCCCGACCTCGAACGGCACCTGGACCGGCTGGCCGTGCTGCGGCTGCCCGAGGCGTTCGCGGACGTGCCCGAGGCGGCCGAGTCGATCGCCGCCACCGACGTCGCCGCCGCCCTGCACCGGACCCTGCGCGCCGGCCTGTTCGACGAGCTGGGCTGGCCCGCGCTGGAGGAGGCGGTCGCCCGGCTGGAGCCCTCCGTGCCGAAGGGCCAGGCGCTCACCGCCTGCGGCGAGGGGTGGCCGGCGCTCGTGCTGCGCGCCGGCGAGACCTTCGTGGTGGTGGGCCCGGACGGGGTGCTGGCCGAGCACGTCGCGCGCATCCCGCCCGACGCCCGCCACCGGTGGTCGTTCGAGCCGACCGCGTCCTGGTTCGACGGCGTCCTGCTGGTGCGCTGGCAGGGCCCCGACGGCGAGCTGGCCTACTGGAGCGACGCGCCGGACCGGGTGATCAAGCACGACGACGGCCGCTACCACTACCACCACCGCCGCGACCTGCCCCTGCCGTCGATCGCCCTGACCGGCGGCGCCCGCTTCACCGGGCGCCGGGCCGTGCGCCCCGGCGACACGCAGCTGCCGACGTCGCAGGAGGCCCACGGCGACGGCGTCGGCGTGTGGACCCAGCACCACGACCGGGACTGGCGCTGGCGCGAGGTCGACCCGGCGACCGGTGAGCTGGGCCGGGTCAGCCTGCCCCGGTTCCTGGAGGACTTCGCCGCCGACGGCGCCGAACTCCAGCTGGCCGACTGCGACCTGCGCCCCGCGACGCCCGCCACCGCCGGCAGCCCGCTCGGCGCTGCCGACGGCCTGCACGGCTGGCGCCTGCGCCGGGAGGCCGACCGGTCGTGGACCGGCGAGGGCGTGGACGGCCGCCGCGCGCGGTTGCCCGCGGGCACCACTCGCCCGACGGGCCTGCTCCGGCTGCCCGGCGCGGACGTGGTGCTGAGCGGGGGCCGCGACTCGGTCTCGCTGCTGGCAGAGGACGGCGCCGTGCTCGGCACGGTGTCCGCGGGCGGCTGCCACCCGAGGTT
Organism: Saccharothrix sp. BKS2; assembly: GCF_047689505.1. Classification (NCBI taxonomy): domain Bacteria; kingdom Bacillati; phylum Actinomycetota; class Actinomycetes; order Pseudonocardiales; family Pseudonocardiaceae; genus Saccharothrix; species Saccharothrix sp. BKS2. The sequence continues at coordinate 186,704 of NZ_JAUQOL010000015.1, read as the reverse complement.
CGCGGCGGGCACGCCGCTGGTCCCGCCCCGGGACTGGTGGCACCTGCTGAGGCCGCGCGACGAGGCCGGGTCCGCCGCGCTGCGCGCGGTGACCAGGCGGGCGGTGGACGACCTGCTCGCCGCGGCGGCGGTGGAGGGCGGGACGGGCAAGCGCACGATCCGCCAGCGGTTGACGGCCCTGGTGCGGGGCGAGCGCGACGAGCTGTCCGCGGCGATCGTCAAGGCGCTGCCCGGCCTCACCCACCCCGGGCTCGTCACGGGCATCGCGGACCTGGTGCGCCGGGCCGCGGACCTCCTGGACTCCTACCGCGGCTACGGCGAGATCGCCGCGGCCGCCCGCGCGGTGCGGCCCGAGGCCGCGCCGACCGGCCCGGAGGTCACCGAGCAGGACCTGCACGCCGCGCTCGACTGGTTCGGCGGCCGCCGCTCCCACCGCTCGAGCGGGGCCGTGCCGACGACGCTGCCCGCCCTGATCGCCGCCCTCGGGGAGGCCGCCGCCCGACCGGCGGCCGGCACGCTGCCCGAGGCGCACAGCCCGGACTGGTTCCACGCGCTGCCCGACCTCGGCGCGCTGGTCCACCGCGTCGCGTCGCCGCTGACCCCCGACGAGCACCGCGACGCCCTCGTGCTGGTGCTGCGGCACCTGGCCGACAGCGGCCTGGCCGACGGCCACTGGCGCGTGGTCCACGTGGTGGTGCCGCCCGGCGACGCGGTCGTCCACCGCCGGGTCGTCCCGGTCGGCGACGGGTTCATCGCCCCGCTGGAGTCGCAGTGGCGCTCCGAGCCGGGCAGCCGCTTCACCGGCCTCCAGCTCACCCGCACCCCCGGCCGCTACGAGCTGCCCGCCGGCTGGCAGCTCGAACACGCCGACGAGGTGCGCACGCCGTTCGGCGGCGAGCGGCTCCGCCGGTCCCTCGACGCGCTGGCCGAGCACGGCCCCGCGCCGTGGTTCCCGGAGGCTGTGCCCGCGCTGGTCGAGCGCACCGGCCTGGGCACCGCCGAGGCCACCGTGCTGCTGGCCGGGATGCCCGGCGTCGCCGGCTGGGAGGCCAACTACCTGGACGCCGGGCACCGGCGGCTGCTGGAGCTGTCCGCGGCCGGCGCGAAGGCCGCCAAGGCGCGGCTGGGCGGCCTGGACACCACCTACCGCCGCCGCCTGGTGGCCGCCGCCGTGCCCGCCGACCCGGCCGAGCTGTGGACGCGCGGCCCGGACGTGGACGCGGTCGCGCGGGTGTGGACCGACGAGCACGGCTACCGCGCGCCCGTGCCGGACGACGTGCTGGTGGACGCGGTCAAGCAGGTGGGCGTGCGCGAGGTGGCCGAGTACGTCACCGGGGTGGTCAACCCCGACCGCACCCCGTGGCTGACCACCGACGCCGAGCTGCGGCTGGAGGGCGGGGAGCTGGTCGGCCACGACCGCGGCGGGTTCCACCAGCCGGCGCTGGTCGCGGTGCCGCAGGTGCTGCTGTGGCTCGCGCAGCGGCTCCCGGTCGGCTCGCCGCTGCGCGTCCGGCTGCCCGAGGCCCTGGAGCTGACCAGACGGCGCGTCGCCCACCCGGGCTTCGCCGTCAACCTGAGCTCGTGGAGCTCCACCGACGCCGTGCGCGCCCTGCTGGGCATGGACGTGCCGGAGGACAAGGTGGCCCACCGGTACCGCGACTGGCTCGACGTGATCGGCCACAGCTCCTACCACTGCCGGCTGGTGGTGCGCCCGGGTCTGCTCGAGCCGCAGGACCGCGACGTGCTGGCCGCCCTGGTGGAGATCACCGGGGACCGGGAGGTGCTGTGGGCGCTGGACCTGCTCGCCGACGACGGCCTCACCGCGGCCTGCTCCGCGACCGCGCCCGGCCACGTCGACCCGGCCGCCTGCTTCCAGGACCCGACCGTGTCCGCGCCGCCGCTGGTGGGGGAGGTCGCGGCGAGGTTCGGCCTGCCCGAGGACGCCGCCGCGCTGTACCTCCAGCTGCTGGCGCTGCCCGACCCGACCGACGCGAACGTGGTCCGCTGGACCGGGTGGAAACCCGCCCGGCTGCGCGCCGCCCGCGCCGCCCTGGCGTCCACCGACCTGGTGCTGACCGCGAAGCGCGCCCGCGCCGGGCGCTCGCTGTTCCTGCCCGGCGGGTGGCTCGCGCTCGGCGCGCCCCACCTGCCGCTGGAGGCGTGGAAGGCCCCGCTGTTCGGCTTCACCTCCACCCCGCCGGGCGTCATCGCGCCCCGCGAACCGATCGCCGACCTGTTCGCCCGCGCGTGGCGCCGGGTGCTCGACGGCGACGCGCCCGCCTACGAAGAGCTCAAGACCGGAGGACGCCGGTGACCGCCACCCAGCAGAGCGGGCCCCCGAGGACCGGACCGAGGCAGGTCGAACCCGCCGAGGACGCCCACCGCGAGGAACTGGCGTTCCTGGCGGCCTTCGACGAGGGCCCGAAACCGCCGGGCTGGCGGCTCACCCCCAGGGCCGCGGTCACCTTCGTCATGGGCAGCGGCGGCGCGCTGGCGCTGCCGCGACCGGTGGCCGGACTGCCCGCGCGCCTGGTGATCAGCCCCAAGTTCGTGGGCGAGCGCGCCCTGGTGGAGCGGGCGGTGGTCACCCTCGCCGGCGAGCGCGGCCTGCTGCTCGTCGGCGAACCCGGCACGGCCAAGTCGATGCTGTCGGAGCTGCTGGCCGCCGCCGTGTCGGGGAACAGCGGGCTCGTCGTGCAGGGCACCGCGGGCACCACCGAGGACCAGCTCCGCTACGGCTGGAACTACGCGCTGCTGCTGGCCGAGGGGCCCAGCCCGCGGGCGCTGGTGCCCTCGCCGGTGCTCACCGCGATGCGCACCGGGGGCGTGGTGCGGGTCGAGGAGATCACCCGCTGCCTGCCCGAGGTGCAGGACGCGCTGGTGTCGATCCTGTCCGACCGGCGGATCGCGGTGCCCGAGCTGTCCGGCACCGACGCCTCGGCCGTGGACGCCGCGCCCGGCTTCACCGTGATCGCCACCGCGAACCTGCGGGACCGGGGCGTGTCGGAGATGTCGGCCGCGCTCAAGCGGCGGTTCAACTTCGAGGCGGTCGGGCCCATCGGCGACCTGGCCGCGGAGACCGCGCTGGTGCGCCGGCAGGCCGGGGCGGCGCTGGAGCGGGTCGGCGCGCCGTTCGCGGTGGACGACGTGGTGCTGGAGGCGCTGGTGACCGCCTTCCGGGACCTGCGCAACGGCGTGTCGGAGGAGGGCTGGGCGGTCGAGCGGCCCTCCACCGTGATGAGCACGGCCGAGGCGGTGTCGGTGGCGACCTCGCTGGGCCTGGCCGACGCGTACTTCCCCGGCGACCGCGACCCGCTGTCGCTGCTGCCGGGGCACCTGCTGGGCGTGGTGCGCAAGGACGACCCCGGCGACGCGGCCCGCCTGCTCGGCTACTGGGACGGGGCGGTGCGGCGGCGGGCCGAGTCGGGGGCCCGCGCCTGGCGGCGGCTGTGGGAACTGCGCGATGTCCTCGACTCCTGAGGTCGTCGACCGCCTGGCCGGTCACCGGGCGCCGTTCCTGATCGGGGTGCGGCACCACTCGCCCGCGCTGGCGGCGGTGGTGCCCGCCCTGCTGGAGGCGTGCGCGCCGGAGGTGCTGCTGGTCGAGCTGCCCACCGAGCTGGGGGAGTGGCTGCCGCACCTGGCCGCGCCCGACCTCGTGGCGCCGGTCGCGCTGTCCGGTGCCGCGCGCGACGGCGGCGACCTCGCGTTCTACCCGTTCGCGGACTTCTCCCCGGAGCTGGCCGCGATCCGGTGGGCGTTCCGCAACGGCGTCGAGGTGCGGCCGTGCGACCTGCCGCTGGCGCTGCGCGGCGACGGGCACCGGCGGGGTGAGCGGGGCGCGTCGCCGCTGACCGAGGCGCTGCGCCGGGCCACCACCGGCCGCGACGGCGACGACCTGTGGGACCGGCTGGTCGAGGCGGCGGCGCCCGGCCAGACCGCCGAGGCGGTGCGGCGGGCCGCGCTGCTGGTCGGCTGGGCGCTGCGCGAGGACGCGGCGGCCACCGGGGTCGACCCGTTCGACCTGCGTCGCGAGGCGTGGATGCGGCGCGAGGTGGCGCGGGTGGGCGACCGGCGCTGCGCCGCCGTGATCGGCTCCTTCCACGCCCCGGCCCTGCTGGGCGGTCCCCTCGACGAGACGCCGGGACCACCGGTCTCCGAGGTGGTCACCTCCCTGGTGCCCTACGGTTTCGCGCTGCTCGACGAGCGCTCCGGCTACCCGGCGGGCATCCGCGACCCCGAGTGGCAGCAGGCCGTGCTGGAGGCGGCCGGCGACCCGGCCGCGGTGGAGGCGGCCGCGGCGGCGGTGATCGTGCGGATCTGCGCCCGCATCCGGGAACTGGGCCACCCCGCCGGCCCGGGGGAGGCCCGCGAAGCCCTGCGGCTGGCGACCGACCTGGCCCGGCTGCGCGGGCTGCCCGCGCCCGGTCGCGGCGAGGTTGTCGAGGCGGTGCAGACCGTGCTCACCCACGCCGAACCGCTGGGGCGCGGGCGCGTGGTGGCGCGGGCGGCCGGTGACGTGCTGGTCGGCCACCGCACCGGCCTGCTCGCCCCCGGCACGCCCAGGTCCGGCCTGGCGCCCGCGGTCGAGGACCTGCTGTCGTCCCTGCGGCTGCCCGGTCCGGGCTCGCGGGAGCCGGCCGTGCTGCGGCTGGACCCGCTGCGCTCGGCGCTGGACGCCCGGCGCGAGGTGGCGCTGCGGCGGCTCGCGGTGCTGGGCGTGAGCTACGCGACCGGGACCGCGACCACCGGCGTCGGCGGCGGTGACGCGCTGACCACGCGGTGGACGGCGACGTGGACCCCGGCGACGGCGGCGACGCTGCCGGTGGCCGGCCTGTGGGGCGCGACCCTGGAGCAGGCCGCGCGCGGTCGGCTGCGCGCCCGCCGGGCCGAACGCGACCAGCGCGGCGGGCCCACCCCCGCCGACGTGCTGGCGGACCTGTCCGACGCGGCCGCCTGCGGCCTGCCCGACCTGGTCGGGGACCTGCTCGCGGACGTGGCGACCACGCTGCCGTCGGCGGCGACCCTGCGGGAGCTGCTGGCGGCCCTGGACCTGCTCGACCGGCTGCGCGCGGGCCACCTGCCCGGCACCCCGGGCGACGTGCTCGACGCGCACCCGCTGCTGGCGCGGGAGCTGGAGACCACGGCGGTCGGCCTGCTCGACGGGCTGGCCGGGTCCGAGGACCCCGAGGACGCGCGGGCGCTGGTGGAACTGGGGCAGCGGCACGACGCCCACGGCGCCGGCCTGCGGCTCGCGGCGGGCCTGCGCCGGCTGGCCGACGAGGGCGCGCCGCTCATCGCCGGCGCGGCGGGCGCGGCCCGGGTCCTGCTGGGCCTGCTGCCGCCGGCCGCGCTGGGCGAGCGGATCGCGTCCTGGGTGGACGGTGCGACCACGCCGCAGCGGCGGGACGTGCTGCGGCGGGCGTTGACCGGCGTCCTCGCGGCGGCCGGGTCGTTGCTGGAGACGCCCGAGGCGCTGGAGGGCCTGGTGGAACGGGTGGAGCGGTTGGCGGACCAGGACTTCCTGGACCGGCTGCCCGCGTTGCGCGGCGCGTTCACCTCGATCGGCCCCGCCGCGCGGGCCCGGGTGCTCGCGGTGGTCGAGGAGCGGACCGGCACGGCGGTCGACCGGCTCGGCGCGCCCGACCCCGAACTGCTCGCGACCTGGCTGGAGGCCGAGCGCGCCGGGGCGCGGGCCCTGCTGGCGCACGGCCTGGGGGCGCCGCGGTCCGCTGTGGACGAACCGGTCGCCGGGCCGCCCGCCGCGGTGGCCGACCCCACCGGCCTGCCGGTGGCGGTGCGGTGGCGGCTGGTGCTCGGCGCCCGCGGCGAACGGCCGGCGGGCGCGGCGCGCTACGCGGCGGCGCTGGACGAGCTGTACGGGGCGGACCGGGGCGAGGGCGCGTCCGGCGGCGACCTCGGCGCGGACCGCTCGAGCCCCTTCCCGGACGTCCGGGAGTGGTCGGAGGAGCTGCGGGAGCTGTTCGGCGAGGGCGTCCGCGAGGAGGTGCTGGCCGCGGCCGCGGAAGGCGGTCGCCTGGAGGCGGCCCTGGAGATCGACCCCGGGTCGGTGCGCCCCTCGGTGGAGCTGCTGCGCACCGTGCTGTCGTTGGCGGGCGGCCTGTCGGAGGGCGCCGTGGCCCGGCTGCGGCCCCTGGTGGCGCGGCTGGTCCGGGAGCTGACCGCGCAGCTGGCCAACCGGGTGCGGCCCGCGTTGACCGGCCTGCGGCTGCCCACCCCGACCCGCCGGCCGGGCGGCGGCCTCGACCTGCCGCGCACGTTGCGCGCCAACCTGGCCACCGCGCGCCGGGACGCCTCGGGGCGGGTGCTGGTGGTGCCGGAGCGGCCGGTGTTCCGCACGCGCGGTCGCAAGTCGGCCGACTGGCGGCTGGTGCTCGTGGTGGACGTGTCCGGGTCGATGGAGGCGTCCACGGTGTGGGCGGCGCTGACCGCGTCGGTGTTCGCCGGGGTGCCCGCGCTGTCGACGAGGTTCCTGGCCTTCTCCACCGAGGTGGTGGACCTGAGCGAGCGGGTGGCCGACCCGCTGTCCCTGCTGCTGGAGGTGCGCGTGGGCGGTGGCACGCACATCGCGGGCGCGCTGCGGCACGCCCGGACCCTGGTGACCGTGCCGGAGCGGACGATGGTGGTGCTGATCAGCGACTTCGAGGAGGGCGGGCCGGTCGCGCCGCTGGTCGCGCAGGTGCGGGAACTGGTGGCCTCCGGCGTGACCGTGCTGGGGTGTGCGAGCCTGGACGACACGGGCGTCGCGCGGTACTCGGCGTCCGTGGCCGGCGCGCTCGTGGCGGCCGGGATGCCGGTGGCCGCGCTGAGCCCGGCGGAACTGGCCCGCTGGGTGGGGGAGAAGGTGCGCGGATGACCCTGGGAACGACCCTGCCGCCGGTGGCGCCCGTCGTGGTGGCGGACGTGCTCGACGCGCTGCCGCCGCGCCTGCGCAAGCGCGTGGACGCGGCCCTGGACAGGACCGCCTCGTGGACGGTGACCGGCTCCCCGGACACCGCCCGCGCCGAACTGGACCCGGAGACCACCCTCACCTGGACCCTGCGCGACGGCGTCCTGACCGCCGCGGCCGACCTGGTCTGCTCCTGCCTGCTCGCGCCGAAGTGCCTGCACCGCGGCATCGCGGTGGCCGCGGCCGACATCGCCGAACCGGACACCCCGCCGCAGGCTCCGGCTCCTGCCGCCCCCACACCTCCAGCCACCTCCCTCATCCCCGATCCCGCTTCCTCGCCTTCCCCCACTCCCTCACCTCCCTCCACCTCCTCACCGTCCCCCTCCCCGGTGACCGAGACCGAGCGGCAGGCGGCCACCGCGCTGTGGCAGGCGTGCGCCACGATCCTGCGCTCCGGCGCGACCGGCAGCGGCGCGGTGGTGCGGGCCGAACTGCTGCGGGCCGTCCACACCGGACGCGTGACCGGCCTGCACCGGGCCGCCACCACCGGCCTGCGCATCGCCTCGTCCCTGGCCGCGGCCCGCACCGGTGACTCGTCGTTCGACCGCGAGGTGCTCACCGCCGACCTGGTCGAGCTGATGCTCCTGTGCCACGACCTGCGCACCGGCACCGGCGACCCGGCCGAACTGCGCGGCACGGCGCGACGCGAGTACCACCCGATCGGTGCCCTGCGCCTGCACGGCCTGTGCACCGAACCGGTGGTGGCGACCTCCGGCTACGGCGGCGTGGTCACGCACCTGGTGGACGACACCGGTCGACTGTGGACGGTGCCCGCGATCACCCCCGGCGGACCCGAACGCGTCGCGGCCGCCGCCGGCGGACCGGTCGCCGTCGGCGAATCCGGTCTGACCCACCGGCAGCTGGGACGCGCGGGCCTCCTGCTGTCCGGCGGCACGGCGTCACCGGACCACCGGCTGGGCGCCGGCAAGGCGGTCCGCGCGGTGGCCGCCACCGGCGCGGCCTGGGACGAGCCACCCCTGGCCACCCTGTGGACCCGACCCCTGACCGACCAGGTGGACCGCGCCCACCAGGCCCGCACCCGCCCCGACACCCACCGCCCGGCAGCCGCCGACCTGCTGTTCCTCGACGCCGCAGTGCTGGGTCCGGCGGGCCCGGCCCTGAGCGTGGCCGTGGGCGATGCCCGGGTGGACCTGATCGGCGCGGGCGACCGCGCCCACGACAACCTGCGCGTCCTGTCGACCGCGACCGGCCTGCGCCTCAAGGTCGTAGCCCGCCTGCTGCCCGACCGCCCCGGCACCGCCACCGCCCTGGCCGTGTCCGGCGACCTGGACCTGCCCACCGACCTGCGCCACCACGTGGACCTGGGCCTGGACCGCCTCCAGCACTCCCACCTGGGCAGCCACGCCCACGAGCCGGCACCCCCACCCCCACCGAACGCCAACCCCACCCTGACCCCCGCCAGCCGGACCCCACCCCCGCTGCGCCCCCTGGCGAACGTGCTGCACCGCATCGCCCTGGGCGGCCGGGCGGTGGCCGCGGTGTCGTCGACCTCCCGCGAGGTGACCACCCTGACCGCCAACGGCCTGACCACCACCGCCGACCTGCTGGCCGACCTCGCCGCCACCTCGCGCGACCGCGAGCGCGACGCGTTCGGCCGCGTCGTCCGCGACGCGGGCGACGCCTTCCCGCTGGCCTGGCTGAGAGCCGGCCTCCACGTCCGCGAGTTCACCCGAGCCGCCGCCCACCGGGCCTGGCTGGACGCCACCACCCCCTGACGCCCCGGCGCGAGTCGTACGTCCAGACCCACCGCGTCGTACCCGTGGCCCCTTGGTGGGTCCCGGCTTGTCGGTGGCTGTCGGTGCCCTGTGCCACGCTCGCGCGGTGGGGAAGGGTGGACAGGATGGCGTCAACCCGGGAGGTGACGGCACAGGTCCGGGCCGCTTGCGCGAAGGGCGAGCAGGCACGGGCCGCGCTCGAACAGGCGGAAGACCTGGCCCAGGAGGCACACGACATGCTCGCTCGCGCGTTGGAGGGCGCGCGGCACCTCGACGCGGACGGGGCACGGGTGCTGGCCGCGTTCGGCGGGGTGGTGGACGCCTGCAAGGGCCACTACTGGCCCCTGCTGAACGAAGCCGTGAAAGCCGCCCAGAGCCACGCGGACCACCTGGCGGTCACCAGCACCCCAGGACCGGCCCCGATCGCTCTACTGCCCGCACGGCCCCCGACGCAGCCACCCCCGGTGCAGCCGTCGCAACGACCGCCGGTCGGCCGGGCCGAACCGGTCGCGATGTCGCGTGAACGGGTGGAGGCGATCCGTCGTACGCTGCCCCCTCCTGTCGTCACCGGGAGCGGGCAGAAGACCGTGGGACAGTGGATCAACTCGGCGGACGGCACGGCAGAGCCGGTCACCAGCGGGTTCGACCCCCGTTCGGCGCTGGTGCAGAGCCAGCTCGCGCGCATGGGACTGCGCACGGGCACCCGACGGTCGGGTGATGTGGAGATGAAGGTGGCCGCGCACATGGCGGCGAACGGGATCACCCACGCCGAAGTGGTCATCAACAACACGCCCTGCCGCAACTTCCCCGACAGTTGCGACACCCTCGTGCCTGTTCTGCTGCCCGAGGGTTCCACGCTCACAGTGCACGGGCAGTTGCCCAACGGCACCCGTTTCCACAAACGCTACACAGGAGGAGCACAACCGTGGTGGCGCTGATCGCGGCGTACGACCCCGCCAAAGACCAACCGGAGACGGTCGCCACGGCGGACGAACTGGACGCCGTGTTGAACCAGGCGGCCGAATGGGGTTACCGGACCCTGATCGAATTCAGGTTGGCCGAACCGGCGGACGGGCCCGCACACCAGGTGGCGCTGAGCGTGGGACTGCGCGGCAGCACGAACCAAGGAACCCTGATCTACTCCTCGTCGGAGGGCCTGTGGTTCGGCAAAGCCACGCCCGGACCGGAATGGGCCGAAGCCGAACCGATCCTGTACTACTTCATGTCGGCCGACACCGAATACCCGCCGGACTCCGAAATCCCGGCCGCCGTCGTACGCCGTGCCGCCCACGAGTTCATGACCACCGGGGGACAACGGCCCGAAGGCCCCCGCTGGCACACCCCGCCCCCCTGGTACCCCACACCGTTCCAGTGACCCGGCTGGGCGCACGGCGTAGTTCCTGCCCCGGCCGGTACCCCGGACGTTCCCGGGGCCCGTGGTCGGTTCTGCGGCGTTCCCAGCGCCGTTCAGGCGGCTACCGCAGACGACGCGCATACCCCCCAACCACCTGTTCACAGCCCCGACGTCCCGCGAGTCGTACGTTCAGGCCCACCGTGTCGTACGTTCAGGCCCACCGTGTCGTACGTTCAGGACCCCCGAGTTGCACGTTCAGGACGGCGGCCCGTAGGACAGCTCGGTGCCCGAGGCCGCACGCTCGGCGGTGATCGCGGTGTCCCCGACCAGCAGCGCGCGGTCGTCGACCAGGGGGACGCCGCCGTCACCGCGGCTAAGCCGGCAGCTGAGCAGGGCCGGCGAACCGGGTGGCAGGCCGAGCACCTCCGCCTGCGGCGGGGTCAGCGCGACCGCCCGGATCGTCTCGCTCGCCTCCCGCACCGGCGTGCCCAGCTCCTCCAGCACCAGGTAGAGCGACCGCTCGCGCAACCGCTCGACGTCGACCCGACCCCCGACCCCCGGCGCCAGGTACGAGGTCTGGAGCAGCAGCGGCGACCCGCCGGCGCCGCGCAACCGCTCGACGGCCAGCACCCGACCACCCGGCGGGACCCGCAGGCGCGCGCCCACGTCCGCGGGCGGGTCGACCAGGTCCGCGCCGAGCACCTCGGTCTCCAGCTCGATGCCCTGCTCCACCAGCTCCTGCGCCAGGCTCCGCAACCCGGTCAGGCCGTAGGAGAAGCCGGGCGCCCGGACGAACGTGCCCACACCGTGCCGCGTCTCCAGCAGGCCGTCGGCCTCCAGCGCCTGAATCGCCTGCCGGACGGTCATCAGCGAGACGTCGAACTCCTCGACCAGCTCCCGCTGCGCGGGCAGCGGCGCGTCGGCCGGGTAGTGCCCTCCTGCGATCCGGTCGGCCAGCACCCGGTAGATGGCGAGGTACTTGGGCACCCGCGACTCCAGGCCCGACCGCCGGCCGTTCACCTCAGGGCGCTCCCTCACTCCGCTGGGACGCCGAGGATAGCGCGGCGCGGAACCCCGCCACGGCCTCGACCACCGCCCCGGCGGGCCCGCCGTCGGCCAGCAGCCGCACCAGCGCGGAGGCCACCACCACGCCGTCCGCGTCCTCGCACGCCCGGACCGCCTGCGCGGGTGTGGAGATGCCGAACCCGGTGATCACCGGCAGGTCGGTCATCCCCCTGAGGCGGCGGGCGTTGGTCACCGCGCTCGCGGCCAGGTCGTCCCGCTCGCCGGTGACGCGCATCGAACTCATGCAGTAGACGAACCCCGCCGAGGCCCGCGCGATCTCCCGGCACCGGTCGTCGTCGCACGAGGGCGCCGCCAGCAGCACCGCGTCGACCCCGGCCGCCGCTGCTCGTGCCCGGTACTCCGCGGACTCCTCCAGCGGCAGGTCCGGCACGATCACGCCCCGCACGCCCACCGCCGCCAGGTGGTCGACGAACCCGGCCACCCCGTGCTCCGGCACCAGCGTGGTCGCCACGTTCGCGTAGGTCATCACGACCAGCGGCACGTCGAGGTCGAGCCCGGCCAGCTCGTCGAGCAGGGCCCGCGGCCGCCCGCCCCGTTCGAGCGCCCGCGCGGCCGCCCACTGCACGGTCGGGCCGTCGAGCATCGGGTCGGAGAAGGGCAGCCCGACCTCGACCGCGTCGGCCCCGGCCGCCGCCACGTCCCGCACCAGCTCGACCCAGTCGGGCACGACCCCAGCCATCACGTAGGGCACCAGCAGGGGCCGCCCGGCCGCCCTGAGGTGTTCGGCCACACCGGCAATGCTCATCGCAGGGCCTCCCTGATCTGCCGGACGTCCTTGTCTCCCCGGCCGGACAGCGTGACCAGGACCGTCGAGCCGGGCGGCAGCTCACCGGTCGCGGCGGCGTCGACCACCCACGCCAGGGCGTGCGCCGACTCCAGGGCGGGCAGGATGCCCTCCAACCGCGTGACCAGCTCCAGCGCCCGCAGCGCCTGCTCGTCGGTGACGCTGGGGTAGCGGGCGCGCCCGGTCTCGGCGAGGTGCACGTGCTCCGGGCCGACGCCGGGGTAGTCGAGGCCGGCGGAGATCGAGTGCGCTTCGAGCACCTGAGACTCGTCCTGGAGGAAGTGGGACGTGAACCCGTGCAGCACGCCGGGCACGCCCTTGTCGACCGCGCTGCCGCCGGCGGCCTCGACCCCGACGAGCCCGGCCGGCGTGTCGACGAACCCGGCGAACGTGCCCGCCGCGTTCGACCCGCCGCCGACGCACGCGACCACCACGTCCGGCACCGCGGTCGGCAGCAGCTCGGCGCACTGGGCGCGGGCCTCGTCGCCGATCACCCGCTGGAACTCCCGCACCAGCCACGGGTAGGGGTGCGGGCCCATGACGGAGCCGATGCAGTAGTGCGCCTCCTCGGTCTCGCCGACCCAGGCGCGCAGCGCGGCGTTGGTCGCCTCCTTCAACGTGCCGGTGCCGGTGGCCGAGGCGACGGGCACCACCTCCGCGCCCAGCAACCCCATGCGGAAGACGTTCAGCTCCTGGCGCCGCACGTCGGTCTCGCCCATGTAGACGGTGCAGGACAGGCCCAGCAGCGCCGCGGCGGTCGCGGAGGCGACGCCGTGCTGGCCGGCTCCGGTCTCGGCGATCAGCTTGCGCTTGCCCATCCGGCGGGCGAGCAGGGCCTGGCCCAGCACGTTGTTGATCTTGTGCGACCCCGTGTGGGCGAGATCCTCCCGCTTGAGCAGCACGCGCACGCCCAGCGCGCCGGACAGTCGGGCGCACTCGGTGATCGGTGTCGGGCGGCCCGCGTAGGTGGTGAGGAGCCGGTGGTACTCGGTGGTGAACGCGGGGTCGGACCACGCCTCGCGGAACGCCGCCTCCACCGCCTTGGCGGCGGGCACCAGCGCCTCGGGCAGGTAACGGCCCCCGAACCGCCCGAACCGGCCGGTCGCGTCGGGCTCGGCCATCAACGACATCTCATCGGTTGACACATCTAGAACTCTAGATGTCTTCCAGTGGGATGGGCAAGCGGGAATCCCGGAGGCGGCACGGGTCGTTCCGGAGCGTGTCGCCTCCGGGGCTCGGCGCCCCGTCAGACCTCGGCCGGCCGGTGCACCAGGTCCACCAGCTTCTGCGGCGCCGACGCGCAGTAGCTCTCGGTCACCAGCTCGGTGACCTCCTCCCAGTCCACGTCCTCGTCCAGCACCACGCCGATCACGTTCTCCGCCCACGTCACGGAGAAGAACGGGTGACCGGCGTGCCTCAGCGCGCCCAGTTCCGCCCCCTCCGACCGGAACGTCATCACGCTCACCGGCCCGTCCGTGCCCGCCGCCTTCGCGTACGACGGCGGATCGCCGCCCTCGACCTCCAGCACGTGCGCGAACGTCGTGGCGCGGATCCGCCACCGCGTGCCCCGCCACGCCGGCTCCTCGACCGCCTCGGGCAGCGCCAGGCAGATCCGCCGCAACCGCTCGACCACCTCGTCCGGGTCCCCCACGGTCCCCTCCTTCCGCTCGACGCGGACGTTATCGGCGACCCCCGACAATTCCGGTGGCGGTCACCACACGCCGGTGGTGGTGAGCAGGAGCGCCACGGCGGGCAGGAAGTTGTTGACCTGGTGGGCCACCACGCAGGTGAGCAGGTTGCCGGTGAACACCCGCGCCAGCCCGATGGGCACCGACAGCAGGAGCAGCAGGGGGGTGCGCAGCAGTTCCAGGTGCGCGACGGCGAACACCGCGGTGGTGGCGGTGAAGATGAGCCAGCGGTTCCAGCGCCAGTGCTCCAGCGCCCGCCAGAGCACGCCCCGGAAGAGGACCTCCTCGGCCAGCGGGGCGAGCAGCCACAGGGCGGCGAACGCGACCAGGGCGGGCACCGGGCCGAGCAGCCGGTCGGTGAACTCCTCGCCGACGGCCGAGGTGGCCTGGTCGTCGCCCACCCACGCGGTCCACAGCGCCGCGGCCGGGATCGCGAGCAGCAGGCCGCCGAAGCCCAGCTGGACGCCCTTCTTGACGGCGACGGGGTCCCAGCGCAGGGCCAGTTCGCGGCGCACGCGCCCGGCTCTCGGGCCCGCGCCGACCACCACGGTGCCCACCAGCGCGGCCAGCGCCGCCAGCGACGGCGGCACGACCAGCAGGGCGAGCAGCGGCCACGACGGCAGCGGCCCGTCGAGCACCTCGGGGTCGGCGAAGGCGAAGGGGAGCAGCACCAGTGCCGCGACCAGCAGCAGCACCGCGCCGGCGGTGAGGAACACGGCCACCATCGCCCAGCCCGCGCGCAGTCCCCGAGCCGGTGCGGACACCCGCCCCGGAGGTTCGTGAGCCTCGTCCGCACGGCTGGACGTGAAAGTTATTCCGATTTCACCGGACAAGGCTCCACCTCGATGTGCCGGTCTGGCTCCGATCGGACGGCGGTGTCGCGTCCGCGAACGGTGGACGAGCGTCCGCCCGGGGGTTACCCGCCCGATGCCCGGCACGAACGTCACCAGGGGTGATCGATCGCCGGTCGGTCCGCTCGGGCCGCGCCGGGAACACCACCGACTCGGCGGTACGGGTGCATCGAGTGAGAAAGTAACCTTATGGTTGATCATCTGGTTTGTTCATACCGACACCGGCCCGCCTCGGAACTCCGCGCACCAACCCCCCGGGCGAACGGCCGGTGCACCCCCTGCTCCCAGGTGTGAAAGGGCTGCTCAAGTGACTTCTTCACGCACTGTCCGATTAGTCGGCGCGGTCGTCTTCGCGGTCGGTCTCGCCGTGCCGTCCCTGCCCGCGGCCGCCGCCCCGGCCGAGGTCGTCGCCACCTCCTCGACCTCCGCGCCCCGCGCGTCCCTCGGCATGGCCGAGGCGATGAAGCGCGACTTCGGCCTCACCTCCCAGGGCGTCGAGACGCGCCTGGCCCAGGAGGAGAAGGCCCGGGGCGCCGAACTCCTCGCCCGCAAGCTCTACGGCTCCTCGTACGCGGGCAGCTGGTTCGACCCCGCGACCGGCAGGCTCGCGGTCGCGGTCGCGGGTGAGGCCGCCACCGCCAGGACCGGCCTCGACGTCACCGTCGTGCCCGTCGCGCACACCTACGCCCAGCTCGACGCCGCCAAGACGGCCATCGACCGCCAGGCGGGCAAGGCCGCGCCGGCGGGCGTCAACGGCTGGTACGTCGACGTGCGGACCAACGCGGTCGTCGTCACGGTCAACCGCCACCGGGTCGACGCGGCGGTGGAGTCCTTCCTCGCCACCGCCAAGGCCGTCCACGGCGCCGTGCGCGTGGTCGAGGAGGACCACTCGCCCGTGCCGTACGCCGACGTCGTCGGCGGCTGGCCGTACTGGATCAACAACGCGGGCCGGTGCTCCATCGGCTTCGCCGTGCACGGCGGCTTCGTCACCGCGGGCCACTGCGGCACCCCCGGTGCGCAGGCCACCGACCAGTACGGCGCGCTCTACGGCTACTTCGCGGGCTCCACGTTCCCCTACTACGACTACGCGTGGGTGCGGACCGTCGCGGGCGTGAACCTCTGGGGCTACATGGAGGGCTACGACGGCTACTGGTACTACGTGCGCGGCTCCGCGCAGGTCCCGGTGGGCTCCGGGGTGTGCCGCTCCGGCTCGACCACCGGCGTGCGGTGCAACTACATCGAGGCCCGCGGCCAGACCGTGAACTACCCGCAGGGCACCATCTACAACCTGACGCGCACGAACGTCTGCGCCGAGCCCGGCGACTCCGGCGGCTCGTGGCTCAGCTCCAACCAGGCCCAGGGCGTGACCTCGGGCGGCTCGGGCAACTGCTCGACCGGCGGGACCACCTTCTACCAGGAGGTCAACCCGATCCTGGCCGCCTACGGCCTGTCGCTCGTCCTGACCTAGACCGCCGCGCCCCGGCGTGGCTCCGGCGCCCCGACCGACCGCTTCCCGCGGATCCGGTCGGGGCGCCGTCACGACCGGGTGCACCCGATGTGGCCCCGTCACCCGTCCGGGAACACCCGGGCCGGCCCGAGAACGCGCCCCGCCACCTGACCGAGTGACCCCGGCGACCCGTTCGGTGGCAGCCGCATCCGTCCGGCACCCCGGGACCGCGTTCCGCACGTTCTTTTTCCTTATTCCACGGTAAACCAGGCTCACCCCATCGGGGTGTGGTCGTCCGTCATCCGCGCGAGTACGGTCCATATTCGAGGATGGCCGCCTCTCCTGTCATTTCCGCGGTACGCGGTGGATATCGCACAACGGTGAGGTGACCTCATGACGCTGGAAGTCCTCGACCTGCTCCGGGAGGGTTTGCCGGAAAGCTCGGCGCCGAAGCGGCGGATCGTCGTCGTCGGCGCGGGGATGGCCGGCTTGACCGCCGGTCTGCTGCTCAAGGAGGCCGGTCACGAGGTGACCATCCTGGAGGGGCAGAACCGGCTGGGTGGCCGGATCCTGACCCACCGCGGGTTCGCGGGCGACATGTACGGCGAGTTCGGCGCGATGCGCTTCCCCGAGCAGCACCCGCTGGTGCAGCACCTGATCCGGGACCGGTTCGGGTTGGCGACCCAGCCGTTCCCGATGTACGACGAGGACACGTTCGTGTACCTCCAGGGAAAAGGCGTGCGCCGCCGGGATTTCAGCGCCGACCAGTTCAACTTCGACCTGCTGCCCGACGAGGCGGACAAAGCGCCGCACGAACTGCTGCGGCACACGGTGAAGCCGCTCGTCGACATCATGGAGCAGGAGGACCAGGACAAGGCGTGGCACCGGATCCTGACGGACTACGACCGGTACACCCTGCTCGGCTACCTCAAGGAGCGCGGTCTCAGCGACGGCGCGCTGTCCATGCTCGGACCGCTGTTCAACCTGGAGGGCCGCTACCACTTCTCGCTGGTCGAGTGGTTCTCGCACTTCTACGAGGACGTGTTCGGCGACCTCGTCTACATCGTCGACGGCGCGGACAGCCTGCCGCGCGCGTTCGAGGAGCGGCTGATGGACGACATCCGGCTGGGCGCCCAGGTCCACGCCGTCGACCAGGGCGACGCGGACGTGCGCGTGCACTACCGGACCGGTCGCCAGTCGCACGTGGTCACCGCCGACGAGTGCATCGTCACCGTCCCGTTCGCCAGCCTGCGCCACATGGAGATCAGCGGGCTCGACTCGGACAAGTGGTACGCGATCCGCAACACCTACTACGGCCGCGCGCACAAGCTGTTCATGCAGTTCAGCGAGCGCTGGTGGGAGAGCGCGTACGGCATCACCCACGGCCTGACCGTCACCGACCTGGCGATCCGCAACGTGGTCTACCCGCCGGCCGGGCAGGACCGCCGGTTCCGCAAGGGCGTGATGATCGCGTCCTACTGCTGGGAGCAGGACAGCATGCCCTACACGCCGCTGGCCGGCGACGAGTGCGTGGCGCAGGCGCTGGAGGACCTGGCCAAGATCCACCCCGAGGCGAGGGACACCTTCGAGTTCGGCGTCTACAAGGACTGGGCGCTGGACTGGTACGCCTGCGGCATCGGCCCGCTGTTCCGCGCCTTCGAGATGAGCGAGGGCTTCTACGAGGACGTCATCCGGCCGGTGAACCGGGTGTGGTTCGCCAACGACGCGTGCGACCGGCGGCACCGCCGGTGGGTGGAGGGCGCGCTGAAGGCGGCGGTCAAGAACGCCTACGCCATCCACGAGGGGATGCGCGGCGAGATGCCCTGGAAGGACTGACGGTTCCGGCCCGCCACCCGGACGGGTGGCGGGCCGGTCGAGCTGGGCTCAGCCCGGCAGGGCGCCGGTGGTGACCAGCAGCAGGGCCACCGCGGGCAGGAAGTTGTTGACCTGGTGGGCCACCACCGAGGCGAGCAGGTTGCCGGTGAGCAGGCGGGCCAGGCCCAGCGGGATGGACAGCACCAGCAGCAGCGGGGTGCGCAGCAGTTCCAGGTGTGCCAGGGAGAACACGGCGCTGGTCACCGCGAACACCACCCAGCGGTTCCAGCCCCACCGCTCCAGCGCCCGCCACAGCGCGCCCCGGAACAGCACCTCCTCCCCGAGGGGCGCGATGAGCCACACGGCGAGGAAGGCGACCACCGCGGGCAGCGGGCCCAGCTCACGACCGGCGAACGCGTCGCCGACCGCGGACGTGGCCTGCTCGTCGCCGACCCACCTCGCCCACAGCGCCGCCGCGGGCAGGGTGAGCGCCAGCCCGCCCGCGCCCAGCCCGAGACCGATGCCCAGGTCGCGCCAGTTCCAGCGGAACGCCAGCTCGCGCCGCGCCCGCCCGGCCCGCGGCCCGCCGCCCAGCCACGCCGTCCCGGCCACCGCGACGAGCGCGGCCAGCGTGATCGGCACGACCAGCAGCGTCAGCAGCGGCCAGGGCGGCAGCCCGCCGTCGTCGAGCAGCGCGGGGTCGGCCGCGGTGAACGGCAGCAGCACCAGCACCGACGCCAGCACCATCGTCGCCTGGGCGGCGGCGAACACGGCGAACATCAGCAGCCCGGCCCGTCCGCGCCCGGCGGTGGGCGTCGCCGGCGGCGACGGGTCGTTCTCGGCAACGGTCACGACCGTGGATAACCCGGACCGCCCGTCCGGCGCAACTCGGCCCGGACCCGGTCGTCGGACCCGGTCGTCCGACACGGTCGGCGTGAACCCGCCGTCCTGTCGTGTAGATCGTGCGCGCACGGGGAAAGATGCCTGGCATGTGCCCGACCGATCAGCCTGGGGTGACCGGTGTCAGCTTCCCCGAACACACGTGCGCGGTCGTCCGCGCCTCCGAGGGGTGACGTGCGGCCCTCACCCCGGTCCCACGGCGCCGTAGCGGGGGAGGTGCCGCGGTGACCCCGGCCGACCTGGTGTTCCCCGGCCGCAGCGAGATGGCCCGGCGGATGCGCGCGCACCCGTGGGCGCGCGGCGCCACCGGCGCGCCGGAGACGTGGCCCGCCGCGCTGAAGACGGCCGTGCGGATCTGCCTCACCTCGCGCTTCCCCATGATCGTGTGGTGGGACGAGGAGCTGAGGTTCCTCTACAACGACGCCTACCTGCCGCTGCTGGGAAGCAAGCACCCCGCGCTGGACAAGCCCGGTGAGGAGGTGTGGAGCGAGATCTGGCAGACCATCGGCCCGATGCTGCGGTCGGTGATGGACTCCGGCGAGGCGACCTGGTCCGAGGACCTCCTGCTGCCGGTCAACCGCCACGGCTACTCGGAGGAGACCTACTGGACCTACTCCTACAGCCCGCTGCACGACGACGACGGCGTGGTGCGGGGCGTGTTCACCGCGGTCAGCGACACCACCGAGCGCGTGGTCGGCGAACGGCGGCTGGCCGTGCTGCACGACCTCGGGGCGCAGGCGGGCAACGCGCGCAGCGTGGCGGAGGCGTGCGACCTGGTGGCCGCCGCGCTGGGCCGGGCGGGCGCGGACGTGCCGTTCGCCGCCGTCCACCTGTGCCGGCCGGGGGCGGACGAGCCCGCGCTGGTCGCGACCAGTCCTCCCGGGACCCGGCGCGGGGGCGCGGCCGGGTGGCCGCTGCGCGAGGTGCTGGAGACCGGTCTCCCGGTGGTGGTGCGGGACGTGGTCGAGCGGTTCGGCGAGCTGCCTCCGGGCGGCTGGCGCACCCCGCCCACCGAGGCGATGGTGCTGCCGCTGGCCGGTGACGCGGGCGGCGAGCCGGTGGGCGTGATGGTGCTCGCCGCGAGCGCGGGCCGCTCGCTCGACGACGCCTACGAGGCGTTCCTCCAGCTGGTCGCGCGGCAGACCGCGGCACTGGTCAACGCGGCGATCGCCTACGAGGACCAGCAGCGCCGCGCCGAGGAGCTGGCCGAGCTGGACCGCGCGAAGACCGCGTTCTTCTCCAACGTCAGCCACGAGTTCCGCACCCCGCTGACCCTGATCATGGGCCCGGTGCAGGAGCTGCGCGAGCGGCTGCCGGCGAACGCCGACGAGCGGGTGCGGGAGGAGCTGGAGGCGATCCACCGCAACGGCCTGCGGCTGGGCAAGCTGGTCAACACGCTGCTGGACTTCTCCCGCATCGAGGCGGGCCGGACGCGGGCGCGCTACGAGCCGGTGGACCTCGCCGCGTTCACCGCCGAGCTGGCCAGCGTCTTCCGGTCCGCGGTCGAGCGCGCCGGCCTGGTGTTCGAGGTGACCTGCCCGCCGCTGGGCGCTCCCGTGCACGTGGACCGGGAGATGTGGGAGAAGGTCGTGCTGAACCTGCTCAGCAACGCCCTCAAGTACACCTTCGACGGTTCGGTCCGCGTCTCGCTGGGGGAGGCGGACGGCCACGCCGTGCTGACCGTCGCCGACACCGGCACCGGCGTGCCCGAGCACGAGAAGCCGCGGCTGTTCGAGCGGTTCCACCGCATCGACAACGTCCGGTCCCGCTCCAACGAGGGCAGCGGCATCGGCC
Organism: Saccharothrix sp. BKS2; assembly: GCF_047689505.1. Classification (NCBI taxonomy): domain Bacteria; kingdom Bacillati; phylum Actinomycetota; class Actinomycetes; order Pseudonocardiales; family Pseudonocardiaceae; genus Saccharothrix; species Saccharothrix sp. BKS2. The sequence continues at coordinate 166,279 of NZ_JAUQOL010000015.1, read as the reverse complement.
TGGCGCTGGTGCGCGAGCTGGTCGGCCTGCACGGCGGCACGATCACCGCCGAGAGCACCGAGGGCGTGGGCACCGAGTTCACCATCCGGCTGCCGTTCGGCTCCGCGCACCTGCCACCGGACGCGATCGCGCCGGGCGCGCCCGGCGGACCGGCCGCGGTGTCGAGCACGGCCGAGCCGTTCGTGCAGGAGGCGCTGCGCTGGCTGCCCGTCGAGGACGCACCCGCCGACCCCCTCGCGAGCGACGGCGACGGCCGCGGCGCGGTCCCGCCCACCCACGCGGGCGATGCCCCGACCAGGGTGCTCATCGCCGACGACAACGCCGACATGCGCGAGTACCTCCGGCGGCTGCTCACGCCCGCCTACGCGGTCACCACGGTCACCGACGGCCGCGCCGCCCTGGACGCCGCGCGCCTGCACCGGCCGGACCTGATCATCAGCGACGTGATGATGCCCCACCTGGACGGCCTGGCGCTGGTCGCCGCGCTGCGCGCCGACCAGCGCACGGCCGGCGTCCCGGTGCTGCTGCTGTCCGCGCGCGCCGGCCAGGAGGCGTCCATCGAGGGCCTGGAGGCCGGCGCGGACGACTACCTGGTCAAGCCGTTCTCGGCGGCGGACCTGCTGGCCCGGGTGCGGGCGAACGTGCAGCTGGCCCGGCTGCGCAACCACCACGCGGCGTGGCGCACGGCGCTGACCGACTCGCTGCACGAGGGCTTCTTCGTCAGCGACGAGGAGGGCACGGTGGTCGAGATCAACGCCGCGTTCACCGAGATCCTGGGCCATGGCCCGGAAGGGCTGCCCTACGCGCTGCCGCACCCGTGGCTCCCCGAGGACGCCGTGGACGTCGGCGCCGGGCTGTCCACGATGCTGCACAAGGGCGCGGGCTCCGGCACCATCCCGGTGGACCACCGCGACGGGCACCGGCTGTGGGTGGCCGCCGCCTACAGCCGCGTCCACGACCCCGACACCGGCCGACACATGTTCGTGGGCACGTTCCGGGACGTCACCGCGGAGCACTACGCCGTGCAGCGGGACTCGGCGATGGCCGCGCTGAGCCTGAGGCTGTCCCGGGCGGACACGGTGGCCGAGGCGCTGGGCGGCGCGCTGGAGGAGCTGCGCTCGCTGTGGGGCGCGCGGCGCGCCGTCGCGGTCACCTTCGGCGCGGGGGTCGAGCCGGAGGTGGTGTGCGCGGGCGGCGACACCCGGTGGGGCGACCTGCCGCCGTCGCTGCGCGCGTCGACCGAGGCCATGCGCGCCGCGCCGCCGCTCGTCCCGCACGCGGACGGGACGGGGCACGCGGGCATCGCGCTGGAGCACCCCCGCGGCGTGGTCGTCATCTGGGTCGACCTGGGGGAGAACCGGCCCTTCTCGGCGGAGGACCGGACGCTGCTGGTGCTGCTCGCCGGGCACCTCGGCCAGGGCCTGCACCGCGTGCACCAGATCGACCAGCAGCGGGAGACCGCGCTCGCGCTCCAGCACGCGATCCTCGGCCCGCCGCACCTGCACGACGGCTTCGCGGTGCGCTACGAGCCCGCCACGCGGCCGCTGCGCGTCGGCGGCGACTGGTACGACACCATCGGGCTGCCCGACGGGCGCATCGGCATCGTGGTCGGCGACTGCGTCGGCCACGGCCTCCAGGCGGCCACCGTGATGGGGCAGCTGCGCAGCGCGTGCCGGGCGCTGCTGCTCCAGAACTCCGGCCCGGCCCAGGCGCTCAGCGCCCTGGACCGCTTCGCCGCGACCCTGCCCGGCGCGCTGTCCACCACCGTGTTCTGCGGCGTGCTCGACCCGGCCAGCGGCGAGCTCGTCTACTCGGCGGCGGGCCACCCCCCGGGCATCCTGGCCCACCCCGACGGTGTCACCGAGCTGCTCGACGGCGGCCGCTCGATCCCGCTGGCGGTGCGCCCGGAGCGGCCGCGGCCCGAGGCCACCGCGGTCGTGCCGCCCCGCGCCACCCTCGTGCTCTACACCGACGGCCTGGTGGAGCGGCGGCGGCGCCCGCTGGACGAGGGCATCACCGAGGCGGCCACCGCGGTCCGGGACGGCCGGACCAGCCCGGTGGACGAGCTGGCCACCCGGCTGATGACCGACCTGGCCCCGGACGACGGCTACGAGGACGACGTGGCGCTGCTGGTCTACCGCCACCCCGCGCCGCTGGTGGTGGAGTTCCCGGCGCACACCTCGCAGCTCGCGCCCACGCGGCACGCGCTGCGCGCCTGGCTCGCCCGCTGCGGCCTGGACGAGGAGCAGGTCCAGAACGTGCTCATCGCGGCGGGGGAGGCGTGCGCCAACGCGGTCGAGCACGCCTACCGCGACCTGCCCGCCGGGGTGATCCGCCTGGAGGCGTCCGTGGCGGTGGACCGGCTGCACCTGACCGTGACCGACGACGGGCACTGGAAGCGGGCGGTGCCGGACACCACCGGTTACCGGGGCCGGGGCCTCGAACTGATCCGCGCGCTCGTGGCGGACGTGGCGGTCGAACCCGGACCGACCGGCACCACCGTCGAGATGGACGTGAGGATCTCCCCATGACCGCAGAACTCGCCCTGGTCCCCTCCCGGACGCCCGGTGGCACGCCGCTGTTGACGGCGTCCGGCGAGATCGACCTGTCCAACGTCGACGGGTTCGCCGACGCGGTGGCGGCGGGCGTCGAGCGCGGCACGCCGCTGACGGTCGACCTCACCGGGGTCGGCTACCTCGACAGCGCCGCGCTCAACGTGCTGTTCCAGCACGCGGACCACATCCGGATCGTGGCCGCCCGCCTGCTGGTCCCGCTGCTGCGGGTGTGCGGCCTGACCGAGCTGGTGGAGGTCGAGCAGGCCGTTCCGTGACCTACGCGGCGCGGTTCGCGGCCGCGTCCCGCACGTGCGGCGCGAGGGCGTCCGCGATGAGCGCGTACCCGGTGGGCGAGGGGTGGAAGCGGTCGCCGGAGAACAGCGCCGGGTCGGTCTTGAACCTGGTGAACAGCTCGGGGCCGACCGTCGCGACCGTGCCGCCGGCGATCCGGACGGCGTCGGCCTGGGCCCGCGCGTACATCTCGCTGGCCCGCGAGACGAGCTCGCGGTAGGCGGGCGGTACGTGGGAGACGATGCCGAGGTCCGGCGCGGTCGCCACCACGACCCGGGCGCCGGCTCGGCGGAGGTTGGTGACGGCGTCGTGCAGCAGGCGGGCGCCGATCGCGGGTGGGGTGAACGAGGTCAGGTCGTTGGCGCCGATCACGAGCAGCGCCAGGTCGACGCCGCCGGGCAGGGCTTCGCGCACCTGCTCGGCCAGGTCGATCGACCGCGCGCCGGACACCGCGTGGACCCCGAGGTCCACCCGGTGACCGTCCGCCCGCAGCACGTCGGCCAGGCGGTGGCCCAACGTCTGCTCGGCGCTCGTGCACCCGACGCCGAAGGCGAGCGAGTCGCCGAGGACGCGGAAGCGGAGAATGTTCGTCATCACCCGGTACAACGCCGCGGACCGTCGAGTTGATCCCGTTCGGGGTCTGCGTCACACCGGCGGCCGGGCGCGCCCGCCGGCACCCCGGTGCCGATCGCCGCATCACCCGCGGCGGTGAAAAAAAGGTGCGACATCTCCGCCGTACTGCGGTGAGTCGCGAGTAAATGCGGAATTCCGCACCGACAACCGCTTCGCGGTGGTGGAAATTTGCGGTGGCGCGCCTCGCCCGAACAGTGGCTTGTCCGGCGGTGCGGTTTTCTGGAGAGTGGCGTCCGGTCCGGTCGCCGGCGATGTCCTGGGTATTTCCACGGAAGTGGCGTGCCCCGGGAAATCGAGATCGCGCGGTGCCGGGTTCGGCCCCGAAGGGGCAGTGATCGCACACAGCGGAGGAGCACGAGTGGGACGTTCACCGGGTAGGGTTCTCGCGATGTTGACGTGCGGGCTGGCACTGGCCACGACGGTCACCGCCGGCACCGCCGCAGCGGGGCCCAGGGCGGCGGCAACGCCCGCGGAGCTGGGAATTTCGTTCAACTACGACGGGCACGACAAGCAGTGCGTCAGCCCGGGGCAGCAGTGGGCGCCGTCGCCGGACTGGACCAACGCGCTCCTCGTCGACACCGACAGCCGGCGCGGTGGTTGCCTGCTCGCCTTCGGCGTCCGCGATTTGGCGAGCAACCTCACCGGGCTCGCGCTGACCTACGGCTGGGCGGTGAGCCCAGGGGGCCATTCGGGGCAGTGCGGTAATACGGGGGTGTTCCCGCTCCCCATTACGCCGACCCACACGTTCGGATCCGCCATCAGGGCCGACACCGATGACCGGGGAGGTTACTGCAACCTCACCTTCGCGATGTCCGGGCGAACCGATGTCGCGCTCGACATCCGGTTCTGGGCCGAGGTCGAGGACGGGAAGCCGCAGTGCGTCAACTCGCTCCCGCAGGACGAGTGGCACTCGGTTCGCCCCGGCGCGCCGATCACCATCGGCTTGAACACCGACAGCCGGATCGGGGGATGTCACCTCTCCCTTCGGCTGAGGCAGTTCTAGCACCGGTTTTCCCGGTACGGGACCGGAACGGGTGAACTCGGCGACGTCCGGTTGCCGGGTCGCCCGGTCCTGGGAGGGTCGGGGGCCGGAACGCCCCCCGACCACGGAGCCGACGTGCGCCTGTCCTACCTCACCTACCGCGACGCGCTCAGCTCCAGGGGCGACCGCCGCGCCGACACCGCCGTAGCCGAACTGGTCGACGCCGAACTGGTGGACGCGGGGTTGGTCGACGCGGGTCTGGTCGACATCGAACTGGTCGACGCGGGTCTGGTCGACGTCGAACTGGTCGACGCGGGTCTGGTCGACGTCGAACTGGTCGACGCGGGTCTGGTCGACGTCGGGCTGATCGATACGGGGCTGGTGGGCACCGGGCTGGTGGGCACCGGACCGGTCGGCACCGGACCGGTCGGCCCCGGACCGGTCGGCCCCGGACCGGCCCGCACCGGGTCGGCCGGTCCCGCGCCGGCCGCCGGCGGACCGGCCGCCGGCGGACCGGCCGCCGCGCCGCCGTCGGTGCGGGCGTTCCTGGAGGCCGCCCCGCGGCTGCCGCCGTGGGTTCGACCCGAGCGGTTGCGGCGGATCGCGTCGTTCTTCCGGCGGCACGGGACCGGCCTGGCCGCCGTGCAGGCGACCGCCGGGCTCGTCGCCACCTACCTGTCGCCCCCGAACGCGCGCGCCCTGCACGCGGCGCGCGAACTCGGCCTGCCGCACCAGCGGCTGACCCGCGCCGCCCGGCTGTTCACCGGCCTGGCCGACCCCGAGGCGTTCAGCGGCGCCCGGATCGTCCCGCTGTGCCGGCAGACCCGCCTGGCCCACGCCGCGGTGCGGCGGCTGCTGCCCAGGGCGGGCCGGTGGCCCGGCGCGGACCCGCCGCTGTCCCAGTTGCACGTCGCGGGCGCGGTGCTCACGCTGTCCGTCGGCGGCCTGGACGCGCTGGACCGCGTCGGCGTCCCGACCACCCCGGAGGAGCGGGAGGACCACCACTACGCCTGGCGGGTCGTCGCCCACTTCCTCGGCGTCCCGGACGAGTACCTGCCTGACTCCGCGGTCGAGGCCCGTGAGCTGTGGGACGAGGTCCGCGACCACGAGTGGGACCACAGCGGGGCGGCCGAGGTGCTCACCCGCGACACCATCGGGTTCTACCAGCGGCACGTGCCCGTCGAGCTGCGCGCGGCCGTGCCCGCGTTCGTGCGGCGCGCGCTGACCGACGAGCACGCCGACCTCGCCGGTGTGCCCGCGGGCGGGTTCGACGACCGCGTGGTGGCCGTCCTGGGCGCGGCCGTCGAGCGCGTCGCCCGCGGGGCGGTCGTGGTGCCGCGACCCCGTGCGGAGCGATGGGTCGAACGGGGAGCACCCACCTGATCGGGTGGCTTTACCTTCACCGCCGGATTACCGTGATTGCGGACGGTAATGGCGTGGCGAACACCCACTACGATTTTTCGGGTGAGCCGTCGTGGCGGCAGGCGTGAATACGAGAACCTTTCGGATAAATATTGGTCGAGTCACCGGTATGTGTCATCTCTTTCGGGTGAGGGTTATTCCCTCCCCGGAAGCCCCAAAAGATTTTCCACTTCATCTATGCTCACGCCTCGTGCGGTTGTCCGGTCGTCCACCCGGCGCCGGACAACGGGGGAGCGGCGCGGTGCCGTACGGCCGGTCGCGGGCGGTTACGAGGGGCTGGGAGGAATTGTGCGCCTGGTGGAACGCGAGCAGGTCCTCGGTCAGCTGACGGTGCTGATCGCCGCGGCGGTCGACGGGCGCGGACAGGTCGTGCTCGTGAGCGGTCCCGGCGCCGGGGGGAAGACCGCGCTCGTCCACGCGCTCGACGAGCCGGCCCGCGCGGCCGGCGCGCTGGTGTTCGCCGCCACCTGCTCGCGCGACGAGCGCGGCCTGCCGGGCGGCGTGCTGTCCCAGCTCGCCACCGCGATGGCGGGCGGGGCCGCGGCCGGGCTGGGCGCGGTGGCGCACTCGGGGGCGGACACCGCCGAGCGGGCCCGGAACTCGCCGCACCTGGTCCGCGACGCCGGGGAGGCCCTGCTCGACCTGGCCCGCACGCGGCCGGTGGTGCTGGTGGTGGACGACGTGGAGCACGCCGACCCGCTCAGCCTGCACACCCTGTTCTACCTCGTGCGCCGCGTCGGGGGAGCGCGCATCGCGGTCGTGCTCACCGCGTCCGACCACCCCGGCCGGGGCAGCGCGCTCGCCCTGGCGGAGCTGACCAGGATGCCGTGGTACACCGGGGTGCGCCTGGCCCCGCTGTCGCGGCGCGGGGTCGCGCGGCTGGTGTCCGACGCGCTGGACCCCGCCACCGCGAGCCGGTGCGCGCCGTTCTACCACGCCGTGACCGGGGGGAACCCGGTGCTGGTCAAGGCGCTCGTGCAGGACCACCTGGCGGCGCGGCTCGACCACCCCGACCACGACGTGGTCGTGGGCGAGGCGTTCCGCCAGGCCGTGCTGGCGTGCCTGCGCCGCTGGGGTCCCGACCTGCTCCACGTCGTGCGGGCGATCGCGGTGCTCGGGGAGAACCCCGGGCCCGAGGTCCTGGGCAGGCTGCCGGGCGTCCCGCTCGCGGTGGAGGCGGTGACCGCGCTGGACCACGCCGGCCTGCTGGACGACGGCCGGTTCCGGCACCCGGCCGTGCGGGCGGCGGTGCTGGACGACCTGCCCGCGGCCGAGCGCACCCGGCTGCACCGCGCCGCGGCCGAACTGCTCTTCGCCGAGGGCCTGCCCAGCGCCGACATCGCCGCGCACCTGGTTGCGGCGGGCTCGGCCGACGCGCCGTGGGCGGTGTCCGTGCTGCGCGACGCGGCGGAGGGCGCGCTCGCCGAGCAGCACCTCGACCGCGCCGCCGACTGCCTGAAGCTGGCCCGCACCGCGATCGGGGGCGAGGACCCGACCGCGGCCGCCGGACTGACCGCCGCGCTGGCCGCCGTGCAGTGGCGCACCTCGCCGTCCGTCGTCGCCCGGCTCCTGCCCGCGCTGCGGCGCGCCGCCCGCGAGGGGCACCTGACCGCGCGGGACACCAGGGCCCTGCTGCGCTACCAGCTCTGGCAGGGGGACACCGCGGGCGCCGAGGAGACCCTGCGGGCGCTGGAGGAGACCGCCGCGCGGGCCGTCCGGCCGGCGGGCGCCCCGGCGATGACCGAGCACCGGGTGCTGCTGGACTGGGTGCGCGCCGCGCACCCGACCGTGGCCGCCGCGGTGCTCCCCGGCGATCGCGGTGCGGCGCCGGCGCGCGACCACCGCGAAGAGGTGACGGCGTACGCCGAGTGGGTCCTCCGCAGCCGGTGGGCGCCCGACAGCGCGCCCGAGCTGGCGGTGCACGCCCTGCTCGCGCTCGGCGCGTGCGGCATGGTCGCCCGGGCGCGCCAGTGGTGCGACGCGCTGCGCGAGGAGGTCGGTCCGGGGCAGGCGTCGGCGTGGAAGGCCGTGTTCGCCGACGCCCGTGCCCACCTGGCGCTCATGGAGGGCGACCTGGCCACCGCCGAGCGGCTCGCCCGGCTCGCCCTGACCGCGCTGGCCCCGCACGACTGGGGCCCGGCGATCGCCTCGCCGCTGGCGGCGCTGGTGCTGTCCGCGGCGTGGCAGGGCAAGCACGACGACGCGTGCGCCCACCTGCGGCGCAGCGTGCCGCTCGCGGCCCGCGACACCGCGAGCTGGGCGGTGTACCTGCGGGCGCGCGGCCACGCGCACCTGGCGGCGGGCAGGCCGGACGCGGCGTTCGCGGACTTCGACGAGTGCGGCGCCCTGGCCGTGGACCGGGACCTCGACCTGCCGGCGCTGCTGCCGTGGCGGACCGACCTGGCGCAGGCGCTGGTGCGCCTGCGGCACCCCGAGCGGGCGGGTGAACTCGCACTGGCGCAGCTCGACCGGCCCGGGGCGGACGTGCCCCGGGTGCGCGGCGCGTCCCTGAGGCTGCTGGCCGCCGCCACCGGGGCGAAGCCGCGGCTGGCCGTGCTGCGCGAGGCGGTGGTGCTGCTCCAGGACTCCGGCGACCAGGTCGAGTTGGCCCTGGCCCTGGCCGCGTTGAGCACGACGCACGACGAGCTGGGCGAGACCGGCGCGGCCGAGGTCATCGCCAAGCGCGCGGTCCACGTGGCCGAGGCGTGCGGGGCGGGTGCGCTGTGCCGCCGCCACCTCCTGCCCCAGCTGGACCCGGCCCCGGCGGGTGACGGTGGCACCGAGCCCGCCACCGGGGGTGACGAGGAGCCGGACGACCTGGCCACGTTGAGCTCCGCCGAGCGCAGGGTCGCGGTCCTGGCGGCGCTGGGCTGCTCCAACCGCGAGATCGGGCGCCGGCTCTACATCACCATCAGCACCGTGGAGCAGCACCTGACCCGCGTGTACCGCAAGCTCAAGGTCCGCCGCCGCGCGGACCTGCCGACCGGTCTGCTGCCGGACTCCGAGAACCTGTGGATGGGGTCGTTGCCGTTCCAGCTGGGCGCGGAGGCGGGGCGACGCTGATGTGGACATTATTCACCAAAATATCCCGCAAGCTGTCGCCCCTTGCCTGCCACTTTCGATAAAAAATCATTTACGGCGGTCACTCGACGGGGAGAAACCTCTGTTAGCCTTCACGCTCCAGGGTTGACTTTCTACCGTTCCGTGAGACAACTTGGCCGGTCAGGCCGTTGTAGCCTCATGGTCGAAATTTATTCCAGTGCGCGGTGGCGGAGGCCGGTGAATTTCCGGGGCCGGTCACGAGCGTGCTGAATTCCCGCTGCCGTGGAGGACAACCGACCATGATCTCCACCGATCCACGCCGACTCACCGTCCTGGGCCCCGTCGCCGCGATCGCGATCGCGCTCGCCGTGCAGGCCCTCCTGATCTTCGGCCCGTTCATCCCGTTCTGGATGAACGACTTCGCCGTGTACCAGGGGGCCGGGCACGCCGTCCTGGCCGGCCTGCCGCTGTACGGGACGACTTTCCTCAACGGCGCGCTGTTCACCTATTCGCCGTTCGCCGCCGTCCTGACGGTCCCGGCGGCGCTGCTGCCGGCGGTGGCCGCGCAGTTCACCTGGACGGTCGCCGGCTACCTCGCGCTGAGCGCGTCGATCTGGCTGGCCCTGCGCATCACCGGCGCCACCACCGCCCGGCGGCACACGGCCGTGCTGGTGGCCGCCTGCACCGCCGGCGCGTCGCTGCTGGCGCCCGTGCAGCTCAACGTGCTGCTCGGGCAGATCAACCTGGTGCTGATGGCGCTGGTCCTGCTGGACTTCCTGCCGTCGCTGCCCGAGCGCTACCGGGGCATCGCCACCGGCATCGCCGCCGGGATCAAGCTCACCCCGCTGTTCTTCGTCGCCTACCTGTTCTTCACCGGCCGTCGCCGCGCGGCCTACCAGGCGCTGGTCGCGTTCGCCGCCACCGCGCTGGTCGGGTTCGCCCTCCTGCCCGCCGATTCGCGGACCTACTGGTTCCAGGGCACCTTCTACGACGCCACGCGCGTCATGACCAACGACCTGGTGGTCAACCACTCGCTGCCGGGGTTCCTCGCGCGCCTGCTCGGTGAGTCGACCGCGCCGCTGTGGGCGCTGCTGGTGGCCGGGGTGGTGGCGGTCGCGTGCCTGGCGGCGGCGGTGTGGGCGTGGCACCGGGGCCACGACGTGGTCGGGCTGCTGGTGATCGCCTTCGCCGCGCAGCTGGTCTCGCCGGTCACGTGGGTGCACCACGCCGTGTGGGTGGTGCCGGCCCTGATCTGGCTGGCCACCGCCGGGTGGCGGCGCGCCACCGCCCTGCCCCGGGCGCTGCTGGTCCTGACGGCCGCGTGGTACTGCGCACCGCTGTGGATCGTCGGCATGAGCGGCCCGACCGAGGTGCCGTTCCACTTCACCCCGGCGGGGAACCTGTTCGTCACCCTCACCGGCATCGTCGTGCCCGCCGCGATCGCGATCGCCCTGCTGCCGGTGTGGCTGCCGCGGCTGCGGCCGGTCGAGCCGGAGCGCGCCCGACCGGAGCAGGGCCGACCGGAGCAGGCTCAACCGGAGCAGGACCGGCCGGAACAGGTCCCACCGCAGGTCACGCCCGCGGGTTGAGGCACCCCACCGGTCGAGCCGGACCCGCCGCGGTGTGCGGCGGGTCCGGCCCGCGCGGGCGTCACTCCACGTGCTGGGTCACCGTGCCGCGCACGAAGTACCGCTGCGCCACCAGGAACAGCAGCACCATCGGCACCGTGGCGATCGCGCTCGCCGCGAGCACCAGCTCCCACTGCGCCTCGCCGCCCTCCCCGAACCGGTCCAGCACCGCCTTCAACCCGCGCGGCAGCGTGTAGAGCTCGGGCTCGCGCAGGTAGATCAGCGGCTTGATCAGGTCGGTCCAGGCGGCCTTCAGCTCGAACACGAACACCACGACCAGGCCCGGTCGCGCCAGCGGCAGCGCCATGCCGGTGAACAACCGCCACGCGTTCGCGCCGTCGACCTTGGCCGCGTCGAACACCTCGCGCGGCAGGCCGAGGAAGAACTGGCGCAGCAGGAAGATGTAGAACGCCGAACCGAACAGGTTCTGCGCCCACAGCGGGATCTGCGTGGTGGCCAGGCCCAGCGCGTGCCACTCCAGGTACACCGGCACCATCGTCACCGCGGCCGGCAGCATCATCGTCGCCAGCACCACGCCGAACAGCGCGTCGCGCCCCCGGAAGCGGAACATCGCGAAGCCGAACGCCACCAGCGCGCTGGCGACCGTCGCCGCCGCGGCCGCCGCCAACCCGACCGCGACGCTGTTGCCGATCCAGGTCAGCAGCGGCACCGCCCGCCACACCTCGATGTAGTTGCCCGGCGAGAACGGGCGCGGCAGCAGCGCGTTGTCGAACACGTGCGCCCGGTCCTTCAGCGACGCGCTGACCAGCCACCAGAACGGGTAGCCGAACGCCAGCAGGACGACCAGCAGTCCCGCCCACACCCCGAGCCGCTTCACGACCGCTCCCCGTCGTAGTGGACGTACCGGCGCGACAGGCGCACCTGGACCGCCGTGACCACCGCGATCACCACGAACAAGCCCCACGCCAGCGCCGAGGCGTAGCCCATGCGCAGCGACCCGAACGCCTCCTGGAACAGGTGGATCACGTAGAACAGCGCCGCGTCGCCCTCACCGGACTGCTTGGCGCGCGCCCCGAAGAACATCGCGTACGCCTCGGTGAAGACCTGGAGCGAGGCGATGGTGTTCACCACGGCGGTGAAGTAGACCGTGCCGCTGATGCCCGGCAGCGTGATGTGCCAGAACTGCCGCCACGGGCTCGCGCCGTCCAGCCGCGCCGCCTCGTAGCGCTCCAGCGGCACGCGGGTCAGCGCCGCCAGGTACAGCACCGCGGTGCTGCCCACCGTCCACAGGCTCATCACCACCAGGCCCGGTTTGATCCACGTCGGGTCGGTGGTCCAGTTCGGGCCGGTGAAGCCGAACCAGCCCAGCAACTCGTTGACCGCGCCGTTCTGGCCGTTGAGCAGCAGCAGGAACATCGCGGCCAGCGCGACCGGCGGCGTCATCACCGGCAGGTAGACGACGGTGCGGAACAACCCGGCGGCCCGGCCCGCGCGGCGCAGCAGGCTCGCCAGGCCCAGCGCCAGCACGATCTGCGACGGCACGTGCAGGACGGTGAAGAACACCGTGTTCCACAGCGCGGTGCCGACCCGGTCGTCCACGGCCATCTCGCGGTAGTTGTCCAGCCCCACGTAGGACGGTGGCTCCAGCATGTCGTAGTGGGTCAGCGACAACCACAGGCTGAACACCATCGGGCCCGCGGTGAAGGCCAGGAAACCGATGATCCACGGTGACAGGAACAGCCAGCCGGCGCGCGCCTCGCGTTTGGTGACCGACACGGCACTACCTCCCGCCCACGCGCTTGAGCGCGCGCTCGGCTTCGCGTTGGGCCTGCGCCATCGCCTCTTCCGGTTCCTGCTGCCCGGTCAGCACCCGGTTCACCGCGCCCTCCCAGGCCCGCACCAGCTCGCTCGCGGCCGGGCTCGGCGGCACGGCGAACGCGCTCTCCTGCAACGCCAGCACGGTCGGCACGCCCTCCCGCAGCAGTCGGTTGTCGCCGGGGTCGAACACCTCGCGGTGGATCCGCTCGTCGGCGACCCGGTTGGCGGTGAACGTGCCGCCGTAGGGCTTGCCGGCGGCGGCCAGCGCGTCCCGCCGGGCCCGCGCGGCGGTGACCCAGGTGTCCGGGGCGGTCATGGCGGCGATGAAGTCGCAGGCCGTGCCGGGGTGCCGGGCGCCCTTCGGGATGGCCCACGCCGAGCCGTTGGAGTCGGTGAGCGGGTTGCCCTCCCGGTCGGTGAACGGCGCCACCGTCACGTCCACGTCGGGGGAGTTGGTGGCCAGCGTGTTGAGGTACCAGGAGTCCATCGGCATCGCGGCCAGCTGACCGGTCGCGTAGTGGTTGGCCGCGCCGAACAGGTCGAAGGTGTCGCGGAACGCCTTGAACGACGCCCAGCCGCCCTGGCGGTCGACCAGCTCGGTGGTGGCGCGGACCGCCTCGACCACGCGCGGGTCGTCCAGGCGGGCGCCGGGGCCGGCCAGCTCCGCGCCGTTGGCCTTGGCCCACAGCGGCAGGAACTCCGGCATCTTGGGGTCGAAGCCGATGCGCCGGATCTTGCCGCCGTCGATGCGGGTGAGCCGGTCGGTGAGCGCGGGCAGGGCGGACCAGTCGGCGGTGGTGAGGGTGGCGGGGTCGAGGCCCGCCTCGCGCACCACCGGGTTGTTGATGATCATCACCCGGAGGGTGGAGAACTCCGGCACACCGTAGACGCGGTCGTCGTGGGTGACCTGGCGCAGGGCCGCCTCGCGGAACTGGCCCAGGTCGACGTCGTGGCGGGCGAGGCAGTCGTCCAGCGGTTGCACCGCGCCGCGGGCCGCGTAGCTGCCGAGCTTGGAGCGTTCGGCGTAGACCAGGTCGGGCGGGTCCTCCGCGGCCACGGCGGACAGGAACTGCTGCTCGTCGAACGCGCCCTCGTTGATGCGCAGGTCGATGTCGGGGTGGGCCCGGCGGAACACCTCCACCCGGGCCGTGGCGTGCTCGTCCGGGAGGCCGAAGCCCATGGTGACCAGGGCGTTGGGGGCGTCGCCCGGCCGGTCGCCCAACCCGCCGCACCCCGAGGCGGCCAGCAGCGCTGTTGCGGTGAGCACGAGCACGCGCATGATCGCCTCCGGTGCCGATCGACAACGGGACTTGTTCCCACCCGGCGCACCAGTCACACCCAGGTCACCCGGTCGGCCCAGTGCTGTCCATTGTGGATGATCGACTTCGGGGGTTCCGAACGTGTGGTTCGGGGGTCCTGGACGTACGACACGGTGGGTCCGGACGTACGACTCGCGGGTGGGCTAGGCGGCGGCCTCGGCGGTGGCGTCGGCGGCTTCGGCCAGGTCCAGGGTGCTGCCGGTGAGCCTGCCGCGGACGGTGAGCGCCTCGGCTAAGCGGATCAGGTAGGTGCGGCGGGCCGGGCGGGTGCGCGGGGTGCGCCGGACGGCGGTGCGGTAGCGGATGATCGCCTCGTCCAGGTCGGCGCGCCGACCGGTCCTGGCGTAGCGGCGGCCCACCAGGTCGGCCAGCGCGACCTGGCAGGCGGTGCGGTCCCAGCCCTGGTCGGCGTTCGGCGCCTTGAGCGCGTCCCGGTAGGCGGTGATCGCGTCGTTGAGGTCCGCGGCGTTGTCGCCGAGGTGGAACCGCCTGGCCAGGGCGTTGCCGAGCGCCTCGGCCTCGGGGGCCCGGCGGGGGTGGGCGACCGGGGTGTCCCGCAGCGCGCGCCGGCACCGGGTGACGGCCTCGTCGACGCCCTCGCCGCCGTCCTGCTCGTGGTCGACCACCAGTTGCTCCTGGCCCCACCAGCTGCTCATGACCCTCCCGGTGCTCCGTTCAGCCGCACAGCGCGGCCGTCGTCAAGGCAGAGCCGCGGCGGATGGGACAACCCTACTAGCCGGGCGGAACGCGCCGGGTCACGGGACGGGAACCGTGTCCTGGCGCGGGGTTCCGGCGGGCGGCGGGTGCCCTGGACGCGAGCTACGCTCACCCGTGTGAACGACGCCTCGAAGACCCCGGCCGCCGACCCCAACCCCGAGCACGGCAGGGGTGGCACCTACTCGGTCAAGGGCAAGGAGTACACCCGCGACACCCGCTACCTCACCACGCGGATCACCGCCGACGGCCGGGACGGCTTCCCCGTCGAGGCCGGCCGGTACCGGTTGGTCGCGGCGCGCGCGTGCCCGTGGGCCAACCGGGCGATCATCGTGCGGCGGCTGCTCGGCCTGGAGGACGCGCTGTCGATCGGCCTGCCCGGCCCGACGCACGACGAGCGGTCGTGGACCTTCGACCTCGACCCGGGTGGGCGGGACCCGGTGCTGGGCATCGAACGCCTCCAGGAGGCGTACTTCAAGCGCGACCCGGAGTACCCGCGCGGCATCACGGTGCCGGCCCTCGTCGACACCACGACCGGCGCGGTGGTGACCAACGACTTCGCCCGGATCACCCTCGACCTGTCGACCGAGTGGCGGGCGCACCACCGGGAGGGCGCGCCCGACCTGCTGCCCGAGGCGCACCGCGACGAGCTGGACGAGGTGAACCGGCGCGTGTTCACCGAGGTGAACAACGGCGTCTACCGGTGCGGGTTCGCGGGTGGGCAGAAGGCTTACGACGAGGCGTTCGCGCGCCTGTGGACGGCGCTGGACTGGTTGGAGGAGCGGCTGGGCGGGCAGCGGTACCTGGTCGGGGACACGATCACCGAGGCGGACGTGCGGCTGTTCACCACGCTGGTGCGCTTCGACCCCGTCTACCACGGTCACTTCAAGTGCAACCGGAACAAGCTGGTCGAGATGCCGGCGCTGTGGGGGTACGCGCGGGACCTGTTCCAGACGCCGGGGTTCGGGGACACGGTTGACTTCCAGCAGATCAAGCGGCACTACTACGTCGTGCACACCGACCTGAACCCGAACGGGATCGTGCCGGGTGGACCGGACCTGTCGGGGTGGGTGACGCCGCACGGGCGCGAGGCGCTGGGTGGTCGGCCGTTCGGGGACGGGACACCGCCGGGGCCGGTGCGGGAGCCGGTCGACCCGGGCCACACGCCGCTGGGTGGGTGAGGATGTCGGGTGGGTGGGAGCGTTGGGTGGGTGAGGACGCCGCTCGGGTGAGAGCGCTGGTTGGGTGATGTCGCCGGCCGCTTGATGCCGCCCCTCGGACGGCATCAGCGGCGGTGTGGGTCGGGCGGCTCGTCAACCCTCCCCGCGCGGCGTCAGCAGCGGGCTCCACTCCCGTGCCAGCGCGGCCGCCAGCTCCATGTTGGCCACCGCCTCCTCCGGCGTCCGCCTGCCGTGCCCGCACGCCGCCGCCACGCCGGCGACCGGCGCGCCCAGCGCCTCCACGGTCAGCCGCAGCGCCCGCCTCGTCTCCTCCGGGTGCGCCTCGGCGACCACGCCCGCGATCACGTTCACGCCCCGCCGCAGGCGCCGCAGCGCCGCGAAGAACCCCGGGTCCGTGGGCGGCGCGGCGTCGCCGCTGGTCACCGGCAGGTGGACGGTCGGCATCGGCAGGCGGAGCCGGGCGAGCAGGTCGGCCAGCCCGTTGAGGAACTCGACCGCGGGCTCCAGGTCGGACGGGGCGAACACCGGCACGTGCTCCAGGTCGCCGTAGCACAGGTGCAGCACCCAGCGCCCCCGCGGCGCGGCCCGCAGCACCTCCGACACCTGCCCGCTCAGGTCGCGGGTCAGCAGGGGCCACGCCTCGCGCGCGGTCCGGTGGTAGGCCACCAGCACGGCCGGCGTCTCCAGTTGGAACTGCACGCGGTCCCCCCAGGCGGCGGCCAGCGCGGCGACCTCGCCGATCACCGCCTCCTGCACGGTGGGCAGCCAGTCGCGGGCCGCCTCCACCGAGCCCGAGCCGAACAGCGCCAGGTCGAGCGCGTGCGGGATGCCCACCTGCACCCGGACGTCGGTGGCGCCGATCGCGTCCAGCGCCGCGAACGCCGCCTCGGCCTGCGCCGTGCGGCCCGGCGCGACGTCACCGGGCGTCAACCGGTGGCCCGGCCGGACTCGGTAGCAGGGCATGTCGGCGTAACCGCGGCTCGCGCCCCCGCGCACCTGCTCCAGCGCGGGCACGGCGGCCAGCCGGTCGAGCCAGTCGATGATCCAGCGCGGGTCCCGGTCGTAGGGCAGCGCGGTCAGCTCCGCGCCGTCGCGGTGGCGGAGGAACCAGCTCATCGCGGTGCCCGCGTCCTCGCACAGCGGTCGCGGCAGCGAACCCACCAGGTGGACGGGCAGCGGACGCGACGTCCAGTGGACCGGCGTGGCCCGGGATTCCGGCATCGTCGTCATGGTGGGCCTGCTTTCGCTGGAGGACCGTGCCCGGTCATGCTCGCAGCTCCGCAGGGGTGCGGATGACCATCGAGCGGCTGCCGTGAAGATCATCCACGCGATCGTGTGACGTCCCGTTCCGAGGGGTGGGACCCTTGCGGGACAGGGGAAGTGCGTCGGCGCGGGAGTTTCGTCACTCACACGAGTGGAATGGCGCCGGATGCGCCCTCTCGACCGGACGGACACCGTCCACTGTGCTGCACTCAAGGGGACAGAGGCGCCGCGGGTCCCCGGGGCGCACTGGCGGGAGGGAGTCGGAACGCCGGTCCGGCAACCCGTTGCGTCAACGGAGAACCGGTCCACCCGGACGCGTCGGCCGCCCGCGACGCGTTGTCGGCGGTGTCACCCGCGAGGACCCTGTCCCGTGTGGACGCTGCTCCGGATCCGGTCGGTCGCGCGCGGAGCGCGGGCGGGGAGTCGTCGGCGTGGGGTTGGCCGGCTTCCCGTCCCTCCGCGCGGGCGATCGGCCAGGGGGCGGTTCGGCTGGTGGGCGCGGGAGCCATCTCCCGCGATGTGGTGCCGAACCGCCCCCGGACGGCTTGCACCACCGGGACCCCCACCTCCCGGGAAGCGGGGTTCGGCACCCTCCAGGCCACCAGGGGGCCTGCACCTCCCGGGCGCCGAGGTCCGGCACCTCCAGGCCACCGAGGTCCGGCACCTCATGGGCACCAGGGGCTGAGCGGGGACTTCCGCAGGCTCCGCGATCAGCCGGGGTCGCCGCGCCGCTTGCGGTGGACCACCCAGCCGAGGTCGACGACCAGCACGACGACGAGCACGCCCAGCAGCACCGCCAACCACGTCAACCCGGCCCGCCACGCCAGCACGGCGGCCACGCCGTTGAACACGATGCCGAAGCCCGCCAGCCACAGCCGCAGGGTCAGCGCGCTGCGCGGCGGCGCGGGTGGCGGCAGCTCCCCGGTCACGGTCGGTCCGGTCGCGTCGGCCCGGCCGGCCGGGCCGATCGGCCCGGCCGGCCCACCTCGGCGACCACTGTCCGCGTTCGGTGCTCGGTCATGTCCCCTCCTCGCGCGGTGGGCTACCCGCCGCAGGCCCGCCGATACGGGCGGAGACCGGGTTCAGCCCTTCGCGAGGTGCTGCTTGGCGGCCTCGTAGCCCAGGTGCAGCCAGTCGGAGGCGGCAACTGCGACCAGCGTGGTCATGCCGATCCGGGTGGCGCGCGGCGCGAGCACGTGACCGGCGGTCAGGGCGGTGGCGATCCAGACGCCCGAGCAGAACGGGCAGGTCACCAGCTCGCCGACGGCGTGCCGGACACCCTCGCCGCGCACCGACTCGTTGACCTCGGCCACTCCGGCGGGCTCCTCGAACCGGGTGAACGGGGCGCGCAGCGCGGCGGTGATCGAGCTCTTGGTCAGCAACCGGCTCGCCTTGTGGGTGGCCACCGACAGCAGCAGCACGTCACCCGCCGACACCCGGTCGGGCAGCCGGGCCCCGGTGCGTCGGCCGACCAGCACGGCCGTCCCGATCAGGCCCGCGTACGTGCTCATCGCGGACAGGTAGCCGGCCAGTGGCCGCCGCTCTCCGTTGGAGTAGGCGATGCGGATGCGTTCGAAGCTCCGGGCGATCGACATGTGCGGTGATTTGCCGCTGGGCGGAAATTCAAACCGCACCCCGGGACGTCCCAGGTCAGGGCCCTGGGACAAAACGGACCGGTCGGCACGAACCAGCCGCGTGGGCCGATCCGCGCCGACCGGTCCGGTTCGGCCGGTGGTGGGCCCGGGGGCCGGTGGTGGGCCCCCGGTGGTGAGTCCGGGTGGTGGACCCAGGTGGTGGAGCCAGGTGGTGGGCCGGGGATGGTGGGCCCGGGTAGTGACCCCGGTGGTGGTCAGCCGGTCCAGGCCAGCAGCGCCTGGCTGCGCTCCGGGCTGCGCAGCAGCCGCAGCGACTCCTTCTCCAGCTGCCGGATGCGCTCCCGGGTCAGCCCGACCTCGGCGGCCACCTCCTGGAGCGTGCGCGGCCGGCCGTCGGTCAGGCCGTAGCGCAGGGTCAGGATCAGCGCCTGGCGCGGCGGCAGCGTGTCGACCAGGCTGAGCAGCTCGGACACCATGCCGTTGTGCTCGACCACCTCGTGCGCCTGCACCGCCTCGGCGTCCTCGATCAGGTCGGCCACGGAGGTGCCGCCGTCGTCGCCGACCGGGGTCTCCAGGCTGATCGCGGACCGGCCGGCGGCCAGCAGGTCGAGCACCCTGGGCAGCTGCGCGCCCGCGGCGGTCGCGATCTCCTCGGGGGTCGGCTCGCGGTCCAGCTCCAGCCGCAGCTTGCGCTCGACCTTGCGCAGCTTGGACAGCTCCTCGAACACGTGCACGGGCAGCCGCACGGTCCGGGTCTGCTCGGCCACGCCGCGCTCGATCGCCTGCCGGATCCACCAGATCGCGTAGGTGGAGAACTTGTAGCCCTTGGCGTAGTCGAACTTCTCCACCGCGCGGATCAGGCCCAGGTTGCCCTCCTGGACCACGTCCAGGAACGGCAGGCCGCGGTAGGCGTGCTTCTTGGCGACCGACACCACCAGGCGCAGGTTGGCCCGGATCATGTGGTCCTTGGCGCGCCTGCCGTCCGCCACGATCTCGCGCAGCGCGCGGCGCCGGTCGAACTCCATGGCCGGGCTCTCGCCGGCGTCGGCGGCGCGCACCAGCTCGGCGGCGTACACGCCGGCCTCGATGCGCCGGGCCAGGTCGACCTCCTGCTCTGCGGTCAGCAGCGGTGTGCCGCCGACCTCGCGCAGGTAGTGGCCGACCAGGTCGGCGTCCTGGGACCACTCCCGGCGCGACGTGTCGGCGCGCTGCGGGCGGGTCTTCGTCGCGGTCGAGGACATGCCTTCTCCTTCTGGGATCGGCCCGCTCTCAAGGGCACGGGGAGTGGTGAACGTGTCGGCGATGTACTTGTCGGGTGATCCGCGACGGCTTCGGCGGCTCTCGTCCGAGCCCTTGTCGGGCGACACCTGGTGCAACGGAGCGTGACGCGTGGGCATTCCCGGTCGGGTTACCCGAACGGGGGCGACCTCGAACACAGGAACGACATGGGTAGGTGCGCTCACCCGGGGTAGCCGAAGGGCATGGTGACAAGAGCATGGTGAAACGGGCGCTGTGGCAGGGCCTGGTCGCGGGTGCGGCCGGGGCAGCGGTGATGACGGTGGGTGAGAAGCTGGAGCAGCGGCTGACCGGGCGGCCGGACTCGTACGTGCCCGCCCTGGTGCTGGAGCGGCTGACCGGGATGCCCGAGCGGCGCTCACGCGCGGTCAACCTGGCGATGCACTTCGGGCAGGGCGCGGTGGCGGGCGTGGTGCGGTCGCTCATGGCCAACGCGGGGATGCGGGGCCCGGTGGCCTCCGCGCTGTTCACGGCCGTGCGGTTGAGCAACGACCAGATCCTGGAGAACGCCACCGGTGTCGGCGCGCCACCCCAGACGTGGCCGCGCCGTGAACTGGTCGTCGACGTGCTGCACAAGTCGGTCTACGCGTTCGCGACCGGCGTGGTGGCCGACCGGCTGGCCGGTCGACCGGGCCCCGGTCAGCGGCACGCGGCGCTGCGGCCGGGCCGCCGGTCCGACGTGGGGCCGCTGCCGCGCCACCGGGTCTGAGAGGTCGGCCCGGCCGGGACGTCCCCGGGCCGGGCCACCTGCTCAGCTCACCCGATCAGCCGTGCGAGGTTCCGTCCGCCGTGCCCTTCGTCCGCGCGGACGCGCCCTCCGGCTCCGAGGACGGCGGCGTCGGCGGCGTCTCCTCCGCACCGCTGTGCCGGTCGATGACCTCGCTGAGGTAGCGCAGCACCACCGCGGCCGCAGCCACCACCGGCACCGCCAGGAACGCGCCCGCGATCCCGTACAGGCTGCTGCCCGCCGTCACCGCCAGCAGCACCACCGCGGCGTGCAGGCGCAGGCTCCGGGACTGGAGGATCGGCTGGAGCACGTTGCCCTCCAGCTGCTGAACCGCCACCACGATGGCCAGCATGATGATCGCGGTGGTCAGCCCGTTGCTGACCAGGGCGACCAGCACGGCCAGGGCGCCCGCGATGAACGCGCCGACGATGGGCACGAACCCGCCGAGGAACGTCAGCGCCGCCAGCGGCGCGGCCAGCGGCACCCCGAGCACCACCAGGCCCAGGCCGATCAGCACCGCGTCGACCAGGCTCACGACGGCCTGGGTCCGGATGAAGCCGCCCAGCGTGTCCCACACCCGCTCCAGCACGACCGTCAGGTGCGCGCCCGCGCGCTCGCCGACCACGCCGCGCAGCCACGGGGTGAACCGCGGGCCGTCCTTGACGAAGAAGAACGCCAGCAGCAGCGCGACCACCCCGGTCACCACGCCCGAGGTGACCCGGCCCGCCCCGGTGAGCAGGCCGTTGGCGATCGAGCCGACGCTGGACTGGAGCTGGTCGGTGCCCTGCTCGACCAGGTCGTTGAGCTGGCTGGTGCCGAGGTTGAGCGGCGGCCCGGCCAGCCACTCGCGGGCCTGCTGGAGGGCCTGGGTGGCGCTGTCCGCGATCTCGGGGACGCCCGAGACGATCGAGGTGGTGATCAGCGCGACCACGCCGCCCAGCACGCCCAGACCGCCGAGCAGCACCACCGTCGCGGCCAGCGCGGGCGGCAGGCCGCGCGAGCGCAGCCACCGGGTGGGCGGCCACAGCACGGTGGTGATCAGCAGGCCGAGCAGCACCGGCATGACGATCACCCAGAGCTTGCCGATCACCCAGGAGACGATCACGAAGCCGACCGCGGCGAGCGCCAGGCGGGTGCTCCAGCGCGCCAACCAGCTCAGACCGTGCCCGATGGCGTCACCGCGGTCAGCCCAGCGGCGGTTCCCTGCACCCACGTCGCCCGTCCTCCCAGCGCACCGCGCCGCGCGGCGCTCGCGGTGCAGCCTGCCAGACCGCGTCCGCGCCGCTCGAACACCTCTGCGGGCCGATCGTCGCTCATCCGGGTGGACTCCGCACGGCCGCGGTCTTGACGTGCGGCGACCGGGGAAGGGGTGTGGGTTGATGTGAGGCCCCAGGCGCACCGAGGAAAGAGCGACCGTGTCAGGCATCCCCGTGATCGAACCGTACCCGCTGCCCGCGGCCGGCGACCTGCCGCCGGGTCCCGTCGCGTGGACACCCGACCCGGGCCGGGCCGTCCTGCTGGTCCACGACATGCAGCGCTACTTCCTGCGGCCGGTGCCGGAGCCGCTGCGCGGCCACGTGGTGCGCAACGCCGCCCTGCTGCGCGAGTGCTGCGCCGCCGCGGGCGTGCCGGTGGCCTACACCGCCCAGCCCGGCGACATGAGCCCCGAGGACCGGGGCCTGTTCCGCGACTTCTGGGGCGAGGGCATGACGGGCCTGCCGGAGGACCGGGGGATCGTGGAGGAGCTGCACCCCGAACCGGACGACTGGCGGTTCACCAAGTGGCGCTACAGCGCGTTCTTCCGCTCCGACCTGCTCGCCCGGCTGCGCGCGGCGGGCCGCGACCAGCTGCTGCTGTGCGGCGTCTACGCCCACGCGGGCGTGCTGATCACCGCGGTCGAGGCGTTCAGCAACGACGTGCAGACCTTCCTGGTCGCCGACGCGCTCGGCGACTTCTCGGCCGACCACCACCTGATGGCCCTGACCTACGCGGCCGAGCACTGCGCCGCGCTCACCACCGTCAAGGAGGTGATCGGCGCGTGGAGCTAGCACCGAGCGCCCACGAGGACACCACGACCCGGGGCTGGCTGCTGGACGTCGCGCCCGCGCCGGACCTCGTGCCCGAACCCGACCACCGGTGCCCGCTCAACGCCGCCGGCGTGCTCGACGACGCGGTCCGGGGCGGTGCCGACCGGCGCTGCCTGGTCACCGACTCGGGCACCTGGAGCTACGGCGACCTGCTCGCCCGCGCCAACCAGGTCGCCGGCGCGCTGGTGCGCCGCTGGGGGCTGCGGCCGGGCAACCGGGTGCTGCTCCACGGGCCCAACACGCCCTGGTACGCGGCCTGCTACCTCGGCGTGCTCCGGGCGGGCGGCGTGGTCGTGCCGGTGCCGTGGGGCGTGCGGGCGCGGGAGGTCGCGCCGATCGCCGAGCTGACCGAGGTGGACCTCGCCGTCGCCGACGCCCGGTACGCCGCGGACCTGGCGGAGCTGGCGCAGCGGGTGGACGTGCTGCTGTTCGGCGCGGAGCCCACGGAGTTCGGCCGCGAGGTCGACGCGGGCCCGGACGCGTTCGCCCCGGTGCGCACCAGCGCCGACGACGTCGCCGTGGTCGACTTCACCTCCGGGTCGACCGGCGCGCCCAAGTGCGCCATGCACCTGCACCGGGACCTGGTCTTCGCCGCGCTCAACCACCACCGGATGCTCGACCTGTCGCCCGACGACCTGGTGGCGAGCAACGGGTCCATCGCCTTCGGCTACCTGCTGGGCGCACTGGTGCTGGCACCGCTGGCCCGGGGCGCGGCGGCGCTGTTCGTGGAGGACGACGACTTCGACGCCTTCTTCGACGCGGCGCACCGCCACCGGGCCACGGTGTTCGCCAGCACCCCCGGCCTGTACCGGCGGGGCCTGCGGACCGGCGCGCCGGTCCCGCCCGGCCTGCGGATCGCGCTGAGCGGTGGGGAGAAGCTGGACCAGGGCACCCGGGACGGGTGGCTGGAGGCGACCGGCGCGCCGCTGGTGGACCACCTGGGCACGACCGAGCTGATGGCGCCGGTGATCGGCACGCCGCGGGGCGAGGCGCACCGCCGCGACACCCTCGGCCGGGCCATGCCGGGCTTCCGGGTGCGCGTGCTGGACGACGAGGGCCACGAGGTGCCGGTGGGCCGGCCGGGCCGGCTCGCCGTGCGGGGCGCCTCGGGCTGCCTCTACGTGAAGGACCCGGTGGCGCAGGCCGAGGGCGTGCGGGACGGCTGGACGCACACCGGCGACCGCGCCACGCTGGACGCGGACGGGCACGTCGTGGTCCACGGGCGCGGTCGCGACCTGGTCATGGTGGACGGGATCAACGTGGCCACCACCGAGGTCGAGACCGTGCTGCGCGCCCTCCCGGCGGTCGCGGACGTGGCCGTGGTGGGGGTGCCCGACGCGTGCGGCGTCACCGCGCTGGTGGCGTTCGTGACCCCCACCGGTGTCGACCGCGGGCTGGTCGGCCTGGTGCGGGAGCACGCGCGGCGGGAACTGGCCCAGTACAAGCAGCCGCGGGTGGTGCGGGTGCTGGACCGGCTGCCGCGCAACGCGCGCAACAAGGTCGACCACCGGGCGCTGGCCGAGGTGGCGCGGGCGGCGGTGGGCGCGCTGTCGTTCAGCGGCTCGGTCTAGCCGCGGCCGGGGGTCGCGGGTCAACCGGTGGTGATGGTGAAGGTGAACCGGTACCCCACGTCGGCGGAGCCGGACCGCGTGGCCCGGCCCTCGCCGCGGGCGTTCGCGTAGGCGCCGGTGCCGCCCACGACGGCCACCGCGGTGTCCTCGAAGCCGCCCGCGATGGACCGGTAGTCCCGCAGGCCGGACAGGTGCAGCTCGCCGTCTGGCAGGCGGAACGTCGAGGTGCAGTGCGCGGTCACCGAGGGCGGCAGGCCGGTGGTGACCGCCAGGACGCCGCAGTGGGAGAAGCCCTCGCCGACGCGGTCGTCCCCGCCGGCGTCGAACAGGTCGCCGCCGCTGACGAAGCCGCTGCCGACCGCCGGGGTCACGGGCGCGGACATCAGGTTGCGCCTGGTCACCACCTCGACGGTGGCCTCCCGGTCGGCGCGCACCTCGTCCGCGCGCACCTGGTCCGCGCGCACCTGGTCCGCGCGCACCTGGTCCGCGCGCACCTGGTCGGCGCCCATCGACCCGCCGACCAGGGCCAGGACCAGCAACGGTTGGACCCGCACCGCGCACCTCCACGTTCGTCCTGATCGGACGATAGGCGCGGGGGAGGGGTGTGGTGCGGGGCGATTCCACGTTCGGGTGAACCTCGGGTCACCGCCGGGCGAAGTGCGCCTCCACCGTCGCGATCTCCTGGGCGAACAACGCCCCGATGCCGTCGAGGAAGCCGTCCGGCGCGTCCGGCACCAGCCGGAACTCGCGCGTCCACTCGATGAAGCTGCGGCCGGGCTCGCCGGTCACCGGCAGGACCCGGTAGGTCGCCACGTAGTCGACGATGAACAGCACCTGGGCCACCGAGCGGTAGGTCAGGGACCGGTCGACCTCGGAGCGGCCGACGACCTCCTCGCGCGCCAGGTCGTTGTTCGGCAGGAGGGTGAACTCGAACGACGAGGGGACGTGCTCGGCGGACCCGCCCGAGACCCAGTGGGCGTTGTCGACGCCCTCGCCGAACACGATGTCGAGCAGCACCATCATGTCCCGGACCTGGGCCCAGACGACGTCCGGGGCGGCGTCGAGGACCGCCGAGTGGTACACGGAGAACTTCGGTCTCAGAGCCATTCCGCACGGTTCCACCGGGCCGCGACGACCACCACGCCCCGACCCGGTGACATCGCGGTGCTTTCGGGTTCCCGAACTCGTGCGGTGTCCCTGGACGAGGCGAGAGGAGCGGGACGTGGGCATCGTGTCGCCCGGCTTCCGCGGCAGGCGTCGGCCGGCCGCGGACCTGCCGCCCGGCCAGCACCTGGCCGAGGACTTCCCGGTCCTGTCGGCGGGCCCGACCCCGCGCGTGGACCGGGACCGGTGGCGGTTCACCGTCACCACCGAGACGGGCGAGGAGCACGGCTGGTCGTGGCGGGAGGTGACGGGCCTGCCCGCCGAGTCGGTCACCACCGACATCCACTGCGTCACCCGGTGGTCCGAGCTGGGCACGACCTGGCGGGGCGTCTCCCTGGACACCCTGCTCGCCGACGTGGACACCGCGGCCGACCACGCGCTGGTCCACTCCTACGGCGGCTGCACCACCAACCTGCCGCTGGAGGACCTGCTGGACGGCCGCGCCTGGCTGGCCCACCGCTACGAGGGCGAGGACCTCCCGCCGGAGCACGGCGGACCGGCGCGGCTGCTCGTGCCGCACCCGTACTTCTGGAAGTCGGCCAAGTGGGTGCGCGGCATCCGGTTGGCGGTCGAGGACGAACCCGGCTTCTGGGAGACGCTGGGCTACCACGACTACGGGGACCCGTGGCGCGAGCAGCGGTACCAGGGCGACTGACCTGGCGGGTCGCCACGCTCGTCGACACCGTCGACGAGACGCCGACCGCCCGGACCCCGGTGCTCGACGCCCCCGGCTGGCCGGGCCACCTGGCGGGCCGGCACGTCGACGTGCGGCCGACCGCCGAGGACGGCTACCGCGCCCAGCGCGGCTACTCGCCGGCCGCGCCGGCGCGGGGCGACCTGGTGCGGATCACCGTGCAGCGGGTCGCCGACGGCGAGGTGTCCCCCTACCTGACCGGGGGCCTGTCCACCGGCGACCCGGTGGAGCTGCGGGGGCCGGTGGGCGGCTGGTTCGTCTGGCGGCCCACCGACCCGAGCCCCGTGCTGCTGGTCGCGGGCGGCTCGGGCGTCGTGCCGCTGGCGGCGATGCTGCGCGCCCGCCGGGACGCCGGCAGCCGCGTGCCCTTCCGGTTGGCCCACTCGGTGCGCGGACCGGCCGACCGCTACTACGCCGACGAGCCGGCCCGGCCCGGAGCCGGTGTGGACGTCGGCTACGTCTACACGCGCACCACCCCGCCGGGGTGGCCGGCCCCGCCGCACCGGATCGGCCCCGCCGACCTGGACACCGGCGGTTGGCCGGCCGGGTTCGAACCCGCCTGCTTCGTCTGCGGGCCGACGGGGTTCGTGGAGGTGGTGGCCGACGCCCTGGTGGCGCTCGGCCACGACCCGCGGCGGGTCAAGACCGAGCGGTTCGGACCGGGCGGAGGCTGATGTGGACGCACCAGGGGTGGGCGGGACGCCGGGCGGTTCCTCGACGGCAACGCGCTGGCGGGTCCGCTGGCGGAGGTGTCCGCGGTGGACGTGACCACCGCCGTGTCCCGGTGCGCCTCGTGCGGCGACACCGGCCCGCTGGCCCGCCTGCGCGTCTACGGCCACGCCCCGGCCCTGGTCGCCCGCTGCCCGGGGTGCGGGTCGGTGGTGCTCAGGGGCAACCGGGGTCCCGGCACGGCGTGGCTCGACCTGCGGGGCGCGGTGAGCCTGCGCGTCGCCCTGCCCGACTGACCCCGCCGCCGGTCAGGACGCCCGCACCAGGTAGATGCAGTACAGGTCGGGCCCGCCGCCCGCGTCGAGCGGTTCGGCGAGGTCCGTCGCGGACAGGTACTCGCCCAGCACGTGGTGCTCGCCCGCGTTCAGCCCCACGGTGTGGCCGGGCAGCCCGGCGAACGAGGAGCACGCGGCGCCGCCCGTGCCCGGCGCGAACGACGGCGGGCAGCTCGGGCAGGCGGGCAGGTCGAACTCGTGCGCGGTCGACCCGGCCACCCGCACGCTGACCGGCGCGTTGACGCCGTTGTAGAACGTCACCCGCACCGGACCGGCGGCGCCCAGCGGCGCGGGCACCGGCAACCGCGCGCCGGTGCCGACCGCGACCTTGGCCGAGATCAGCGCCGACCGGGCCTGCGCGGCGTCGCCGTGCCCGGGGTAGGTGGCGACGAACCGCTCCAGCGTGGTGACCGCGTTCCCCGACCGCCCCTCGCGCAGCTGCCCGAGCCCGCACTCCAGCACGGCGCGAGGCAGGGCGCCCCGGGCCTCGCCCGCCACCTTTTCGGTGGCCTGGTGGGTCAGTTCGGCGAAGTGCTCCAGCGGCGGCAGGGCGTTGCAGAACTCGCCGCGCGGGTAAGGCGCGGTGGCCTCGGCGTAGGCGGCGTCGAGCGCGCCGGGCACCTCGGCGGCGGCCGGCGTGTCCCCGAACTCGTCCACGACGACCAGCAGCGCGTCCACCGCTTCGCGGGCGCGCTCCACCGGTTCGGTCGACGAGGGGGTGCGCGCCAGCAGCAGGTAGGTCCGGGCCGCCTCGGGCCGGAAGGACGGCTCCTCCTCGACCAGGTCGCGGTAGACGACGACGGCGTGGTCGAGCCGCTGGTCCTCCGTCAGCTCCCGGGCCCAGGCCGCGTAGGACTCGACCAGGTTCTCGCGGGCGAACGGCCCCAGCACGCTGTCCGGGTGGTCCTGCCGGAACCGCAGGAACCCGGCCACCGCCCGGGGGTGGAGGTCGCCCTGCCGCGACTCGACGGCCCGCTGGTAGTCCTCGCACTCGACCCGCGCCCGCCTCGCCCCGGCCACGTCGGCGCCCGGGGCCAGCCGGTAGGGGCCGGTGACCGCGTCGAACCCGGCGGTGGCGGTCGCGCAGTCGCCGGCCGCCTGCGCCGCGGTCGCGTCGGCGCGGGCGGCGCGCCCGGCCAGGCCGTACCCGGCGTACGCGCCCGCGACGACCACCACGGCCAGCGCCCCGGCCAGCACCGGCCGCGTCCTGGCGGACCGGTCGTGCGGGCGCGGGTGCCGCGCGGCGAGCCGGTGGGCGTCGAGCGCCAGGGCCGCGAGCCAGACCACGGCGACCGCGAGCCACAGCCGGGGCGACTCCGCCGCGTCGATCGAGTAGGCGATGAGCACCAGCGCCACCACGACGACGGCCGCCACCCACGCCCGCACCCGACGGCCCAGGTAGGCGTACCCCAGCCCGATCCCGGTGAGGTTCAGCAGCACGGCGGCGGCCCTCGACCGCGCGGGTGGTGGTGGGGGCAGGACGGGCAGCCTCGGGTCGGTCGGGGTGTCGTCGAACCACTCCTGCCGCGCCACGGCCTCGGGCCGGTCCGCGCCGTCCGGTGACCAGGTGCCCGGTGTTCCGCCCACCCGGTCGGCCTGCGGTGTCGGCTCGGTCGGCGGTGTTGGTTGGGCCTGTGGCGCCGGCTCGGTCTGCGGTGTCGGCCCGGTTTGCGGTGCCGGCTCGACCCCTCGCTCTTCCTCGTCCGGTCGCTGCTCGTCCATCCCCGCCCCCGCCCCCTCGGCGCCTCACCCCGCTACAGCAGACCACGGGCGGGGTCACCGGAGGGGCGCTGTCCGGACCGGCCACCGGATCGGCCCAGCAGGGCGTGCCGCCGGTCGTGGCGGGGTGCGCGGAGACCGGGGTCAGCAGGTCCCGACCAGCGGGAGGATCGTGGCGTCGAGCCGGTAGCGCGCGAGCCGGTGCAGCATCTCGGCCAGCGCTTCCGGCTGGATCTGCCCTTCCAGGTCCTGGCGCGCGCCGAGCACGGTGCGCGCGACCACGCTGCCCGGCAACCGCCCCCGGTACTCGGCGGTCAGTTCGTCCACGGCTTGGCGGAGGTACGGGTCCTGCTGGTGACGGTTGACCACGGCTGCTCCCGATTTGTCCTGGTTGTCCCTCCATCTTGCGGGAAGCCGCAGGTGTTCGACCTGACGAGTGCCTGACGATCGACCAGCCGCCGTCCGGGTCGTCAGGTCGAGGACGGGCCGTCAGGTGGAGGAGGCGGTGGCCGTCGTCGTGGTGGTGGCG
Organism: Saccharothrix sp. BKS2; assembly: GCF_047689505.1. NCBI lineage: Bacteria > Bacillati > Actinomycetota > Actinomycetes > Pseudonocardiales > Pseudonocardiaceae > Saccharothrix > Saccharothrix sp. BKS2. The sequence continues at coordinate 137,084 of NZ_JAUQOL010000015.1, read as the reverse complement.
GCGGACGAGGTGGTCGGGTCCGGCCGCTGGGTGAGCGTCGGCGTCGGCGCCGGGTTGACCGGCGAGGTCACCAGCGGCTGCGGCTGGTCCTGCGCGGTGACGCCGCAGCCGGTCAGCAGCGGCACCGCGGCCGCGCACAGCAGCAGCGCCGCCCTCGTGGTCCCGCGCGGTCGGGTCGTCACAGCTGCGCCTCCGGTATCTCCACGACGAACCTGGCCCCGCCACCGGGCCGCTCCTCGACGCGGACCGAGCCGCCGTGGCGCTGCACGTGCTGGGCGACCAGGGCCAGGCCCAGGCCGCTGCCGGTGTCGGTGCCGCGGCTGCCCGCCCGCGTGCCCCGGTCGAACCGCTCGAAGATCCGCTCGCGCAGCTCGACCGGCACCCCCGGCCCCTCGTCGTCCACCTCCAGCCGCGCCTGCCCGGCCCGCCGCAGCACCGCCACCCGCACCGCGCCGCCCGCGTGGCGCGCGGCGTTGTCCAGCAGGTTGCTCACCACCCGGTCCAGCCTGCGGCGGTCGCCCAGCACGTGCGGGGAGAGCCGGTCGGCCTCCAGCGGCACCGGCTCGCCCGGCCGCGCCGCCAGCACGTTCGTCACCAGCGCGGCCAGGTCGATCGGCTCCGGCGTCGGGTCGTCCACCTGCTGGTCGGCGCGGGAGATCTCCAGCAGGTCCACCACCATGCGGGCGAACCGGTCGACCTCGGAGGTGAGCAGGTCCAGCGCCCGTCCGGCGGTGCCGGGGATCTCGGTGCGGCGGCGGCGCAGCACCTCGGCGGCGTTGACCATGGTGGTCAGGGGGGAGCGCAGCTCGTGGCTGACGTCGCCGGCGAACCGGGCGTCGCGCAGCACGCGGCGCTCCAGCGCGTCGGCGGTGGCGTTGAACGTCGTGGCCAGCGGCGTCAGGTCCGGGTCGGACTGCTCGGGCAGCCGGGCCTTGAGGTCGCCGCCCGCGATGCGCGACGCGGCGGCGGTCAACGCGGTCAGCGGGCGCAGGGCGCGCCTGCTCGCCCACGAACCCAGCATGACCCCGAGCAGGCCGCTGGCCACGGTCGTGGTCACCAGCACCGCGCTGAGGAACCGGAACGTCCGGTCCAGCTGCACCATCGGCGCCATCTCCACGTACACGCCCTCGGCGTTGGTGATGGGCAGGGTCACCGCGTAGACCGGGATGCCGTCCACGATCAGCCGCTGGCCGGCGGGCACGCCCTCGCGGCCCATCCGCAGCAGCGGGGGCGGCAGCACGGACGCGTCGACCTGCCTGCCGCTGGTGAGCACCTGGCCGGGGCGGAACAGCAGGATCGTGGTGTCCGGGCTCGCGGTGAGCCCGGTCAGCAGCTCCTCCAGCCCGTGCGAGCCCGTCCGCAGCGACTCGTCCACCAGGCGCACGTTCACCTCGGCCTGCCGCACCGCGCTCTGCTCGCGCTGGCGCAGCATGTAGCCCGAGGCCAGGTTCCACACCACCAGGGCGAGCACGCTGGTCAGCAGCAGCGACCCGATGCCGAGCACCATCGCCACGCGCCAGCGCAGCGAGAACCGGTGCACCCCCCTCACCGGTCGGGGTCCGGCCGCCGGCCGGCGGCGCGCGCGGTGGCGGGCGGCGGCGGTGCGTCGCGCTCGGTGGGGGAGGAGTCCATGTCACCCCGGATCCTCCCCCACGGAACCGGTCGCCGCCGCCGTCGCAAGGTGATCGCAAGGTTCACCCGCGGGTGCGCCGACCCGTCGCGCCGGCGGTGTCCGCCGCCGTCGCGGTCGAGCGGCTAGGGCGCGGGCAGCGCGGTCCACTCGTCGAACGGCGCGGAGCGCCCCGCCTCCGACTGCTCGCGGACCACCACGCCTCCGTCGTCGGTCAACCCGAACACGGCGATCCTGCCCTCCTGGTCGACCAGGGCGGCGGGCTGGCCGATGATGAAGCCGCCCAGGTCCGCCCACTCCGGCTCGGGCTCCTCGTCCGGCGCGGTCAGCCGGGTGGCGCTGACGCCCCCGCCGCGGTTCGTGGTGAACACGGCGATCCGCCCGTCCTCCCGCAGGGGACCGGGCGCGTCCGCCACGGCGGGCTGCCCCACCCCGCCGTGGCCGGAGGTCGTCTCGCCCAGCGCGGTCCAGCCGCCGTCGGGCAGCTGCCGGGTGTGGCCGACCCAGCCGGCCAGGTCGCCGGAGTCGTTGGCCGCCAGCCGGTAGAAGACGTCCTGCTCGCCGTCGCAGGTGGTGGCCAGCGACGGCGGGCCGGACGACTCGAACGAGACCAGGTCGGGTCGGGGGGTGAAGGGACCGACGGGGCCGTCCTCGTCCGGCGGCGGCGCGGACCAGTGCCGGATGCGGCCGACGCCGTCCTGCACCGCGTAGCCGAAGACGTCGACGCCGCCGGAGCGGTCCAGCCCGACCGCGAGGCCGTCCTGCAACCCCGAGCCGGCCGCGTCCTGCCACGAGTCCTCGAACGCGCCGTCGGGCTCGGCCTGCGCCAGGACGCTCAACCCGCCGCCGCCGTTCTTGACGAACACCCGGATCCGGCCGTCCGCGGTCAGCTTCGCGACCGGCGTCCCCACCTGGGCGGCCAGGTCGGTGCCCCCGTTGGGGTTGCCGAGCCCGGCCCAGCCGGCGAAGGCGCCGTTGACCGCCACCTGCCACGTCGTCACGATCTCGTGGTCGTCCAGCCGGCGGGCGAAGACCTGGAGCCGGCCGTCCTCGTTGGTCGTGACCGACACCCCCGGCGCGAGCGGGCCGGGCACCTTGTAGGCCAGTGGCCCCGACCACTGGCCCGAGGCTTTCCGCCACCACGTCACCAGCCGGTTGCCCTGCGCGGCGAACACCTGCGGCCGGCCGTCCTCGTTCAGCCCCGCCCACGTGGTCCCGGTGGTGTGGCGGTAGACCATCCGCTGCGTCCAGGCCGCGTAGATGCCCTCCAGGGCGGAGTCGGTGTCCCAGCCCTCGTACGCGGAGAAGGTGGCCGCCTTGTCCGCCCGCTGGCCCGCGTCCAGGTTCACCTGCGAGTGCTGGATGTTGTAGCAGCGGTAGGGCACCACCCGCGCCACCGGGCGGCCGTCGGGACCGTCGTAGCCGAACGCGGCCTCGGTCGCGAAGCGGGCGCCGCTGACGTGGTCGCTGTGGTCGTGCAGCCAGGTGGGGGCCTCGTGCCGGGGGTCCGGGTCGGGGTCCTGGGTGCGGACCACGGTCGGCCGCAGCCAGGCGAACAGGTGGCGCAGCAACGAGATCAGGTGGTCCCGGTCGGGGAACCAGTTGCGGGTGTCGGAGGCGTGCAGCAGCGAGCCGCTGGGCACGATGGTCCGCGCACCGCGCTCGTTGAACCAGAGGTGGTACAGGCTCGCGCCGCGGTGGGTCGGGGTGTGCCCCTCGTCCTCGGGGACGGTGACGTCGTCGCACAGGTTGCCCCACTCCGGCAGGTCGAGGAACACCAGCCTGAGGTCCGGGTGGTCGACCAGGGTGTGCACCTCGACGGTGAACGAGGTGTCGCCGATGTCGGCGGTCAGCAGGTCCTCGGTCCACTCGTCGGCCACGTCCGCCATGTGCGCGTACGCGGCGCGGATGCCGAGCTGCCGGCACCGGGCGTAGTCCTCGCGGTCGAGGTCGCCGCGGCTGCCGCACTCGTCGAACGGCGGGTCGTCCGGCCGGCCGGACCCGAGCGGCCGGGTCGCCTCGCCGGCGGTGAGGTAGATGGTGGTGTTGGGCCGCCCGGCGGCGATCGAGTTCGCCAGGTCCGGGTTCAGGAACAGGATGTCGTCGTCCTGGTGCGCGACGACGTTGACGTAGGAAGCGGTCGGTGCGGTGGTGCGGGACGAGTTCGGTAAATCCGGCGGGGCCACCGAGACCTCCCCTCAGCGAGAAGACCGGAGGTGTCCACGATGTGGACGGGCGACCAGGCTAGCCCCGGCGGGGCCTCGCGGAAGGCGTTTTCGGTGTTCCGGTGACCGGACCGCACCGGTGCGGTCGGCGCGGGGGTGCCGGACCGCACCGCGGTGGTCGGCGCCGGGGCGTGCGGGGGTCCTTCAGCGGCAGGCGGCGGCCTGCCGGGGGAACGGCACGCCGGCGGCCCGCAGCGCCTCCAGGGCGTCGGGCACCGTGGGGTGGACGTCCACCAGCTCGTCGACCAGCGTCATCTCCAGGGTGCGCAGGACCGCGCGCCGGCTGGTGGCCACGGCGATGGCCGTTCCGTGGCGCTCGGCCCGCCCGCACGCCTCGACGAGCAGCCGGATCCCGGTGGAGCCGAAGAAGTCGACGGCGGTCAGGTCCAGCACCAGTCCGGCGGGGCGGCGGTCGAGCTGCTCGACCAGGGCGGCCCGCGCGGGGGCCTCGCAGACCATGTCGACCTCCCCGACGAGCCCGACCACGGGCACGCCCCACCGGTCGCCCGTGCTGACGGTCGTGGTGGTGGTGATGTCACCCAAGCGGCACTCCTCGGTCGGTACGAGAACCGGCAACCGAGCCCCTGTTCAACCCGATACGTCGCTCCGCGTAGCGCTTGTCGCGTGGACATCGCGACCGTACGGCGTGGGAAGCGGCACCCGCAACCACCCGGTGGTGGGATACCGGCCGGTTGCGCGGGCCGTGTTGCGCCGAAGGGGTCACCGCTGCGGGTTGACACGGGGTAACCACGGGCAGGACCCCGCTGGGCCCAGGGCCGAAGGGAGACGCCGATGTCCGGTGAGCAGGTCGTCGTGGGGGTCGACGGCACCGACGGGGCCGCGCGGGCGGCCGAGTGGGCGGCCCGGCGGGCGGCGCTGTGGGGGCTGCCCCTGCTGCTGGTCCACGGGTTGCGGTGGCCGCTCTACGAGCAGGTCCACCTGCACCAGCCGGTCGACGTCGCGGGGGAGGAGGCGATGCGGCAGTGGGCGCGCGACCTGCTCGACGACGTGGCGCGGCGGTGCCGGGCCCGCGGCGCGGTGGACGTCCGGGCCGAGGTGGTGCCGGGTGATCCGGCGGACGTGCTGGTGCGGGCGGCGGAGCGCGCGGCGTTCGTCGTGGTCGGGCACTCGGACGGCGGTGGCGTGACGAGCGTCCTGCTGGGCTCGACCGCGGCGCAGGTCGTGCAGGCGTGCGCCCGGCCGGTGGTGGTGGTGCGCGCCGGGGAAGGGGGTGCAGGGGAAGAGGACGCAGGGGAAGAGGACGCAGGGGGAGGCGGCACCCGGGGAGATGCCGGGGAGGCGCGCGGTGAGGGCGGTCCGGTGGTGGTCGGGGTCGACGGTTCGCCGATCGGCGGTCGGGCGCTCCGGTTCGCGCACGAGTTCGCCGAGCGCGCCGGCGTCGGGCTCCTGGCGGTGCACGCGGTGGCCGACGGCGCGGTCCCGTACCGGGTCGAGGAGGACGCCGACCTGGCGGAGTGCGCTCGCCTGCACCCCGGGGTCCGCGCCCGCGTGGAGGTCGTCCCGGGGCCACCGGTGGAGGTGCTGCTCGCGGCCGCCCGGACCGCCGGGCTGCTGGTGGTCGGCAGCCACGGGGCGGGGGTGGTGCGCCGGGCCCTGTTCGGGTCGGTCAGCCAGTCGGTGGTGGACCGGGCGGCGTGCCCGGTCGCGGTGCTGCCCCCGCACGCCGTGGCCTGAGCGTCAGGCCACGAAGCCGATGGTTAGCAGGACGTTGGCGTAGAGGCGGCCGTCGCCGGTCGCCACGCACACGGCCAGCTCGGGACCGCGGCAGGCGTCGTAGAAGTCCTGCCGCGCCAGCGGTCGCAGGGGCAGCTCGGGGCCGAGCAGGCGCTCGTAGCCCGCCCACGCCGGGGGAGTGCCGCCCTCGTCGGGGCGCATGGTGTGCACGGCCTCGACCGGGACGGCGGTGAGCAGCGGCTCCAGCACCTGGTCCACGGTGAGCAGGCCGGGGCGCAGGTTGAGGTGCACCAGTTCGGCGCGGTGGTGGACGTTGGTGCGGTGCGCGTAGTTCGCGTCCGCGAGCAGCACCCGGCTGCCGTGGCCGGCCGTGGCCAGGGCGGAGAGCAGCGGCGGGTGCAGCAGGGGGTAGCGGAGCATCGGGCGGCCCTTCGGTGCGGCGAGTCGGCGTGCGCTCCGCATGTTATCGCTAACACAAAAGCGGGCAAGAGCTCGACGCCCGTAGCTGTTAGCGCTCACCTGATCACGTGGCGCATCCGCTCGCGCAGCCGAAAACGCGGTGTGCGGGGAGTTCCCGCACACCGCGTGGTGTCGTTGTGGCGTGGGCGCTTACCGCGGGCTCGTGCGGCGACCGCCGCCGGCGATGCCCTCCGCGACGCCGATGAGCAGCACGGACGCGATCACCGCGACGATGAAGCCCAGGACGTTGAGCTCGAAGATGCCGCCGGTGCCGAGCAGGTTGGCGACCGTGCCGCCGATGACCGAACCGACCAGCCCGAGCAGCAGCGTCGCCACGATGCCCAGGTGCTGCTTGCCGGGTTTGATCAGTCGGGCGAGCGCGCCGATGACCAAGCCGGCGACGATGAACCCGATCATGTCGTCCTCCCGGTTGTCGATGGCTGTCGACAACCGGGGTACCCGACCGCCCCGGCGCGCAATCCCCGCGCCGTGCGCCAGACTCGCGCTCAGTACCCGTTGGCGGCCATGACCAGCAGCATCAACGACAGTGCCAGCTGGAGCAGGCCGACGGAGACGCCGACGACCGCGGTCCAGTCGACCCGGTACTCGGTCTGGGTGGACATCGACAGCACCCCGAACCCCACGGCCACCACCGCCACCGCCGCGCCGCCCGCCGGGATCGGCCAGCTGAGCAGGCTCAACCCCAGCGAGAGAGGCCCCAACCAGGCGCCGCGCCCGGGACGGTCCCCGGCGGGCAGCCACCTCCCCGAGCCGTTCACGCGCGCCTCCGCTTTCCGTGGTCCGACCGGCGCCGATCAGGCGGTCCGACCCCCCGCGACGATAGCGTTCCCGGGGCGACCGGCGGAGCACGGCCCGGCGCGGCAGGCACGACCCCGAGGAGCGCCGATGGCGGCCGAACGGCCACCGACCGACCACGAACCGGACTACCGGTTCACCCTGGCCAACGAGCGCACCTTCCTGGCCTGGATCCGCACCGCGCTGGGCCTGCTGGCGGCCGGTGTCGCGGTGCGGCAGCTGGTGCCGCCGTTCGAGGTGCCGTGGGCGACCACCGCGCTGGCCGTGGGGTGCCTCGCGCTGGCGGTGCTGGTGGCGGGCACGAGCTTCCCGCGGTGGCGGCGGGTGCAGGCGGCCATGCGGTCGGGCGCCGCGCTGCCCCGCAACCGCGTGCTGGTCGTGCTCACCGCGGCCGTGCTCGTGCTGGCCGGGTTCGCGGCGGTGCTGGTCGTGTTCGCGTGAGCCGGGAGCGCGATCCGGGCCTCCAGCCGGAGCGCACGGTCCTGGCCTGGCGGCGCACCGCGATGGCGGCCGCGGCGTGCGCCCTGCTGCTGCTCCACGTGGCGGTCCGGCAGCGGTGGGGGTGGACGACCCTGCCCGCGGTCCTCGTCGCCGCCACGTCGGTGGTGCTGGCCGTGGCCGCGCGGTCCCGCCAGGGCGCGACCGGGCCCGTCAACCCCGCCGTGCTGCTGACCGTGGCCGCGCTGGTGGTCGCCGCGTGCCTGTCGGCGCTGCCGCTCGACCTCGGCCCGCCCTGAGCGCCGTCGCTCCACACCGGACACCCGCCCTGGGCGGGTTCACCGGTTCGCCGCCGGGATTTCACCGGCCGTTCGCTCACCGGACCCGCTCACCGGCAAGTCCTGTCAGGTGATCGCGAGGGAAGTGCGGGAGTGCGGACCGGCGGCTGCGGCCGAGCTGGCCGAACGGCTGCTGGCGGGTCTGGGGGACCGGTGGCGGCACACCCGGGCGGTGGCGGCGCGGGCCCGGGAGCTGTCGGTCACGGTGCCCGCCGAGGACCGCGACCTGGTGGTCACCGCGGCGTGGCTGCACGACGCCGGCTACGCCCCGCCCATCGCGGTCACCGGCTTCCACCCCCTCGACGGCGCCCGCCACCTGGCCCGGCTGGGGTGGCCCGACCGGGTCTGCGCGCTGGTCGCCCACCACTCCGGCGCCCGCCTGGTGGCCGGGGCTCTCGGCCTGGGTGAGGAGCTGGACGCGTACCCGTGCGAGGAGGGGCCGGTCGCCGACGCGGTCACCTACGCCGACCAGACCGTGGACAGCCGGGGTGAGCGCGTCGCGGTCGAGCGGCGGATGGCCGACATGCTGGCGCGGCACGGCCCGGACTCGCCCAACGCGCGCGTCCACCACCTGCGCGCGCCCCTGCTGCTGGCCGTCGCCGAGCGCGTGGAGGGCCGGCTGCGCTGAGCCGCGTCCGGCTGCGGACCGCGATGCCCGGACCGCGATGCCCGGACCGCGATGCCCGATGCCTGGGGCCCCCGGCGCGGGGTGCGGGCCCGGGGCGCGGGGGCTGGGGCTGGGCCGAGGGGCGAGGGTGGCCAGGTGCCGGGCTCAGGCCCCGTGCGGATCACCCGATGGGGGAACAGGCCGGCCGGTCGGTCCGCCCGACGCCAGGATCGACGCTGTGGGAGCCGCGGACCGGGTGCTGCTGATCGACGTGGACGGTGTCGTGGGCCCGGACGCGCCGCGGCCGGAGCTGGTGCGCGCGCGGGTCGCGGCGGTGCTGCGCGCGGCCGGGCCGGTGCACCACGCGCTGGCCTGCTACACCGGTGCGGGCCCGGGGCCGGACCTGGTGGGCAGCGCGCTCACCGAACTGGGCGTGCCGAGCCGGGCGGTGCCGCCCGGCCGCGGCGCGGTGGCGGCCGCCCTGCTCGCCCACGCCCGCTACGCGCACGGCCGGGGTGCCGGGCCTTCGCGGTGGCCGCGGACCACCGCGCCGCGCCGAAGTGCTTCGACGTGGTCGACGGGCCCGGTCGCGGCGCCGTCGTCCGGGCGTCGTGCGCGGCGGTGGGCGCGGCGGTCGGGCGGGTTCTGGGTGAAGGGCTCTCGCGTTCGGCTCGAAAGCACCTGCGCAAGTCCTCTTGACGGCGGCCCGGCGCGGTGCGGGCCGCGACCTGCGCGGAACCGACCCTTGACGGTAATGCGCCCGTCATCTTAGGGTCCGGCAACTCGAAATATTTCAACCAGTACAACGAAAGTTTCGAAGTGACATCGCGAGGAAGCGAGAGACCCTGATGAAGTCGACCCACCTGGTCACCGCCGCAGTCGCCGCGGTGGCGCTGTCGGTGCCGTTGACGCTCGTGGCCTCGGCCGCGCCGGCAGCCGCCCACCGGCCGGGCCACGCCAAGAAGGACACCCTGCGCGAGGCGGCCCCCAAGGGCTTCTACATCGGCACCGCCGCGGCCGGCGGCGGTCACCACGAGGAGCAGCCCTACCCCGACCCGTTCACCTCGGACCAGCAGTACCGCAAGCTGCTGGCCGCGGAGTTCAGCTCGGTCTCGCCCGAGAACCAGATGAAGTGGGACTACCTCCGCCCCGACCGGGACACCTACAACTTCGGCATGGCGGACAAGATCGTCAAGTTCGCCCGGCAGAACGGGCAGGTCGTCCGCGGCCACACCCTGCTGTGGCACAGCCAGAACCCGGCCTGGCTGGAGCAGGGCGGCTTCACCAAGGAGGAGCTGCGCAAGATCCTGCGCGAGCACATCCTCACCGTGGTCGGCCGCTACCAGGGCCGCATCCAGCAGTGGGACGTGGCCAACGAGATCTTCAACGAGGCCGGCCAGCTGCGCAGCGAGAACATCTGGATCCGGGAGCTGGGTCCCGGCATCGTCGCGGACGCGTTCCGCTGGGCCCACCAGGCGGACCCCAGGGCGAAGCTGTTCTTCAACGACTACGGCGTGGAGAGCGTCAACGCCAAGAGCGACGCCTACCTCGCGCTCATCAAGGAGCTGCGCGCCCAGCGGGTGCCCGTGCACGGGTTCTCCGCCCAGGCGCACCTGAGCACGCGGTACGGCTTCCCGGGTGACCTCCAGGTCAACCTCCAGCGCTTCGACGACCTCCGGCTGGAGACCGCGATCACCGAGCTGGACGTGCGGATGGACCTGCCGGAGGGCGGCGCGCCCACCGAGGCCCAGCTGGCGCAGCAGGCGGACTACTACCAGCGCACGCTCGACGCCTGCCTGAAGGTGGACGACTGCAACTCCTTCACCATCTGGGGCTTCACCGACAAGTACTCGTGGGTCCCGGTGTTCTTCGAGGGGGAGGGCTCGGCGACGGTCATGACCGAGGACTTCGGTCGCAAGCCGGCCTACCACGCCCTGCGCACGACCCTGGAGAAGGCGGGCAAGAAGCGCCGCTGACGTGGCGAACGACCGTCCTGTGTGGACGGTTGGGGGGAGGGTCGGCCGATCGGGCCGGCCCTCCCCCCGCGTTTCCGGCCCCCTCCGGGGCCGCGACCGTCAGGTGGTGATGGAGAAGCTGTTGGACCTGAAGTCCATCCCGCCCGCGGACGAGGTGATCTCGAAGCCGAACTGCACGTCGCCGATCGTCACGTCGCCGTACCACCCGCGGGTGCCGATCCAGCGCAGCACCGCCAGCACGTCGACCGTGCCGGAGTTGGTGTTGCTCGTGCGCACGAAGGAGAACACCTGGTTCGACCCGTTCGAGCCGCGGTGCACGTCCCAGGTGTGGCCGCCCACCGAGACGGTGGTCTCGCGCGCCCCGATGGGGCCCACCGCGCCCTGCTTGTTGACCCAGATCATGACCTCGTAGGCGTGGTTGTCGGCCCAGATGTCGTACGCGGTCGCGTAGGCGCCGCTGCCGGGGCGGGTGACGTTGAACGAACTGGACAGCCTGCTCAACCCGCTGAGCTTGCGGTCGACGTTCCTGGCCGAGTGCGGGTAGGACTTCACGCCACCGGTGTTCGGGTGGTCCGCCCACACGCCCCAGTTGCCGTAGGAGTTGGCCCAGATCGTCTGCGGGCCGGTGCCGCTGCCCCAGACGTTGTTGCGGACCGTGTACCCACCGTTGGACCAGGTGCCCCACTTGTCGGTGGAGGACCAGGTCGCGGCCTGCGCCGAACCCGCGCTCCCCACCAGGAGCCCGACCAGCGCGACCACCACCGCGGCCCACCGCGTCCTGTTCACCATCGGCACTCTTCCCCGGGCTTCGTCGCCCGTTCTCCGGCGCGCTGCGGCGAAAGCGCGGAAGTGCGGTTCCCGACGACGGTGGAACGAACTGTGGCAGCCGCCGGGGTGGTGGTCAACGGCGGCGTCCGGATTCGACGGCGTTCGAACCGGGCGTTCGAAGCTTTTCACCCGGACGTGCGCGTCGAAGCGTTCGACGGGTTGTCGAACGCGCGTTCACCGAGCAGGCTCGTCAACGGTCGCCCGGGTCCTGATCGGACCGGAAGCGTTGTTGGACAACGGTGTTCGACTGGAGGTAGGTCATGAGACGAACGCTCGCGGCGATCGGTGTCGCGCTGCTCTCCGCCGCCGGGTTCGTGGCGGTGTCCCTGCCGCAGGCCGGCGCGGCGGTGGGCCTGCACGTCAGCGGCACCAGGATCGTCGAGGCCAACGGGCAGCCCTTCGTGATGCGCGGCGTCAACCACCCGCACGTCTGGTTCACCGGCCGGACGAGCGCGTTCGCCGACGTCAAGGCGTTGGGCGCGAACACCGTGCGGGTGGTGCTGGGCTCGGGTCAGCGGTGGGGCCCGTCCACCGACACGGCCGCCGTGATCGACCTGTGCAAGCGGAACCGGCTCATCTGCGTGCTGGAGGTGCACGACACCACCGGTTACGGCGAGGAGGCCGCGGCCGCGTCGCTGGACCAGGCGGTCGACTACTGGATCAGCCAGAAGAGCGCCCTGGTCGGCCAGGAGAACCACGTCGTGGTCAACATCGGCAACGAGCCGATCGGCAACGTCGACGCCGCCCAGTGGACCGACGCGACCGCCGACGCGATCCGGAAGATGCGAGCCAACGGGTTCCAGCACCTGCTGATGGTCGACGGGCCGAACTGGGGCCAGGACTGGCAGTACGTGATGCGGGACAACGCGCAGGAGGTCCTCGACGCCGACAGCGCGCGCAACACCGTGCTGTCGATCCACATGTACTCGGTGTTCAACACCGCCGCGAGCATCGTCGACTACCTCGACCGGTTCCGGGCCAACGGGTGGCCGCTGGTCATCGGGGAGTTCGGCTGGCGGTTCGCCGCGAACGAGGTGGACCACGAGACGATCCTGGGCGAGGCGGAGAAGCGGGGGCTGGGCTACCTGGCCTGGTCGTGGAGCGGCAACACCGACCCGGTCCTGGACATGGCCACCGAGTTCGACCCGACCCGGCTCACCACCTGGGGTCAGCGCGTCTTCAACGGCGCCAACGGGATCAGGGCCACGTCCCGGGAAGCCACCATCTACGGTCGTGGCACGACCACGACCACCACCACGACCACCACGACCACCACGACCACCACGACCACCACGACCACGACGACGCCGCCCGGCGGCGGGGCCGGCTGCACCGCCACCTACCGGGTCGTGAACCAGTGGCCGGGCGGGTTCCAGGGCGAGGTCAGGGTCACCGCGGGCGCCTCGGCGATCAGGGGGTGGACGGTCAACTGGACCTTCGCGGACGGCCAGACCGTCACCAACGCCTGGAACGCCTCGGTGACCAGCAGCGGTTCGGCGGTGACCGCGCGCAACGCGGGCCACAACGGCGCGCTCGCCGCCGGCGCCACCACAGCGTTCGGGTTCACCGGCACGTCGCGCACCACGAACACCGGCCCCACCGCGTCCTGCGTCGCGAGCTGAGCCGGGCCCGCCGGGGTCGCTCGACGCGTCGAGCGACCCCGGTGAACGGGTCGGCGCAGGTGGTGGTGCCACCCGCGTTCCACGCCTCGGCGAGCGCCGAAGCGTCACCGTGATCCGGTAGGGTCCGGGCCGATGATCCCGCAGACTCGCCCCCCGGACCTGCCGGCCCGCGTCGACCTGACGTCGTCGGGTTCGCCGAGCTGGTCGGGGCGGAAGGTGCGGTTACGCGAGATCCACCCCGGTGACCGGCGCACGCTGATGGGGTTCGACCGGGACTGCGCCGACCGCCGGGCGCCGGAGGTCGGCGGTTACCGGCACTGGGGGGCCCACCGGACCCGCACCCCCGACCCCGGCGGGGACCTCCAGTTCGCCATCGAGGCGCTGCGCAGCGGGGTGCTGGTCGGGTCGGTGTCCACGGTCCGGTCCGACGCCACCTCCGACCGGTTCAGCTACGGCATCGGGATCGGCCCCCGGCACCGGCGGTGCGGCTACGCGGCCGACGCCGTGACCGTCCTGCTGGCGCTCATGTTCGGGCGCGGTTACCGGACCTGCGAGGTCGGCATCTACGGCAGCAACTTCGCCTCCCTGATCCTGCACGCCGGTCTCGGCTTCCGGGAGGAGAAGCGCTTCCTCGACCCGAACCTGTCGCAGGGCGAGTTCAGGTACCTGGTGCTCATGACCATGACCGCGCGCGAGTTCGCGGTGCTCCACCCGGGCCGCGCGGAACCGCCCGACGCCGCTCCCCGCCGCGGCCGCCACCAGCGCAACCGGCGCGGACGGCACTGGCCGTCCCCCGGGGACACCTAGCCCGGGTCGGGTTCCTCCCCGCCGGGCGCCCCGAAGTCCCGCACCCGGCAGCACAGCTCCTGCGTGCGCACCGCGTCCGCGTAGTCGCACACCACCAGCCCCGGCTCGCCCCGCCGCACCGCGGCGAGGAACCGCTCGTCGGCGAGCACCAGCGGGTCGCGGCCGATCGGGACCTCGTGCACCCCGGAGGCGTCCTCCCGGCGCAGCACGCGGTTGGTCAGGGTGAGCCTGCGGCCCTCGCAGCAGAACTCGATGCCCGCGTCCACCGTGGCGTGCAGGACGGGGGTCGCGGTGAACGTGCCCACCGCCCCCGAGGCGAACCGGAGCGTCGCCGCGCTCACCGTGGCCACGTCCAGGTCCGGGTGGGCGGGCAGGGCCGAGTGCCGGGAGACGGCGTGGAGCACCTCGGCCTCCCCGAGCAGGAACCGGGCCAGGTCGACCAGGTGGGTGGCCTGCTCGACCACCTGCCCCCCGCCGCGGGCCTCGACCCGCCACCACGGCGCGGGCGGCACGGAGCCGTGCCAGGCGGCGCGCACGAGGTGCGGTGGCGTCTCGGCGAGCATCCGGCGCAGCTCGGGGACCACCTCCGCGCCACGCCAGTAGTAGCCCGCGCAGGCGGTGGTGCCGCGCTCGGCCAGCGCGGCGGCGATCCGGCGCGGGGTGGCCAGGTCGACGCCCACGGGCTTCTCGACGTAGAACGGGACGCCGCGCCCGATGAGCGCGAACTCGATGTCGCCGTGGGCGTCGGGCGGCACGCAGACCCAGGCCGCGTCCACCTCCTCGGCGGCCAGCAGCCCGGCCGTGGTGGCGTAGGGCCGACCGCCCCACCGCGCGGCCCGCTCGGGCGCGGCGCCGCCCACGTGACCGACGATCTCGACCCCCAGGCCGGTCAGCGCCTCCGCGTGCCGCCCGGCGATGTAGCCGGTGCCGATCAGCGCCGCCCTCACCCGGCCACCTCCGCGGCCCGCCACAGCTCGACCCGGCTGCGCCAGTCGCCGGTGTGCCGGGGCGGCGGCGGTGGCGGGAACGCGGCGGGCACGCCGGCGGCCATCAGGGCGGCCCCGGTGCTGACGAGCCCGTCGGCGTGCCGCCGGTAGCGGCGGTCGGCGTCCAGCCCGCGCAGCCGGACGCGGCGCGCGCCCTCGCCCGCGACCCCGCGCACCTGGTACAGGAACAGCACGGTCTCGCGGCGGTCGCGGGAGACGTACTGCACGGCGCAGGGCCCGGTGTCCGACGGCGGCACCAGCCAGTGCTGGTCGCCGTCCTGGAGGGTGGGCCGCAGCCGCTTGTACTCGGCGATCAGCTCCCGCGCCCGCGCCCGCTCGTCCTCGTCCCACCCCAGCACGTCGCCGGAGATGCCCAGCACGCCCTGCATGGCGACGTGGAAGCGGAACTCCAGCGGGGTGGTGCGGCCGGTGGTCGCCTCCGGCGCGTCGGTCACCCAGCCGACCATCGCCCGGGGCGCGTAGGCGCGGGTGAACCCGTACTGCACCCGCAGCCGGTCGGCCGGGTCGGTGTTGTCGCTGACCTGCGCGAGGTCCGCCAGCCCCAGGATGCCGAGGTCCACCCGGCCGCCGCCGCCCGCGCAGGTCTCGATCATCAGGTCGGGGAACTCGGCCCGCAACCGCCCGATGACCTCGTACACGCCCCGGACGTGGCGCACCCACACCTCGCGCCGCCGGTGCTCCGGCGCCTGCGGCCACCCCACCTCGGTGTAGGGGCGGTTGTGGTCCCACTTGACGAAGTCGATCGGCTGCTCGGCCAGCAGCCGGCGGACCCGGGCGAACACGTCCTCCCGCACGTCCTCGCGCGCGAAGTTGAGCACCAGCTGGTGGCGCGACGGCGTGGGCTCGCGGTCGGGCAGGTGCAGCACCCGGTCGGGGTGGGCGCGGAACAGGTCGCTGTCCGGGTTGACCATCTCGGGTTCCAGCCAGATCCCGAACCCCATGCCCAGCCGGTGCACCTCGGCCACGAGCGGGGCCAGGCCGTCGGGGAACTTCGCCGGGTCCACCACCCAGTCGCCCAGGCCCGCGCGGTCGTCGTCGCGGCCGGTGAACCAGCCGTCGTCCACCACGAACAGCTCGACGCCGAGTTCGGCGGCCCGCCCCGCGAGCGCCACCTGGTGGTCGAAGCGGACGTCGAAGGAGGTCGAGAGCCAGGTGTTGTAGTGCACCGGGGGCGGCGTGCCGCGGTGCCGGGCGGGCAGGACGTGGTCGCGCTGGTGGCGGTGCAGGAGCCGGGCGGCCCCGTCCAGCCCCTCGTCGGTGTAGCCGCACACCAGGGGCGGGGTGCGGAAGTCCTCGCCGGGGTCGAGGTGCCAGGTGGAGTCGAACGGGTGCGGGCCCGCGACCACGTGCAGCGCGTCGTTGCGCTCGGTCTCCAGCACGATCGACCAGTTGCCGCTCCACGCCAGCGCGCCGAACCAGACGGGCCCCTCCTCGCCGACCCGCGCGAGCGCGAACCAGGGGTTGGCCTCGTGGCTGGTGAAGCCCCGCCGGCTCTCCAGCACGACCTTGCCCGGCGGCAGCCCGCGCCGGGTCAGCCGGTACTCGTCGCCCCACCGGCCGTGCAGCGTCCACGACTCGTAGCGCGCCGGGGGCAGGCCGAGCACCGCGCTGGCGAGGCGTTCGACGCGCAGCGGGCGGGTGCCCCGGTTGACCACCCGCGCGTCCCGCACGACGATGCCGTGCTCGGCCCGCACCGCGAACCGGTGCTCCACCACCAGGCCCGTCGCGGCGTCCTCGAAGGCGAGCACCAGGACGTCATCCTCCACGCGGTCGTCGCGCCAGGTCAGGCGCGACACCGCCGAGCCGTCCTCGCGGGCGACGACCAGGCCCGGTTCCTTGTACGCGGGGTCGCCGTAGGCGGTGTGGGCCAGCGGGACGCCGTCGAGGAAGTGGGCCTGCGACGGCCGGTTCCACGGCACGTGCGGCAGGTAGGAGTCCCCGCCCAGGCCCCCGCCGTCACCGCCCCAGTGGTCGAGCAGCAGCGCCCGGCCGTCCGCGACGGACAGCAGCATCGCGCTGTGGGCGGTGCGCAGCAGCCACGCCGGTCGTCCGGCGCACGTGGTGCGCGTGATCGCGGGATCGGCGGGCACGGCCCTCCTTCGGGTTGGCGGCGGGGAAGCACGGGGAGCACGTCACGGGTCCGGCGCCAGCCGGGCGTCCACCGCCTCGGCCGAGAAGACCTGGTCGACCACCAGGTGCCGGGCGCCGTGCACGCCGGCCCGGTCGCCGAGCCGGCTCTCCACCACGGCCAGGCTGCTGGCCAGCGCGGGCACGGTCCGCTCGTGCAGGCTCTCGCGGACGCCGACGAGGAGGTGCTCGCGGGTCAGCGCGAGGTCGCCGCCGATCACCACCACGGTCGGGTTCAGCAGGGCCACCGCGGTCGCCAGCACCTCGCCCAGCAGCCGGCCGGCGTCGCGGACGAGCGAGATCGCGTCCGGGTCGCCCTCGCCCACCAGGCGGACCACGTCGCGGCTGCTCGCGGCCGGGATGCCGCGCTCGGTGAGCCGGCGGGCCAGCGCCGCGCCGCTCGCGTGCGCGGCCAGGCACCCGGTCGCCCCGCAGCGGCACCGCGCGTCGTCGACCGGCCGGGCGAGGCGGATGTGGCCGATGTCGCCGCCCTGCCCGGTCGCGCCCCGCTCGGGCCGCCCGCCCAGCACCACGCCCGCGCCGATGCCGGTGCCGACCTTCACGAACAGCAGGCCGTCCACGTCGGGGTAGCGCTCCCGGACCTCGCCCAGGCCCAGCAGGTTCGCGTCGTTGTCCACGAACGCCGGGCAGCCCAGGGCGTCGGCGAGGGTCCTGGCCACGGGCACGTCGTGCCAGCCGGGCAGAATCGGCGGCCGCACGGGTCGCCCGGTGCGGAAGTCGACCGGGGCGGGCAGGCCGACGCCGACCCCGACGACCTCCGACCGGTCCCGGCCCGCCTCCCGGAGCAGGTCGCGGAACCGGCGGACCACGGTCTTGAGCACGACGTCCGGGTCCTGCGCCGCGTCCAGGTCCTCGGCGCGCTCGGCCAGCGCGCGCCCGCCCGCGTCGGTCAACGCGAAGCGCGCGTGCGTCGCGCCCAGGTCGGCGGCCAGGACGAGCTTGTCGGTCTCGTCGAACGACAGCACCTCGGTGGGCCTGCCCGCGCCGCCGCGCCGCTGCTCGACGACCCGCAGGTAGCCCGCGGAGACGAGCCGGTCGACCCGCAGCGCCACCGTCGAGCGGGACAGCCCGGTCAGGTCCCGCAGCTCCCGCCGGGTCCGAACCCGCCCGGACCGGATGAGCACCAGGATCTCGCCGGGCGACGTGGTGAACCCGCTGCGCGCCGTCACCGGGTCAGCCCTTCTCCGCGCCGCTCGTCAGGCCCTGCGAGAGCAGCCGCTCGGTGAGGAAGAACAGCAGCACGACGGGCAGCGTGATGACCACCGACCCGGCCATGAGCACGGTGGTGGGCACCTCGACGCTGCCCGACAGCTGCGCCAGCCCGAGCGAGACGGTCCACCGGTCCCGCCGCTCGACCAGGAACAGCAGCGCGAACAGGAACTCGTTCCACGCGATCACGAACACGAAGATCCCGGTCGCGACCAGCGACGGCACGGCCAGCGGCAGGCTGATCCGCCGGATCACGCCGACCCGGCTCAGCCCGTCGACCAGGCCGGCCTCCTCGACGCCCTCCGGGATCGTCGCGAAGTAGTTCTTCAGCATGTAGAGGGCCACCGGCACCGTCTGCGCGATGTAGACCAGCACCAGGCCGACCAGCGAGCCGCGCAGCTGCATCCGGGTGAGCAGGGCGAACAGCGGGATCGCCAGCACGATGCCGGGGAACAGGTACACGAGCAGGAACAGCGCGCTGACCTGCCGCCTGCCGAAGAACTCCAGCCTGCTCACCGCGTACGCGCCGGGGACGGCGATTCCCAGCGCCACCACCACCGACGCGCCCGCCACCGCGGCGCTGTTGCCCAGCAGCTCCAGGAACCCCTGGCCGCCCTCGACCACCGGGCGCAGCACGTCGGCGTAGGTGGCCAGGGTCAGCGCGCCCGGGTCGGGCAGCAGTGAGTCGGGCCGCAGCAGCAGGTCCTCGATGGGCCGCAGCGACAGCAGGACCATGTAGTAGAACGGCAGCAGGGTGGCGACCAGGAAGAACACGATCACCACCGGCCGCAGGACGGCGAGCACGGCCCGTTCCACGCGGTCGCGCGTCCACGGCGGTGCGGTGCGGTTCACGGCCGGCCCCCTTCCCGTCGGCGCAGCAGCCGCAGGTACGCGCCGAGCAGCACGGCCAGCACGACGGCGAGCAGCACGGACTGCGCGGCCGCGGCGCCCACGTTGCGCTGCACGGTGAGCAGCTCGTAGACCCGCACGCTGACCACTTGGGTGCCCGCCGCCCCGCCGGTCAGCAGGAAGACGTCGTCGAACTCGTTGAACGTCCAGATGGCGCGCAGCACCACGAGCACCGCGATGACGGGCATCAGCTGCGGCAGCACGACGTGCCGGAACCGCTGGGTCGGCGTCGCGCCGTCGACGGTCGCGGCCTCCTCCAGGTCGGGTGGCAGGGCCGACAGCCGGGCCAGCAGGAACAGGAACGCGAACGGGAAGTAGCGCCAGCCCTCGAACGCGATGACGGTCAGCAGCGCGGTCGGCACCGGCACGTCCAGGCCGAGCACGTCCACCCGGTCGGTCGTCCGGGACAGGAACGCGATGGGGTCCTCCCACCCGAACAGCCGCCTGCCCAGGCTGTTGACCACGCCGAACTCCGGGTTCAGCAGGACCCGCCAGACGAACGCGACCGCGACGACCGGCGCGACGTAGGGGATGAGCATCGCCGCGCGCACGAACGACCGGCCGGGGAACGGCCGGCGCACCGCCAGCGCCGCGACCAGGCCCAACGCGATGGTCAGGACCGTCGACCCCACCGTGTAGGCGACCGTGGTGCGCAGGCTCTCCCACAGCACGTCCGAGCCGAGCACGCGCTCGAAGTTGTCGAGCGTCAGGCCCTGGAACACCTCCGCGCGGCCGACGTCGATCAGCCGGACCCGCTGGAACGCCAGCAGCAGCGACCAGGCCAGCGGCACCAGCACCACCGCGACGACGATCACCAGCGACGGGGTCAGCAGCAGCACCCCGGTGCGCGCGTCGCGCTGCTTGAGCGTGCGGGGTGGCCGGGTCGGCGCGCGCACCGCCTACCCGCCGATCTCGTCGGCGATGTCGAGGGCCTGCTCCTGGGCCGAGCGCGCCGCGTCCGCCGCGTCCCCGGAGCCGTTGACCAGCTCGGCCAGCGCCTTGGGCACGACGAGCTGACCGGCGACCGCGCCCGCGAGCTCGCCCCGGCCCTCGGCGAAGCCCCACCGGCGGAAGCTGTGCGGGCTCTCCTGCACCACCCGCAGCGTCTCCGCGTCGTAGAACCGGGACAGCGGGGCCCTGGTGTCGACGCCGACGTCCAGCCCGCGCCACGCCTCGACGTACGCCCGCGGCTCCTGCGCGGTGCCCGCGCGCACCGGCACCTTGCCCTCGGGCGCGATGGCGAGCCAGTCCCGGTAGCCCTCGCCCATCAGGTACTCGACCAGCCGCTTCGCGTCCTCCGTCGCGGCGTCCTTGAGCAGCGCGAACGACGCGGTCTCGCCGAAGGTGGTCGGTTCGTCGCCGTCCGGTCCGGTGAGCCCGGCGACGACACCGGTGTTCCTGGCCAGGAACGCGGGGTCGTCCCGGCACGGCGGGCACGTCGGCAGCGCGTCGTCCCGCAGCCCCGCGAGCTCGTCGAGCAGGTAGGAGGACCAGACGACCATGGCCGACCGGCCCGCGAAGTAGGTGGCCCGGGTGGTGTCGACGTCCTGGTTGCCGGAGGCGGAGTGCTCGGTGACGAGGTCGGCGTAGAACCGGAACGCCGCCACGCACGCCGGGCTGTCCAGCGCCACCCGCCCGTCGTCGGCGACCAGCTCGCAGCCGTTGGCGAGGGCGAGGTGCTCGAACGTCTGGTGGGTGAACACGTCGGCCGGGGTCGTGCTCGCGGTGATGCCCGTGACCTCGCCCCGGTCGAGCCGTTCGGCGGCGGTGCGGATCGCGTCGAACGACGTGGGCGGCGCCAGCCCGGCCTCGGCGAAGAGGTCCTTGCGGTAGAACAGCAGCTGGGCCCAGCCGTCGCTGGGCACGACGAGCTGGGCGTCCCCCTGGCGGGTCAGCTCCAGCGACTGCGGCGCGAACGTGCCGGCGCCCAGCGCGGCCACGACCTGCGTCGCGGCGTCGGTGTCCAGCAGGTCGTCGGTGCGCAGCCGGCTCATGATCGGCAGCGAGATCGAGCCGATCACGTCGGGCAGGTCGCCGGCCGCGGCGGCGGAGGTGAGCACGGCCGTGAGCTGGTTCTCCGCGACCGCGACCAGCCTGGTCGGGATGCCGGTCCGCTCGGTGAACCGCGCCAGCAGGCGTTCCTGGGCCTGGACGCGGTCGGCGGTGTCCTCGATGGTCCAGAACAGCAGCGCACCGTCGTCCCCGTCGCCGGGACCACCGCCGCAGGCCGCCAGGAGCAGGGCGGCGGACACCGCGGCGGTGAGCACGCGGACTCCCCGTCGGGTCATGGTCGCTCCCTTCCGGTGGTGCGGTGGCCGCCACCCAACACCCGGGGTTCGTCCCGTGACAACCGCTGTCCCGGCCGCGACTTCGGGCCCGAGTTCGGTGCCGCACCGGCGTTTCCGCTCCGCCGGCGTCCGGGATCGGGTTGCCGCATTGCGCGTTGTGACCGACGGCGGGATTAATGGCCGACATGCCGCCACGGGGAACCGCCCGCACCGGACCGGGCTCGTCCGGCGGTGTGGACGTCGCCGACCTCCGGGCGCGGGCCGCCGCGACGCTGCTGCGCAACCGGCGCGGCTCGACCACCGTGCCGACCGGCGCGCTGTACCCGCACCAGTGGAGCTGGGACTCGGCGTTCATCGCCGTCGGGCTGGCCCACGTCGACCCGGGTCGGGCGTTCGCGGAGCTGGCCGCGCTGCACGAGGCGCAGTGGCGGGACGGGCGGGTGCCGCAGATCGTGTTCAACCCCGCCGTGCCCGAGGACGCGTACTTCCCCGGACCGGCCTCCTGGCGACCGCTGCCGCCGCACGGTCCGGCGCCGGGGGTGTCCACCACGGGCCTGGTCCAGCCGCCGGTGCACGCCGCCGCCGTGCTCGCCGTCGCCGAACGGCACCCCGGCGCGGCCACCGACGCCGCCCTCCGGCACCTCTACCCCCGGCTCGCGCGCTCCCACGACTACCTGTTCGAGCGGCGCCGGGTGTCGTCCGGCCTGGTGGCCGTGGTGCACCCGTGGGAGACGGGGCTGGACAACAGCCCGGCGTGGGACGAACCGCTGCGCGCCGCCGGCACCGGGCCGGTCGAGGCCGTCCCCGGCCTGCGCCGCGACCTGCGGCACGCCGAGGCCGGGCACCGCCCCACCGACCAGGACTACGCCCGCTACCTGGCCGTCGTCGCCGCGTACCGCGACCGCGGCTACGCCGACGACGACCTGACCGACCTGCCGTTCTGCGTGGTCGACCCGCTGTTCTGCGCGGTGCTGGCCTGGTCGGAGCACGCGCTCGCCGGCCTCGCCCGCCGCGTCGGCGCCGATCCCGGCCGGCACGTCGAGCGGGCGGGGGAGCTGGCGCACCAGGTGCACGCCCGGCTGTTCGACCCCGCGCTGGGCTGCTACGCGGCGCTGGACGCGCGCACCGGCCGGACCGTGCCCCGGCGCACGGTCGCCGGGCTGGTGCCGCTGCTGCTGCCCGACCTGCCCGCCGGGCGCCGGTCGGCGCTGCTCGCGACGCTGACCGGACCGGCGTTCGGGCTCGGGTCGCCGGGCGTGCGCGGCGTGCCCAGCTACGACCTGACCGCGCCCGACGCCGACCCGCGCCGGTACTGGCGCGGCCCCACCTGGATGAACACGAACTGGCTGCTGTGGACCGCGCTGCGCGACCACGGCGAGGCCGACCTCGCGCGGCGCCTGGCGGCCGACGCGGTGGACCTGGTGGCCGGCGCGGGGTTCCGCGAGTACTTCCACCCGCTGACCGGTGAGGGTCTCGGGGCCGACGACTTCAGCTGGACGGCGGCGCTGCTGCTCGACGTCCTCGCGCGCGGACCGGAGGAGCCCCGGTGGTGACGGTGGTGCGGCTGGACGGCCCCGGGTCGGTGTCCCTGGGCGAGGAGCCCGACCCGCCGCTGGGCGCGACCGGCGTCCGCCTCCGCACGCTGTACTCGGGGATCTCGGCGGGCACCGAGATGAGCCAGTACCGCGGCACGAACGCCCACCTCACCAAGACCTGGGACGCCGACCGGCGCCTGTTCGCGCCGGGCGCGCCGGACGCCGCCTACCCGGCCGTGGTGGGTTACGAGGAGGTCGGCGAGGTCGTCGAGGTCGGCCCAGCGGTGACCTCAGTCCGGCCCGGCCGGCTGGTCTGGGGCGTGTGGGGCCACCGCTCGGGGACCGTGGTGGAGGAGGCGTACGCGGCGGACCGGCTGCTCGACCCGCGGGCGGACCCGCTCCTCGGCATCTTCAGCCACATCGGCTCCGTCGCGCTCAACGCGGTGCTGGACGCCGACATCCACGTGGGGGAGACCGTCGTCGTGTTCGGCCTCGGCGTGGTGGGCCAGCTCGTCGCCCAGCTGGCCCGGCGCAACGGCGCGCGGGTGGTCGGCGTGGACGCCGTGCCGCAGCGCCTGGACCTGGCCGCGCGGCTCGGCGCGGAGGAGGTGCTGGACGTCCGTGGCGGTGAGGTGGCCGAGCGGGTCCGCGACCTGACCGGGGGTCGCGGCGCGGACGTGGCCCTGGACGTCAGCGGCAACCCCCGGGCCCTGCACGAGGCCGTCCGCGCGGTCGCCCGGAACGCCCGCGTCGTCGCCGGCGGCTTCTACCAGGGAGAGGCGCTCGGCCTGCTGCTCGGCGAGGAGTTCCACCACAACCGGGTGACCCTGGTGTGCTCCCAGATCTCCGGCGTGGCGCCCGCCCTGGCCCACCGCTGGGACCGCAAGCGCCTGGCCGACACGGTGCTGGACCTGGCGGTGGCCGGGCACCTCCGGCTGCGCCCGCTGGTCTCGCACGTCCTGCCGGTGGCGGACGCGGCGGCGGCGTACGAGCTGGTCGACTCCCGACCGGACCTGGTGATGCAGGTGGTGCTCGCGTTCGGCCCGGACCGGTCCCCGCCGGGCTGAGCCCGGTGGGGCTACCGGTCGGATCGGTTCCCGCCGGGTTGAGCCCGGCCCGCGCTACCGGCCGGACCGGTTCCGCCGGCCTGAGCCCCCCGGTCGAGCTACCGGCCCACCTCGGCGGGTGTCGTTGCCCGGACCGCGACCCGGGGGCCGACCAGGGCGACCGGGCCGGCGCACCGGTCGAGCAGGCGGCGGCTGGTGGACGCCTCGGTGGTCGGGGTGCAGCCGACGACGAGCAGCGAGGCCGACCCGGCGTGGCGGGTGAGCCCGGTGACCGGCTGGGACCTGGCCACCCTGGTGTCCACCGGCACGTCGGGGTACCGCCGGGCGCACCGGTCGACCAGGTCCGCGGCGGCGCGCGCGGTCGGCGTGGGCAGCGGTCCGGCGTCGAGTGCCTCGCGCGTGCAGCAGACCGCGCGCACCCCGGTGTTCAGGGCCCTGGCCAGCGCGAACCCGGCCAGGAGGGTGGCCTCGGACAGGGCGTCGCCGTTGGCGCCGGCCAGGACGGGCAGGTCGTCGCGCAGCCCCGCGCCGGGTGGGACGACGACCACCGGGCACCACGCCGAGGCGGCCACGACGAGCGCGAGCGCCCTGTCCGCCGCGGTCCGCGAGCTCACGACGACCACGTCCGCGGTGCGGGACTCGGCCACCAGGGCGCGTGCGGTGGACGCGCGGACGTGCTCCCGCGAGCCCGCCGGCAGCAGGTCCGCCGGCTCGTGCGCCGCGTCGTCGGCTCGCAGAACGGCGAGGCCGTGACCGAGGCGCTTCGCGTAGGCCGAGGCCCACAGCGCGGCGTCGAGGTCGTCGAGCTCGCACGACATGCCCAGGACGACGCGGGCGGGCGCGGTGACGGCGAGGTGGCCCTCGGCCCCCGGCAGAACCGGCCCGTGCGGCGTTCGCTCGTCGCTGGTCAGTGACATCCTGATCGCCTCCGGTGGTGACGGGTGCGCAAGACCACCCGCTCGCGAGTGATCATGCGGCGCACACGCGAAGCGATGCCCGCACGGATTCTTACATCGGCAGACGTCGCTGTCGGTTATCCGCAGGGGCCAGGATCACTCGTTCGGCCTAGAAGTTCAGGGTGAATTCGCGTTTAAGACGCCTCGAGACGCGCGGTCGGGCGGTCGCCGGCCGCGTCCCTCACGCCGTCGGCAGGGGCGTGCCGTGCGCTGCCGAGAGGCCGTCGAGGGCGATGCGCAGCTGCCGCCGCCACACCCACGCGCCGTGGTCGGCCACCAGTTGCGCGGTGTGGCTCAACGTGGCCAGCAGCAGCGCCAGGTCGGTCGTCGTCGCGTCGGCGCGCAGCACCCCCGCGTCCTGGGCGCGGGTGCGCAGGTCGTCGAGCACGGGGTGCAGCAGGCGCGCGCAGTCCAGGGGCGGGCCGCTCCAGTTGTGGCCGTACGCCTCCACGACGGCCCGGTGGCGGGCTTGGGTGGCGAGGGCGTGCTCGTAGAACCCCTCCAGCGCGGCCTTCGGGTCGTCGGTGGTGTCGGCCGCCTCGCGCGCGGCGCCCGCCCACGCGGTGAACTCGCGGTCGAGGACCTCTTCGAGGAGGTCCTCCTTGGTGGGGAAGTGCCGGTAGAGCGTGCCCATGCCGACGCCGCTGCGCTGGGCGATCTCCCGGACGTCCACAGCGCTGCCCTGCTCGGCGAGCACCTCGGCGGCGGCCTCGATGATCGCGGCGCGGTTGCGCTCGGCGTCGGCGCGGAGGGGTCGCCGGGGCGGTGGGTCGGTGGCCACAGCCCCAGCATAGTCGCTTTTCGGACGTAACGGAGCGCACGCTCCGCTTGTGCTAGCGTCAAGAGGAGCAAACGCTCCGCTTCGACCACCGAGGATGGCCATGACCACGCCCGCGCGCACCGCCGTCGACACCGCGCCGCTGTTCCGCCCCTTCACCGCCGGTTCGCTCGACCTGCCGAACCGCGTCGTGATGGCTCCCATGACCAGGCAGTTCTCCCCGGGTGGGGTACCGGGCGAGAACGTCGCCGACTACTACGGCCGGCGCGCCGCCGGCGGTGTGGGCCTGATCGTCACCGAGGGCACCTACGTCGGGCACCCCAGCGCCGGCGAGAGCGCCGACGTCCCGCGCTTCCACGGCGAGGACGCGTTGGCGGGCTGGGCGCGCGTCGTCGAGCGCGTGCACGCCGAGGGCGGCCGGATCGTGCCGCAGCTGTGGCACGTCGGCGCGTCCCGCAAGCCGGGTTCGCCGCCCGTGCCGGAGGCGCCCGTGCTGACGCCGTCGGGCCTGGACCTGGAGGGCGCCCCGATCGGCGAAGCCGGCCCGGTGCCGACGACCACCGACCTGGAGTCCGTCGTGACGGCCTTCGCCGAGGCCGCCGCCAACGCGAGGCGACTGGGCTTCGACGGCGTGGAACTGCACGGCGCCCACGGCTACCTGCTCGACAACTTCCTGTGGGAGGTCACCAACCGCCGCACCGACGGCTACGGCGGCAGCGCGCTCGCCCGGACCCGGTTGGTGGCGGAGGTCGTGGCCGCGGTGCGCGCCGCGACGTCGCCGGACTTCCCGGTGGTCCTGCGCCTGTCCCAGTGGAAGCCCGGCGCCTACGACGCCAAGCTGGCGCACACGCCGCAGGAGCTGGAGACGATCCTGACGCCCCTGGTGGAAGCGGGCACGGACATCTTCCACGGCTCGACGCGCCGCTACTGGCAGCCCGAGTTCGAGGGCTCGGACCTGAACTTCGCGGGCTGGATCAAGAAGATCACCGGCCGCCCCACGATCTCCGTGGGCTCGGTCGGCCTGGACGGCGAGTTCCTGGCCACCTTCGCCGGGCAGACCCCCTCGGCCACCGGTATCGACCAACTCCTGGAGCGGCTGGCCTCGGACGAGTTCGACCTGATCGCGGTGGGCCGGGCGCTGCTGGCTGATCCCGAGTGGGCTCGCAAGGTGGAGAAGGGCGATGTGGCGGGTGTCGCGCCGTTCACGCGGGACGCGCTGACGTCCTTGCTCTGATCCCGTGCTTCCGGCCGGGCCGCCTGTCGCCGCGAGGTGATGGGCGGCCCGGCCGGCTTCAGGCCGCGCGTCAGCCTCCGGAGCCCCCGGTGCTCTCCCTGACCTCCAGCCGGAACGGCGTCTGCACCTGCTCGGGCGGCAGGTCGGCGGTCTCCACCCGCCGGAGCAGCAGGTCGACGGCGGCTCCGGCGATGGCGGCCTTGTCGGGGGCGACGGTGGTCAGCGAGGGGCGGCTGTAGCTGCCCTCCTCGTTGTTGTCGAACCCGACCACGGCCACGTCCTCGGGCACGCGCAGGCCGTGTTCGGCCACCGTGCGCAGGGCGCCGACGGCGAGCAGGTCGTTGAAGCAGAACACCGCGTCGGGCGGTTCGGGCAGCGCCAGCAGCGCCGCCATGGCCGCCGCGCCGTCGCGGCGGTGGTAGTTCAGGGCGGTCGCCACCAGGTCGTCGCGCGGCGGCAACCCGGCCGCGGCCAGCGCCGACCGGTAGCCCTCCAGGCGCTGCGCGGCCGTGCCGCGGTGCGGGTGCGCGCCGATCGCCGCGATCCGCGTGCGCCCGAGCGACAGCAGGTGCCGCACCGCCTCGCGGGCCGCGCGCACGTTGTCGATGCCCACCCGGTCGATGGGCAGGTCCACGCTGTGCTCGCCTAGCACCACCACCGGGATGCCGGGGGCCAGCTCGGCGAAGTCGCCCTCCAGCAGCGCCTCCGGGCTCACGATCGCGCCGTCGATCAGGTGCGTGCCCAGCGAGGCCAGGGTGGCGCGCTCGCCCTCGCGGGTGCCGAGCGTCTGCTCGATGAGCACGTTCCACTCGTGGGACTGGGCCGCCCGGAGCACCAGCCCGGCCAGCTCGCCGAAGTACGGGATGCCCAGCTCCGGCAGGACCAGCCCCAGGAACCCGGTGCGCCCGCGACGCAGGTTCCGCGCCCCGAGGTTGGGGCGGTACCCGGTGGCGAGCAGGGCCTCCTCGACCCGCCGGCGGTTGTCGCCCCGGACGAACGCGTGGCCGTTGACCACGTTGGACACCGTCTTCACCGACACGCCCGCGAGCGCGGCGACGTCCTTCAGCGTGGCCAACCACTACCTCCACCCGACCGTCGGTGCTGGGGTCGAGCGGGATGCTATCGGCACCACCGGTCCTTTACAACGTTGTACCAACGATGTAAAAAACTGCTCGTGACGCGAGTCACGCACACCCGGATGAGGAGCACCCCATGTCGCAGTCCGTCCGCGCCGGAGCCGCCCTGGCGGCGGTGACTCTCCTGATGACCGCCTGCACCGCCCGCGAGAGCCCGACCACCACGAGCGGCACCGGCGGTCCCGCCGCGTCCGCCGCCGCCTCGCAGGTCGCCGGCCCCGGTTGTGCCCGCGAGGCGATCGGTTATCCGAAGGTCGACGTGAAGGACGCCGTGGTCGGTTTCTCGCAGTCGGAGAAGGATGCCAATCCCTTCCGCACCGCGGAGACGCAGTCGATCAGGGACGAGGCGGCCCGACTCGGCGTCCCCGAGGACAGGCTGTTGGTGACGAATGCGCAGAGCGATGTGAACAAGCAGGTCGGTGACATCAAGTCGTTGTTGGACCGGGGCGCGCAACTGCTGATCGTCGCCCCGTTGAACTCCGACGGCCTGCAACCGGCGCTGGAGGCGGCGAAGGCGAAGAAGGTGCCGGTGATCACCATCGACCGCAAGGTCAGTTCCGAGCCGTGCGGGGATTACCTGACGTTCATCGGTTCGGATTTCGTCGAGCAGGGCAAGCGGGCCGCCGAGGCGATGGTCGAGGTGACCGGTGGCTCCGGCAAGGTGGCGATCCTGCTGGGGGCGTCGGGCAACAACGTCACCACCGACCGCACCAAGGGGTTCAAGGACAACCTGCCCGCGGGCCTGGAGGTCGTGGCCGAGCAGACCGGCGAGTTCGACCGGTCCAAGGGCCAGTCGGTGATGGAGCAGCTGATCCAGTCCAACCCCGACATCACCGCGGTGTACGCGGAGAACGACGAGATGGGCATCGGCGCGGTGACCGCGCTGCGCGCGGCGGGCAGGTCGCCGGGCCGGGACGTCAAGGTCGTGTCGGTCGACGGCACGCGCAACGCGGTGCGGCTGCTCGCGGACGGGGCCTACAACGCGGTGATCGAGTCGAACCCGCGCTTCGGTCCGCTGGCGTTCCAGGCGCTCCAGGACTTCGCCGACGGCAAGGGCATCCCGGAGAACGTGATCATCTCCGACGACCAGTACGACGAGTCCAACGCCGCCGCCAAGCTGGGGAACGCGTACTGATGGTGCTGGAGGTCGTCGACGTCACCAAGGAGTTCACGGGCGTGCGCGCCCTGGACCGGGTGTCGTTCGCGCTGGAACCGGGGGAGGTGCACGCCCTGGTCGGCGAGAACGGCGCCGGCAAGTCCACCCTCATCAAGGTGTTGACGGGCGTGCACCGCCCCACCTCCGGCACGGTGCTGCACCGGGGCGAGCCCGTGGAGTTCGCCAGGCCGGTCGATGCGCAGCGGGCCGGGATCTCGACGATCTACCAGGAGGTGAACCTGGTCCCGCTGATGAGCGTGGCGGGGAACCTGTTCCTGGGTCGGGAGCCGCGTCGGTTCGGGTTGGTGGACCGGAAGCGGATGAACGCCGAGGCCGCCGAGATCCTCGGGACCTACGGCATCCGCGAGGACGTGCGCCGTCCGCTGGGGACGCTCGCGGTGGGCGCGCAGCAGGTGGTGGCGTTGGCGCGGGCGGTGTCGGCGGAGGCGGGTGTGGTGGTGATGGACGAGCCGACGTCGTCGTTGGAGCCGCGTGAGGTGGAGACGTTGTTCTCGGTGGTGGAGCGGTTGCGCGGACGGGGTGTCGCGGTCGTGTACGTCAGCCACCGGATGGATGAGCTGTACCGGATCTGCGATCGGGTGACGGTGCTGCGGGACGGCCGACGCGTGCACACCGGTCCGCTGCGGGACCTGCCCCGGATCGAACTGGTGTCGATGATGCTGGGCCGCACCGTCGGTGACCTGCGCGAGCACGGGGCGACGGCGTTCGGCGAGGAGCACCGCGCGGCCACCGAACCGGTCCTGGAGGCCCGGGACCTGACCAGCGGGCAGCGTTTGCGCGGCGTGTCGGTGTCGGTCCGGCCCGGCGAGGTGGTCGGTCTGGCCGGACTGCTCGGTTCCGGTCGCACGGAGACCGCGCGGGCCATCGTCGGCGCGCTGCCGCTGGACTCCGGCACCGTCCTGGTGGGCGGGGTGGAGGTCGGCTCGGGCGTGCCGGGCGCGATGCGGGCCGGGATCAGCATGCTCGCGGAGGACCGCAAGGCGGAGGGGATCATCCCGAACCTGTCGGTGCGGGAGAACATCGTGCTCGCCGCGCTGCCCCGGCTGTCGCGCTTCGGCGTGGTCAGCCGCGCCGAGCAGGACCGGATCGTGGCCACGTTCGTCGAGCGGTTGCGGATCAAGGTGTCGAGCCCGGAGCAGAAGGTCTCGGAGCTCTCCGGCGGCAACCAGCAGAAGGTGCTGCTGGCCCGGTGGTTGTGCACCCAGCCGAAGGTCCTGCTGCTCGACGAGCCCACCCGGGGCATCGACGTCGGCGCCAAGGCCGAGGTCCAGGCGCTGGTCGACGAACTGGCCCGGGACGGGCTGGCGGTGCTGCTGATCTCCTCGGAACTGGACGAGCTGCTCGACGGCGCGGACCGGCTCCTGGTGCTCAAGGACGGCGCGGTCGTGGACGAGCTGGTCGGTGACCAGCTCACCCAGGACAACGTGCTCACGGCGATCGCCGCCGGGCAGCCCGTGGCGGAGGCGTCGTGACCGCCCCGGCGCCGGCCCGGTTCGACCGCCGCCGCACCGCCCGGTGGTTGCAGGAGTACGGCGTGTACGCCGCCGTGGCCGCGCTGCTGCTGTTCAACATCGCGTTCACCGCGAACTTCCTGACCGTCGGCAACTTCCGCACCCAGCTGGTCCAGGCCGCGCCGGTGTGCATCGTCGCGCTCGGCATGGCCCTGGTCATCGGCACCGAGGGCGTGGACCTCTCCGTCGGCGCGGTCATGGCGCTGTCCGCCGCCGTCATCCCGCTCTACCTCGGCTACGGCCCGCTGCCCGCCGTCGCCATTGCCCTGGTCGCGGGACTCGTCGCGGGCGCGTTCAACGGCGTCCTGGTCGCCTACCTCGGCATCCAACCCATCGTGGCGACGTTGGCCCTGCTGGTCGGCGGGCGCGGCCTGGCGCTCGTGATCGCCGACGGGCAGCTCGTGCAGGTCCACGACCCGACCTTCCTGTGGCTGGGCTCCGGCGACGTGCTCGGCGTCCCGGTGGGCGTCCTGCTGGCCGGGGTGTTCGCCGTGGTCGTGGCGCTGCTGGTGGGGCGGACCACGTTCGGCAGGCAGATCGTGGCGATCGGCGGCAACCGGGTGGCGAGCACGCTGGCCGGCCTGCCGGTCAAGCGCGCGCTGCTGGGCGTGTACGCCATCTGCGCGGTGCTGGCGGCGGTGGCGGGCGTGCTGGCCACCGCGCGCCTGTCGGCGTCGGACCCGGCGGACGTCGGCCTGCTCATGGAGCTGTCGGCCATCACCGCGGTGGTCGTCGGCGGCACCCCGCTGACCGGCGGGCGCGTCCGCGTCCTGGGCACCGTGACGGGGGCGCTGCTGATGCAGCTGGTGGCGGCCACCCTGATCAAGCACGACCTGCCCTACTCGACCGCGCAGATGGCGCAGGCCGCCATCATCGTCGGCGCGGTCTACGCGGCACGCGAGCGGAGCAGCCGATGACCGTCGAGACCCGTGTTCGCCGGGCGTCCTGGGTGAGCGTGCTGCAACGCCAGGGCGCGGCCGTGGCGCTGGTGCTGATGGTGGCGGTCGCGTGGTTCAGCTTCCCCCGCTTCGGCAGCCCGGACAACCTGCGCGACATCGCGTTGCAGAGCGCGTTCCTGGCCGTGATCGCGCTGGGCATGACGTTCGTGATCATCACCGGCGGCATCGACCTGTCGGTGGGCTCGGTCTACGCGCTGGGCGGGGTGCTCGCCGCCTACGGCTCCCAGTGGGGCTTCCTCGCCGCCCTGCTGTTGCCGCTGGCGGTGTGCGGGGCGATCGGGCTGCTCAACGGGCTGCTGGTGGCGCGGACGGGCATGGCGCCGTTCATCGTCACGCTCGCCACGCTGCTGTTCGCCCGCGGGCTGCTGCTGGCGATCACCTCCGAGGGCGCCACGACCTACCGGATCGCGGACGACTCGGCGTTCCTGGAGCTGGGCCGGGGCACGCTCCTCGGCTTCGGCTACCCGGTGTTCGTCGCGCTGGCGCTGTGCGTGGCGGGCGGGGTCCTGCTCCGCCGCACCGCGTTCGGCCAGTCGGTGTTCGCGGTCGGCGGCGCGGAGCACTCCGCGCTGCTCATGGGCCTGCCGGTGGCCCGGACCAAGGTCCTGGTGTACGTGATGTCGGGCCTGCTGTCCGGCCTCGCGGGCGCGATGACCGCCGCCTACCTCCAGTCCGGTGTCACGGTGATCGGGGTCGGCCTGGAGCTCGACGCCATCGCCGCGGTGGTCATCGGCGGCACCCTGCTGACCGGCGGCATGGGCACGGTCCTGGGCACGGTGATCGGCGTGGCGCTGCGCACCGTGATCCAGAACGTCATCAACCAGATCGGCACGCTCGACAGCAACTACCAGTCCGTGGTCAGCGGCGCGTTCCTCCTGGTGGTGGTCGTCCTCCAGCGCTCGCTGGCCAAGGATCCGGACAGGAGATGACCGCGGGGGCGGATCCTGCCCGCCCCCGCGCGAGCTCCCCGCCGTGTTCTCCCGCCGCGTTCCCCCTGCAACCCGGAGGCGCCCACGATGACCGCTCTCGCGAAACCCGTCTCGACCGCCCTGGCCGCGCTGCTCGTCGGCGGCGTGCTCACGACCTCCTCACCACCGGCGGTCGCCGCCGCGGCGCCCGACCTCCCGACCGCCGTGGCGGGCAACCCGTTCGTCGACGGCTGGTACGCCGACCCGGACGTGGCGGTGTACGGCGACCGGTACTGGGTGTACCCGACGACGTCGAAGCGCTACGCCGAGCAGACCTACCTCGACGCGTTCTCCTCGACCGACCTGGTGCACTGGACCAAGCACCCGAACGTGCTGACCACGGCGGACGTGTCGTGGGCCGAGGAGGCGGTGTGGGCGCCCGCGCCGGTCGCCCGCAACGGCCGGTACTACCTGTACTTCGCCGCCAACGACATCCAGGGCGACACGCAGCTCGGCGGCATCGGTGTGGCCGTCGCCGACCGTCCCGAGGGGCCCTACCGCGACGCGATCGGGCGTCCCCTGGTCGACGCGTTCCACAACGGGGCGCAACCGATCGACCAGGACGTCTTCATCGACGACGACGGCCAGGCGTACATGTACTACGGCGGGCACAGCCACGCGAACGTGGTGAAGCTGAACCCCGACATGGTCAGCCTGGGCAGGTTCGCCGACGGCGGCACGTACCGGGAGATCACCCCCTCGGGCTACGTCGAGGGCGCGCAGATGTTCAAGCGCGGCGGCCGGTACTACCTGATGTGGTCCGAGGGCGGCTGGACCGGCCCGGACTACTCGGTGTCCTACGCCATCGCCGACTCGCCCACCGGCCCGTTCACCAAGCTGGACAAGGTCCTGGCGCAGGACCCTGCGGTCGCGCGCGGCTCGGGCCACAACGCGGTGCTCAACGTGCCGGGCACCGACACCTGGTACATCGTCTACCACCGCCGGCCGCTGGGCGAGACCGACGGCAACCACCGCCAGCTCGCCTACGACCGCATGTACTTCAACGCCGACGGCACCATCCGGCGCGTGGCGATGAAGGTCCAGGACAACTTCGCCGACGACAACACCCACGGCTGGAAGACCCACGGCGGCACGTGGACGGCCTCGGGCGGGCGGTTGCGGACGGACGCCTCCGCCGGGGGCAAGGCGTTGCTGGACACCAACTTCGGCGACTTCACCCAGGACACGCAGGTGACGGTCACCTCCGGCGGCGGTGACGCGGGCCTGGTGTTCCGCGCGACCAGGCCGGCGGTGGGGGCGGACGCCTACGCCGGCTACTACGCGGGCATCAGCCCGGCCGGCCGGGTCGTCCTCGGCCGCGCCGACAACTCCTGGACCCCGCTGGGCTCCGCGCCGCTGACCACGGCCGTCGGCACGGCCCACCGGCTGCGGGTCACCGCGGTCGGCGCGTCGATCAGGGTGTACGTCGACGACATGACCACCCCGCGGCTCGACGTCGTCGACGCGGCCTTCGCCTCCGGCGCGAACGGCGTGCGCGCGTTCAACGCGGCGGCGACCTTCGACGACGTCGCGGTGGGCCCGGCGGTGGGACCGGTCGCGAACCTCGCGCAGGGCCGCCCGGCCACCGGCACCCCGGCGTGCGCGCCGGGGGAGGGGCCGGAGAAGGCCGTCAACGGCACCGTGACCGGCGGCAACGGCGACAAGTTCTGCTCCTCCACCCCCGGCGCGTGGCTGCGCGTCGACCTCGGCGCGAGCAGGTCGATCTCCCGGTTCGAGATCGCGCACGCCCAGGCCGGCGGCGAGCAGGCCGGCTTCAACACCAGGGCGTTCGGCCTGTCCGTGTCCCAGGACGGCACCACCTGGACGAGGGTGGTCGACGTGGCCGGCAACAGCGCGGCCACCACGGTCCACCCGGTGTCCGGCGTGTCGGGGCGCCACGTCCGCCTGGACGTCGGCACGCCGACCGGCACGACCGACGGTGCGACGCGGATCTACGAACTGCGCGTGTTCGGCTGACCGCCGCCCCCTCGGCGCACGACCGCACCACCCCGCGAAAACCCGGCTCCTCCACCCTCCGCACCCGAAGGAGTTCCATGCGCAGCCTCGTCGCCCCGGCGGCGGCCGTGCTGGCACTGGCCGCCGGCCTCGTCGCCGTGCCCGTCGCCACCCCGACCGCGTCCGCCGCGATCGTGCCGAAGACACCGCCGCTGTCCACGCCGTGGACCGGCCAGGTGTCCACCACCAACCCCCTGCCGGAGTACCCGCGCCCGCAGATGACCCGACCGGACTGGCAGTCGCTCAACGGCGAGTGGCAGTTCCTCAACCCGGCCACCGACGGCGCGGGCAACGTCAACCGCAACGCCGCGCCGCCGCTGGGCCAGACCCTGCCCGAGCGCGTCCTCGTGCCTTACCCGATCGAGTCGGCGCTGTCGGGCATCATGCGCAACGACAACCGCGACCTGATGTTCTACCGGCGCACCTTCACCGTCCCGCAGTCCTGGGGCGGCCGGCGCGTGCAGCTGCACTTCGGCGCGGTCGACTACGAGGCCACCGTCTGGGTCAACGGCACCCAGGTCACCGCGCACCGGGGCGGCTACGACCGGTTCGAGGTCGACATCACCCCGCAGCTCAACGGCGGCACGAACGAGCTGGTGGTGCGCGTCTACGACCCGACCGACGGCCGCGGCGAGAAGCAGCCGGTCGGCAAGCAGGTCAACAACCCCAGCGGCATCTTCTACACGCCGTCGTCGGGCATCTGGCAGACCGTCTGGCTGGAACCCACGCCGACCTCGTCGGTCTTCTCCGTCGACGTCTACCCGAACCTGGCGAACAACACCGCCCGGGTCCGGGTCTTCACCCGCGGCGACGTCACCGGGCACACCGTGCTCGCCGAGGCCCTGTCCGGCTCGACCGTCGTGGGCAGCGCCACCGGCGGCTTCACCGAGTTCTCCGTGCCCGTCCCGAACGCCCGGCGGTGGTCGCCCGACGACCCCCACCTGTACGACCTGCGGGTCTCGCTGCGCAACGCCTCCGGAGCCACCGTCGACCAGGTGGTGAACTACTTCGGGATGCGCGAGGTGGGCAAGAAGATGCTCAACGGCGTCATGCGGCCCACGCTCAACGGTGACTTCGTGTTCCAGGTCGGCACCCTGGACCAGGGCTTCTGGCCCGACGGCCTCTACACCGCGCCGACCGACGCGGCCCTGGCCTTCGACGTGCAGAAGCACAAGGACCTGGGCTTCAACATGATCCGCAAGCACATCAAGGTCGAACCCGCCCGCTGGTACCACCACGCCGACCGGCTCGGCCTGCTGGTGTGGCAGGACGTCCCGTCCACCCCGACCTCCGACGCCAACCGCACCCCGGCGCAGATCGCCCAGTTCGAGACCGAGGCCCGCGAGATCGTCGACGAGCACCGGTTCTCCCCGGCGGTGATCGCCTACGTGCCGTTCAACGAGGGCTGGGGCGAGTGGAACCTCGCCGAGACCCAGCGCGTCACCACGAGCCTGGAGAACCACGACCCCACCCGGCTGATGAACGCCCACAGCGGCTACAACTGCTGCGCGTCCAAGGGCGACCCGGGCACCGGTGACATGATCGACTGGCACGTCTACACCGGGCCGGACGCGCCGCGCCCGAGCTCGACGCGGTTCTCCGTGCTGGGCGAGTTCGGCGGCATCGGCCTGCGCAACCCGGGCCACGAGCACAGCCCGAACGGCCAGTTCTTCGCCTACGAGCAGGTCTTCAGCACCGCCCAGCTCAACGACCGCTACACCGGCATGGTCCGCGACGTGCGGCAGCTGATGACCACCAAGGGCGTCTCCGCCTACGTCTACACCGAGATCGCCGACGTGGAGGGCGAGTACAACGGCCTGTTCACCTACGACCGGCGGGTGCAGAAGGTCGACACCAACCAGCTGCGCGCCGCGCACGCCGACCTGATCAACGCCTCGCGCAACCTCAACGCCCCGGTGCCCCTCACGCTCGGGCACGTCCGCTCGTTCCGCGTGACCACGCCCGGCTACACCGACCGGTACCTGCGGCACCTGAACTCCGCCGCCCGCACCGACGTGATCAGCGCGGCGAGCGCCGACGGGCCGCGCCAGGACGCGTCCTACCGGACCGTGCCGGGCCTGGCCGACCCGCGCTGCCACTCGTTCGAGTCGGTCTCCCTCCCCGGCCGCTACCTGCGGCACGCCGACAGCCGGGTGCGCCTGGACGGCGACACCGGGGGCTCGTTCCGCGCGGACGCCACCTGGTGCTCCCGGCCGGGCCTCGCGGCGGGCGGCACGTCCTTCGAGTCGCTGAACTTCCCGGGCACCTACCTCCGGCACTACGCCGAGGGCGTGTACCTGGCGCGCAGCGGCGGCCCCAACGCCTGGGACACCGCGACCGGCTTCGCCGCCGACGCCACCTGGAACACCGCCGACCCGGCGCTGTGGCGCAGCTCGGTGCGGTTGGCCACGGACGTGCGCCAGTCGCTGCGGGTCACCACCTGGGGCTACACCGACCGGTACCTGCGGCACGCCGACAGCCTGGCCTACACCGAGGTCGTGACCAGCGGCAGCAGCGCGCTGCTCAAGGCCGACGCCACCTACACCGTCCGGCGCGGCCTGGCCGACTCGTCGTGCTACTCGTTCGAGTCGGTGAACTTCCCCGGTCAGTTCCTCCGGCACGCGGCCGGCCGCGTGCGCAACTCCCCGAACGACGGCACGGCGCTGTTCCGCGACGACGCCACGTTCTGCGCCCGCCCCGGGCTGAGCGGCACCGGCGTGACCTTCGAGTCGATCAACGTCCCCGGCTCCTACCTGCGCCACCACGATTCGCAGGTGCACATCGCCTCTGGTGGCGACACCGGGGCCAACCGCCCGCAGACCCTGACCGCCGACAGCAGCTGGACCCTCGCGGCCCCCTGGGCGCCGTAACCGCTCCCCGTGCCGTGGTGGTCGCGCGACCCGCGACCACCACGGCACGCTCACACCGTGATGACGACCTTGGCCCGCGCGTGCTCGTCCTCGACGTACCGGATGGCGTCGGGCACCTCGTCGAGCGCGTAGGTCCGGTCGACCACCGGCACCAGCCGCCCGGCCTCGGCGAGCTCCCGCAGCGTCGCCAGGCCCTCCGCGCTCGGCCGCGCGTCGAGGACGAGCACCCGGTGCCCGCGGACCAGGGGAGCGCACAGCTTCGCCCGGATGATCAGGCCCATCGGACCGACGAGGCTGCCGCCGGTGGACACGCCGCCGCCGGACAGGACGAGCGTGCCCCCGGGCTCGAGCGCGCGCCGGAGCCGGGTCAGGGGGTGGTTGCCCACGAGGTCGAGGACGACGTCGTGGCGTCCCGCGTCCCGGGTGAAGTCGTCCCGGCGGTAGTCGACGACGTGGTGCGCCCCGAGCGAGGCGACCAGCTCCGCGTTCCTGGCGCCGCACACCGCGGTCACCTCGGCGCCGAGCCACCCGGCGAGCTGCACGGCGAACGTGCCGACACCGCCGGACGCGCCGTTGACCAGGACCCGCTGCCCGGCCCGCACCCGCCCGAGGTCGCGCAGGCCGGTGAGCGCGGTGGTGGCCGCCAGCGGCATCGCGGCCGCCTGCTCGAAGGTCAGGCCGGCGGGTTTGCGGTCCACGGCGTCCTCCGGCGCGCACGCGTACTCGGCGAACGCGCCCCCGGCCTCGCCGTACACCTCGTCGCCCGGTCGGAACCGGCTCACCCGCCGGCCCACCGCCTCCACCACGCCCGCGAAGTCCGTGCCCCGGATCCCGACCCGGGGCGCGCGGAGCCCCATCACGCCCGGCACGAGCCGCGCCAGGTACGGGTCGCCGCGCATGACGTGCCAGTCGCGGGCGTTCACCGCCGCCGCGCGCACCCGCACGAGCACCTCGGTGTCCGCCGGCGCCGGCCGCTCCACCTCCCGGAGCACCAGCACGTCGGGGGAGCCGTACCGGTCCTGGACGATCGCCCTCATCGCGCACCCGCCGGTCGGAGCGCCGGTGCCGGTCGGAGCGCCGGGGACGGGCGGCGGGAGCGGTGGACGACCCGCTCGGCCACCACGACGTTGACCAGCCAGCCGGTGAGCATCAACAGCGCCTCGGCGAGCGGTCCGGGTTCGCCGAGGACCAGCGCCCCGACCGCCAGGGTGAGGACCTGGGTGCCCGCGCCCAGGCCGACCGCGTACGCGCGGATCATCCAGTCGCGGTGCCGGGCGACGTCGCGGCGCCGGATCGCGGCGGTCCCGAGGACGAGGAACAGGACCCAGGCCGTGCCGAACACGAGCCGGGGGCCGGTGAGGAGCGGCTCGACGTCCGGGCCGTGGTGGACCAGGGCCAGCCACAGCGCCGACAGGGCCCCGACGAGCCCGCACGGCACCAGCAGCCGTCCCGCCGCCCGGTGCCACCCGGGCCGCCGGGCGCGGAACCGGGCCGCGAACTGGAGGGCGCCCAGGACGGAGTACGCGCTGACGGCGACGATGTGCGCCACCAGGGGGACCGGCGCGACGGGGTGGTACCGCTCGCCGTTCGGCGCGAGCGGGGGGCCGCCGGCCAGCTCGACCAGCCGGAGGGCGCCCGCCAGCACCGGGAAGAGACCGAGCGCCATCAGCCCGGCCGGCACGCGCCACCCACCCCGGGGGGAGGCGAGGCGCGGTGGTGTCGTCGTCATGCCTGGATGGTGGTCGGTGCGGCGGTGCCGGCTCATCGGGAATCAGGCCGGGATGTGCCGGCCGGAAGACCGGGACCGGGGTCGTACTTCCGGCTACCGGTGGGCCTCGCCGCGCCGGACCCGGCCGGTGTCGTGGGCCCAGATGGCGATCTCCACCCGGTTCCGGGCGCCGAGCTTGTTCATCAGGCTCGTGACGTGGGTCTTGACGGTGCTGAGCGTGATGTGGAGCCGGTGGGCGACCTCCAGGTTGGTGAGCCCGGCCGCGACCGCGGCGACGACCTGCTCCTCCCGGTCGGTGAGCGCCTCCACGGGCTGCGCCGGCGGGCCGGGCGGTCGGGAGCCGGCGAACGCGTCGAGCAGCCGGGCGGTGACGCTCGGGGCGATCAGCGCCTCGCCGTTCGCGGCGGCGTGGACGGCCTGGGCCAGCAGGGCGGGTCCGGCGTCCTTGAGCAGGAACCCCCTGGCCCCCGCGCGCAGGGCCGCGTAGACGTACTCGTCGAGGTCGAAGGTGGTGATCACGACGACCGCCAGGGGGTCGGCGACACCAGGCCCGGCGAGGGCGCGGGTGGCCTCGATGCCGTCGACCACGGGCATCCGGATGTCGAACAGGCACACGTCGGGGCGCAGCTCCCGGGCCAGCTCGACCGCGCGCCGACCGTCGGCCGCCGCGCCGACCACCTCGATGTCGGGCTGGGCGTCGAGGATCATGGTGAGACCGGTGCGGATGATCTCCTGGTCGTCGGCGACGACCACGCTGACGCTCACGCGGCACCCCCGGTGCGCGGCAGCACGGCGGCCACGGTCCACCCGCGGTCCGGGTTCGGGCCCGCCTCGCAGGTGCCGCCGAGCAGGCCGGCGCGCTCGGCCATGCCGATGAGCCCGTGGCCCCGCGCCGCGGTCGGCGGGGCCGGGCGCTCGCCGTCGTCGGTCACCCACAGGCGCACCGCCCGTTCGTCGACGACCACCCGGACCCCGATCCGGGAGGCGTGCCGGGCGTGCCGCCGGGCGTTGGTGACCGACTCCTGGGCGAGCCGGTAGGCCGCGGTCCCGACCACCGGGGGCAGGTCCTCGACGTCCCCGACGATCTCCACGTCCACGGCCGGGCCGGGTGCCGACCCGCCCGCGAGCCGTTCGAGGTCGGCGACGCGCGGGTTCGGCGCCAGGTCGACCGGTTCGCCCCGCCGCAGGACGCGGACCATGGCGCGCATCTCGGTCAGCGCCCTCGACGCCTCGGCCTCGATCACCCGCAGCGCGTCGGCCGCGGCCTCCGGGTGCGAGGTCGACGTGGCGAGCCCGGCCTGGGCGCGGATGGCCATCGCCGAGACGTGGTGCGCGACGGTGTCGTGCAGGTCGCGGGCCAGCCGCTCCCGTTCGAGCAGCGTGACCCGGTCGAGCTCCCGCACCCGCGCGCCGGCCCGGAACCGCAGCGCCGCGCCGAGGGTGGCGGCCGTGGACAGGACGACCACGCCGGCGACCGCGTCGGCCGGGCTGGTGGTGCCGAGCACCAGCGAGGAGCCGAGCTTGGCCGACAGGACCAGCGAACCGAGCACCACCTCGCGCCCGGAACCCCAGCGGAACAGGGAGAACGGCAGCAGCAACAGGTAGACCAGCGTGTTCAGCTCGGGCTCGGCGCCGGTCAGCACCGGGACCACCGCGCAGACGCCGAAGGCGATCCCGACCACCAGCAGCGGCCGGGTCCGCCGCCACCGCAGCGCCGGCAGCAGTCCCGCGGTGACCACCACCGAGACGACCGGTGACCGGAGGTCCCGCCGCAGCACCCCCTCCAGCACCGCGGCCACCGCGAGCACGCCGACGAGGGCCCAGTCCCACCGGGCGCGCGAGGGTGGGTGAGGGGGACGCTGTTCGGCCCACACGGAGCGCAGGAACTCGTGCACCGGCCCAGGGTAGGCGAGCCCGCGCCGCGGCAGATCGGCCTGAAGTACGAGTGCCGGGGCAGTGCCGTCGTTCGCCGGATCGGCCATCCGCCGGACCGGGTGCCCGCCGGGCCGGCCGTCCGCCGAACCGCCGTCCGCCCACCCGGTCATCCGCTGATCTGGTCTTCCGCTGTTCGAGTGGCCACAGGTTGGTTGCGGAAAGTGCCGGAAATCGTGAGCCTTAGAACTGGTCTCACGTGGTTGCTTTGACGAGTTGCTTGAAGCAGGTCAGCGCTGCGGCCAGAGTGGCGAAGGAGCAGTAGTTGACGGCCTTGCGTTCGTAGCGGACGACGAGCCTGCGGTAGCCGAACAACCAGGAGATCGTGCGTTCGACCACCCAGCGGTGGCGGCCGAGTCGTTGTGAGGACTCGATGCCTTTGCGGGCGATGCGTGGGATCGTGCCGCGGTCGCGCAGCCAACGGCGGAGGTGGTCGATGTCGTAGGCCTTGTCCGCGTGCAGCTTCGCGGGCCGGAAGCGGCGCGGACCGCGTCGGGAGCGGATGCGCGGGATCGCCCGGAGCATCGGCTGGAACGCCTGGCTGTCGTGCAGGTTCGCGGCCGAGACGCCGACCGCGAGCGGCAACCCGGTGCAGTCGGTCACGACATGGATCTTCGAGCCGGACTTGCCACGGTCAACCGGGTTCGGCCCGGTCGTGTCGCCCCCTTTTTCGCCCGGACCGACGCGCTGTCCAGGATCGCCCGCGACCAGTCCACCAATCCCCGGCCGCCGAGTTCGTCGAGTACCGCCTGGTGCGGTCGCCGCCACAGCGCGGCCTGCGTCCACTGCGTGAACCGACGATGCGCGGTCGGCGCCGACACGCCGAACGACGGCGGCAGATCCCGCCACCTACATCCACTGGTCAGCACGAACACGATCGCGGTGAACACCGCCCGGTCGTCCACCGGAGCCGTCCCACCACCCTGCGGGCGCCGTCTGAACTTGGGAATCAGCGGCTGCACCAGCGCCCATAACTCGTCCGGCACCAACCGCGACGACAACTGATCGACCACGGCACCACATCATCCCAGCACCGTCACCGCCACGTGAGACCGGCTCTTAGTCCGTTCGCGCGAGACCGAATAGTCTAGAAATAGCTGTTTGTGACCGATGGCACAGTTGTTATGTCTTTTCTGGTCTTTTCGAGTGATTTGTTGATCTTTTGTCCACCACTCGATCGGGTGAAGATGGTGCGGTCCCGCCCGGCGGGTCGATCCCCGCCTGGGCCCCAGGTTCTCGAAGGGCTGCACCCCAGTGGCAAGAAAAGGCATCGTTGTCGCCGCCGTCCCCGTCGTCCTCTCCGCGCTGCTGATCGGCGGTGTCGCCCCGGCCCAGTCGCAGGTGCCGTTGCAGAGCCCGATCGACATCTCGCCCGCGTCGATCCGCATCAACCCCCACCTCCCCCAGTTGCAGATCTCCTACGGCCACCACGCCGCCGGCGACCTCCACTACGTCCGCAAGGACGCCGTGGCCGCCAACGGCTGCGCCGTGCGCGACCACGAGGAGACCGAGGAGTTCGAGGTCGAGGCCGGCGCCGGCCACGTGACGCTCTCCAACGTCCGGTACGACCTCGTGCAGTTCCACTTCCACACCCCCTCGGAGCACCGGCTCGCCGGCCACTCCGACCCGCTGGAGATGCACCTGGTGCACCGCAGCGCCGCGGGCGCCCTGCTGGTGATCGGCGTGCCGCTGCGCGTCGGCGCGGCGTCCACCGTGGACACGGTGCTGGCGCAGCTCGCCCCTGAGTGCGGCGAGGAGGTGCACGTCGCCGACATCGACCTGAACACCCTGCTGCCGGTCAACCGCGCCACCGCCCGCTACACCGGCTCGCTCACCACCGCGCCGTTCACCGAGGGCGTGCAGTGGTTCCTGATGAGCGAGAAGACGGTCACCCAGGCCACCGTCACCCGCTTCCAGAACCTGTTCTACAACGGCAACTCGCGCCCCGTGCAGCCGCTGAACGGCCGCACCGTCCAGGTCGAGCTGCCCCACCTCTGACGAGCCGACCGGGGTGGGGAGCTCCTCCTCACCCCACCGGGGAAGCGGTGGTCGCGGCGCGCCGGAACTCGCTCGGGTTGGCGCCCCGCACCCGCTTGAACGCCGCGCTGAACCCGAACGGGTTGGCGTAACCCACGGTGCGCGCGATGTCCGCGACGGTCGCGGCCTCCCGCTCGACCAGCAGGTCCGCCGCGAGCGTCATGCGCCAGCGGGTGAGGTAGGTCAGCGGCGGTTCACCGACGAGGTCGGTGAACCGCTTGGCCAGCGTCGAACGCGACACCCCGGTGCGGTCGGCCAGCGCGGCGACCGTCC
Source organism: Saccharothrix sp. BKS2 (assembly GCF_047689505.1). Classification (NCBI taxonomy): domain Bacteria; kingdom Bacillati; phylum Actinomycetota; class Actinomycetes; order Pseudonocardiales; family Pseudonocardiaceae; genus Saccharothrix; species Saccharothrix sp. BKS2. Next base: position 93,904 of record NZ_JAUQOL010000015.1, on the reverse strand, counting down.
ACGGCGCCGCCGGTTCGGCGTGCAGCAGGCGCAGCGCGTCGCCGACCACCGGGTCCCGCTGGGCGGCCCACCAGGACGGCGGCTCGCCGCCGGGCCGGTCGAACCACTCGCGCAGCGTGCACACCAGCATCCAGTCCAGCAGCCGGTCGAGCACCACCTGCTGCCCCGGCGTGTCCACGGACAGCTCGGCGGCGAGGTGGTCCAGCACGGCGTCGGCCGTGCCGCCGGCGTCCACGCGCAGCACGACCGGCAGCGCGTCCAGCAGCCGTCGGCTGATCTCGCCGCGCACCGGGTAGGCGCCGACGATCAGGGTCGTCGCGCCCCGGTCCTCCTCGGTGGCCCCGCAGCTGTCGTGCCAGCCGCGCCGGTGTCGGGTCCCGCCCTGCTCGGGCGTCGCGCAGTCCTCGCCGCACGCGATCGGCTCGGCCCGGCTGCCGACCTCGTCGACGAAGGTGAACGTCGCGGGGCCGCGCACGACGATCGTCTCCCTGGCCCGCAGCGGCTCCGGCCGGTGGTGCTCCGGCACGATCCAGCCCGACCCGGTCAGCACGGTGCACAGGGTCAGCGGCGCGCCGTCCACGAAGTGCAGCGCCCAGGGCGGGGACAGGGTCGTGCTGCCGAACAGCGAGCCGTGGGCCCGCACCCCGCGGATCAGGTCACTGAAGGCGTCCACGTCCTCCAGGTTAGACGATCACGTAGGGAGTCCGGCTTCTCGCCTATGGGATTGTCCGAGCCGACCGGGTTCACTCGATCCCATGAGCAACGGCACCACTCTCGTCCTCGGCGCGACCGGCAAGACCGGCCGGCGGGTCGCCGCCCGGCTGCGGCTGCACGGCACCCCCGTGCGCGCGGCCTCCCGATCGAGTCCGACCCGGTTCGACTGGTCCGACCCCGGCGGCTGGGACGCGGCCCTGCGGGACGTCGACGCCGTCTACGTGGTGGCCCCGGGCGTGCCGGGCCCGGTGCACGAGTTCGTGGCGCGGGCCGGGGCGGTCGGCGTGCGGCGGCTCGTCCTGCTCTCCGGGCACGCCGCCGACACCTGGGGCGACTCCGCGTTCGGGCTGGACATGCGCTCGGCCGAGGACGCCGTGCGCGGCTCCGCACTGGAGTGGACCGTCCTGCGGGCGTCGAACTTCAACCAGAACTTCGACGAGGACCTCTTCCGCGCCCCGCTGGTCGCGGGGGAGCTGGCGCTGCCCGCCGGCGAGGTCCCCGAACCGTTCATCGACGTCGAGGACGTCGCCGACGCCGCGGCCGCGGTGCTGACCGAGCCCGGTCGGCACGCCGGGCGGGTCTACGAGCTGACCGGACCGCGGGCGATTCCCTTCGCCGAGGCCGTCGAGCTGATCTCCCGGGCCTCCGGGCGGGCCATCGCCTACCGGCGCACCTCCCCGGCCGAGTACGCCGCGGCGCTGGTCGCGGAGGGCGTGGGCGAGGACGACGCCCACCACGTCGCCGCGATGTTCGTGCTGATGGAGCGCGGTCTCCTCGCCGCGACGTCCGAAGACCTCGCCACCGTGGTGGGCCGGGCGCCCCGGACCTTCGAGGACTACGTGGTGCGGGCCGCGGCGGCGGGGGCCTGGGGGCGGTGACGGCCGGGTGAGCCCGTGGGGGACCACGGGCTTCCCCGGGGTCGCGGGGCCGGGCTCCCGTCCGGTCCCGCGCCGGTGCGCCCGGGTCGTGGGCCCTACGATCCCGGTCATGACAGCGGGAGCGGCGGAGCGGGAAGCCTGGGCCACGGACGACGACCTGAGCGCGGCGCGGGAGCGGTTCATCGCCGGGATACCCGGTTTCGCCATGCCCGCGGCCTGCGGCGTGGCGCGCGCGGACGCCGGGGACCTGACCTTCGGCCACGTGAACCGGCTCGGCGAGGTGCGCCCGCTGCCGACCGCCGTGCTGGCGTCGGTCTGCGGCTACGTCGCCACGACCGCCGTCTTCCGGCTCGACCGCGACCGGTTCGCCGAGGCCGTCGACCGCCTGGCCCCGGCGGAGGCGGCCACCCACCTCCGGCACCCGAACCTGTGGTCGTGGCGCGACCTGCTGGCCGGCGCGACGCCCGACAGCACCTTCCTGGTCTTCTTCCTCGCCTCCCCGGACGACCCGCCCGTGGACGGGGACGACGCGCGGTTCCGGCGGCTGCTGGTGGGCTGATCAGGTCCGGCGGGACCGGCGGCGCTCCGCGGCGGCGGTGTCGGCCAACCGGCGCGCGACGCCCTCGGCGGCGGCCCGCAGGTCCGGCACCAGGCGCTGGAGGTCGGTGCGCACCGAGCGCGCCACGACGCCCAGCGCGCCGGCGGGCCCGGGACCGCCGCCCGGGATGGCCACCGCGACCGAGCACGACCCGAGCGTCATCTCCTCGCTGGTCAGCGCGTAGCCCCGGGTCGCGGTGGCGTGGACCTCGCGCAGCAGCCGCCCGCGCTGGGTGATGGTGTAGGGGGTGAAGCGGGCCAGGGGGCGTTCGGCGTAGTCGCGCACGAACCCCGGGTCGGCCTGCGCGAGCAGCGCCTTGCCGACCCCGGTCGGGTGCAGCGGCAGGCGGGAGCCGGTGCGCGAGACCAGCGGCACCGAGCGGTGGCCGCACAGCTTCTCCACGTACAGGGCGTCGAAGCCGTCGCGCACGGCGAGGTGGACGTTCTCCCCGGTCGCCTCGTACAGGTCCTGCATGAACGGCAGCGCGGTCTCGCGCAGCCCGCCGGACACCGGGGCCAGCGCGGCGGTTTCCCACAGCCGCAGCCCGATGGCGTAGCGGCCGTCCGCGGCGCGGTCCAGGGCCTGCCAGGACGTCAGCTCGGCGGCCAGCCGGTGGGCGGTGGCCAGGGGCAGGTGGGCGCGGCGCGCCAGCTCGGTGATGGTCAGCCTCGGGTGCTCCGCGTCGAACGCGGCGAGCAGGGCCAGCGCCCGCCCGGTCACCGAGCGCCCGGGAGCACCGTCGCGGACCGCCATGCCGGCCTCCTCCCGCGCGAACACCGTCGTGGACAACCGCGGCGAACCCCGGCGCGAGCACCGCCGCAGCACCGCCGCGAACTGCGGCGTGAGCACCGTTGCGAACTCCGGCGTGAACCCCGCCGCGATCACCGCTCGGGGCGACCCTAACCGCGGGATCGGCACGGGATCTGCCCGTCCTTCCACTGGGCGGAAGGACTTCCTGGCGGTCCGCGCCGCTCCGCTCTTGGCTCGGGGACATGCGAACGCGAGTCGGGATCGTCGGCGCCGGTCCGGCGGGGCTGGTGCTGTCCCTGCTGCTGGCCGAGCGCGGCATCGACTCGGTCGTGGTGGAGACCCGCGACCGCGCGGAGATCGAGCGGACCATGCGGGCCGGGGTGCTGGAGCAGGGCACCGTGGAGCTGCTGACGGGACTGGGCGTCGGCGCGCGCGTGCACGCCGAGGGCGCCCGGCACGAGGGCATCGAGCTGCGGTTCGGCGGGCGGGGCCACCGGATCGACTTCACCGGCCTGACCGGGCGGGCGGTGTGGCTCCACCCCCAGCACGAGGTGCTCAAGGACCTGATCGCCGCGCTGGTCGGGACCGGCGCGGACCTCCGGTTCGGGGCGCGGGACGTGGTCCTGCGCGAGGTGGCCTCCGACGAACCGGTCATCTCCTTCACCGACGCCGACGGCACCCCGGTGGAGCTGCGGTGCGACGTGGTGGCCGGCTGCGACGGCTCCTCGGGCGTCAGCAGGCGCGCCGTGCCCGACGGGCGGCGCACCGACTACTTCCGCGCCTACCCGTTCGGCTGGTTCGGCATCCTGGCCGAGGCGCCGCGCTCGTCGCCGGAGCTGGTCTACGCCCACTCCGAGCGCGGGTTCGCGCTGATCAGCACCCGGACCCCGGACGTGCAGCGGATGTACTTCCAGTGCGCGCCCGACGAGCGGCCCGGGGACTGGGGCGACGACCGGATCTGGGCGGAGCTGGGCGCCCGGGTCGCGGGCGAGGACGGCTTCACCCTCAACGAGGGCCGCATCCTCGACAAGAGCGTCATCCCCATGCGCAGCTACGTCTGCGAGCCCATGCGGTACGGCCGGCTGCTGCTGGCCGGGGACGCCGCGCACGTGGTGCCGCCGACCGGCGCCAAGGGGCTCAACCTGGCGGTGGCCGACGTGGTGGTGCTGGCCCGCGTGCTGGAGCGGTTCTTCGCCACCGGCGACGCCGACGCGCTGGAGGACTACGGGCCCACCGCCGCGCGCCGGGTGTGGCGGGCCCAGCACTTCTCCTGGTGGATGACCTCGATGCTGCACCTCGACCCGGTCGGCTCGCCGTTCGACCTGCGGCGACAGCTGGGCGAGCTGGAGCTGGTCGCGGGCAGCACGGCCGCGGCCACCCACCTGGCCGAGTCCTACACCGGCTGGCCCCTCGAACCGTGAGACCGGCACGACCACCGAACACGGGAGGGGGCGGGATGGCCCTGATCGGAACACTGGCCGAGGCGGTCGCCGAACTGGTGCGCGACGGGGACGTGGTGGCGCTGGAGGGGTTCACGCACCTGATCCCCGTCGCCGCCGGGCACGAGATCATCCGGCAGGGGCGGCGCGACCTGACCCTGGTGCGGATGACGCCCGACATCGTCTACGACCAGCTCATCGGTGCCGGCTGCGCGCGCAAGCTCGTCTTCTCCTGGGGCGGCAACCCCGGCGTCGGCTCGCTGCACCGGTTCCGCGACGCGGTCGAGCACGGCTGGCCCGCGCCGCTGGAGCTGGAGGAGCACAGCCACGCGGGCATGGCCAACCGCTACGTGGCGGGCGCCTCGGGCCTGCCGTTCGCGGTGCTGCGCGGGTACACCGGCACCGACCTGCCCCGGGTGACCGCCAACGTCAAGCCGATCACCTGCCCGTTCACCGGCGAGCGGCTGACCGCGGTGCCGGCGGTCAACCCGGACGTCTCGGTCGTCCACGCGCAGCGCGCCGACCGGGCGGGCAACGTGCAGCTGTGGGGCCTGCCGGGGGTGCAGAAGGAAGCCGTGCTGGCCGCGAAGCGCAGCCTGGTCACCGTCGAGGAGGTGGTGGACGAGCTGGAGCCCGTGCCGGGCGCGGTCGTGCTGCCCTCCTGGGTGGTGACGCGGGTGGCGGAGGTGCCCGGCGGCGCGCACCCCTCCTACGCGCAGGGCTACTCCGAACGCGACAACGACCACTACGCCGCGTGGGACGCGATCAGCCGCGACCGCGAGCGGTTCGGCGACTGGCTCGCCGGGATCAGGGGGGTGGCGTCGTGAGCGGCTTCAGCCCCGACGAGATGATGTCCGTGGCCGCGGCGCGGGCGCTGTCGGGCGGGCAGCGCGTGTTCGTCGGCATCGGCCTGCCCTCCACCGCGGCCAACCTGGCCCGGCGCACCCACGCCCCGGACCTGGTGCTGGTCTACGAGTCCGGCGCGCTCGGCGCGAAACCGGACCGGCTGCCCGCCTCGATCGGCGACGGCGTCCTGGCCGAGACCGCCGACGCCGTGGTGAGCGTGCCCGAGGTGTTCAACTACTGGCTCCAGCCCGGCCGCATCGACGTCGGCTTCCTCGGCGCGGCGCAGCTGGACCGGTTCGGCAACATCAACACCACCGTCATCGGCGGCGACTACGCCAACCCGGGGGTGCGGCTGCCGGGGGCGGGCGGCGCGCCGGAGATCGCCGCGTCGTGCCGCGAGGTGTTCGTGGTGGTGCGGCAGGGCGTGCGGTCGTTCGTCGACCGGGTCGACTTCGTCACCTCCTTCGGGCAGGGCCGCGGCCCCGGCGAGCGGGAGGCGCTCGGCCTGCCCGGCCGGGGGCCGACGCTGGTGGTCACCGACCTGGGGGAGCTGCGACCCGACCCGGTGACGCGCGAGCTGGTGCTGACCGCCGTGCACCCCGGCGTCCGGGTGGACCGGGTCCGCGCGGCCACCGGTTGGGAGCTGGTGGTCTCGCCCGACCTGGTGGTCAACCCCGCGCCGACCGACGAGGAGCTGGCCGCGCTGCGCGCCCTCAGGGGTGCGTCCGGGTGAACGGGGGGAACCGTGCCGGAAGTCCGGGAGGACCGGTGACCGCAGGAGGAACCACGACCCCGGGAGAACCGGTGACCGGGCAGGCCCGGCTCGTGCTGCCGAGCTACCGCCGCGACCCCGACAGCCACCCGCCGCTGGACTCGCCGGGCTACCGGTCGACCTCGCTGCGCCACCCCCGGCAGCCGCTGGTGCTGCTGCCGCACCTGCTCACCGAGGTGACCGGGCCGCTGCTGGGCCCCGGCCGGATCGGGGAGCTGGACCACGACCTGACCCGGCAGCACGCCGGCGAGCCGGTCGGGCAGCGGATCGTCGTCTTCGGCCGCGTCCTGGACGGCGACGGCCGCCCGGTGCCCGACTCGCTGGTGGAGATCTGGCAGGCCAACGCGGGCGGCCGCTACCGGCACACCGCCGACCGGTGGCCCGCCGCGCTCGACCCCCACTTCGACGGCGTCGGCCGCACCGTCACCGACCCGCTGGGGCGCTACGAGTTCGTCACCGTCAAGCCCGGCGCGTACCCGTGGCGCAACCACGACAACGCCTGGCGGCCCGCCCACATCCACTTCTCGCTGTTCGGCCGGTCGTTCACCCAGCGGCTGATCACCCAGATGTACTTCCCGGACGACCCGCTGTTCGGCCAGGACCCCATCTTCAACTCCGTGCCCGAGGCCGCCCGGCGCCGCCTGGTGTCCCGCTTCGACCTGGGGCGCACGCGACCGGAGTGGGCGCTCGCGTTCGAGTTCGACATCGTGCTGCGCGGGTCGGCCGCCACCCCGTTCGAGGAGGAGGACGAGGATGACGACCACTGACCCGGCGCGCGCGGACCTGCCCACCACCCCGTCGCAGACCGCGGGCCCGTTCCTCCACATCGGACTGGTCTGGGACGACGGCCCGCACGTGGTGCCCGAGGGCACGCCCGGCGCGGTGTGGCTGCGCGGGCGGGTGCTCGACGGCGCGGGCGAGCCGGTCGCCGACGCCCTGGTGGAGACCTGGCAGGCCGACCCGGACGGCCGGTTCGACCACCCCGACGACCCGCGCGGCCCGGCGGCGGGCTGGCGCGGCTTCGGCCGGTCCGACACCCGCTCGGGCGAGTACGCCGTCCACACCGTGCTGCCGGGCCCCGTGCCCGGTCCGGGCGGCGCGCCGCAGGCGCCGCACCTCGACGTGTCGGTCTTCGCCCGCGGGATGCTCCACCGCACGGTCACCCGCGTCTACTTCCCCGAGCACGCCGACGCGCACGCGGCGGACCCGGTGCTGCGGGCCGTGCCCGCCGACCGCAGGTCCACGCTGATCGCCACCCGCGCGGCCGACGGCTACCGGTTCGACGTGCGGTTGCAGGGCGAGGGGGAGACCGTGTTCTTCGATGTCTGACCCGTTCGACGGCGTTCCCGCCGAGGTCCACCACGCGGAGCACGGGCCGCCCGACGGGCCCGCGGTGGTGCTGTCGGGCTCCCTGGGCAGCGACCTGACGATGTGGGACCCGCAGGTGGGGCCCCTGGTGGCCGCCGGGTTCCGGGTGGTGCGCTACGACCACCGCGGCCACGGCGCGTCACCGGTCCCGCCGGGGCCCTACCGCCTGGCCGACCTCGCCGGCGACGCCACCGCCCTGCTCGACCGGCTCGGCGTGCGGCGCGCGCACTGGGTGGGCCTGTCGCTGGGCGGCATGGTCGGCATGTGGCTGGCCGCGCACCGGCCCGAGCGCGTCGGCCGCCTCGTGCTGTGCTGCACCTCGGCCGCGCCGGGACCGGCCGAGGGCTGGACCGGCCGCGCCGCCGCCGTGCGCGCGGGCGGCACCGAGGCGGTCGCCGACGCCGTGGTGGCGCGCTGGTTCACGCCCGGGTGGCGGGCCGCCGACCCGGCGCGCACCGCGCGCCACCGGGCCGTGGTCGCCGCGACGCCCGCCGAGGGCTACGCCTCGTGCTGCGAGGCCATCGCCACCATGCGCCTGACCGACGTGCTGCCGCGCATCACCGCGCCCACGCTGGTCCTGTCGGGCGCCGAGGACCCCGCCACCCCGCCGGAGCACGGCGAACGCATCGCCCGCGCCGTCCCGGGCGCCCGCCTGGAGGTGGTGGCGGGCGCGGCCCACCTGGGCACCGCCGAACGACCCGGGCGCTTCACCGGGGCGGTGCTGCGCCACCTGGAGGAGAACCCTTGAACGCACGGCACGACCAGGGCGCGAAGGTCCGCCGCGAGGTGCTCGGCGACGCCCACGTGGACCGCGCCACCGCGGCCGCGACCGACTTCACCCGGCCGTTCCAGGACTACATCACCGAGACCGCGTGGGGCGCGGTGTGGGCGCGGGAGGGCCTCGACCGCCGCACCCGCAGCTGCCTCACCCTCGCCCTGCTCACCGCCCTGGGCTGCCACGAGGAGCTGGCGCTGCACGTGCGCGCGGCGGTCCGCAACGGCCTGACCCCGGACGAGATCGGCGAGGTGCTGCTGCACACCGCGGTCTACGCGGGCGTGCCGCGCGCCAACGCCGCTTTCGCCGTCGCGCGGCGCGTGCTGGCCGACCCGGACGAGGCCCCAGTTGAGACTCGAAACATCCGCGAAACACCTGGAGGAGGGGACCACCTGACCGGATAGTGGTGCGGCCCGCTGCGGTGTCCGAGCGAAAAGAGGTTGCCCCATGCGGTGGAGAGCGGTTGTCCTGACCACCGGCCTGGTCCTGGGCCTGGCCGCCGGTTCGGCCCGAGCGAGCGGCGCGGACGAGACCGGGATCATCGACTCGACTCGCCACGGCGGTCGCACCGTCGCGCTCACCTTCGACGACGGCCCCAACCCGGAGGACACCCCGCGCCTGCTGCGGGTGCTGCGGAAGCACCACGTCAAGGCGACCTTCTGCCTGTGGGGCGACTTCGTCGAGCAGCACCCGGGGATCGTCCGCTCGATCGTCGCCCACGGGCACGTGCTGTGCAACCACACCATGCACCACGAGGACCTGGGCACCTGGACGCCGGAGCGGATCGAAGCCGACCTGAGGCAGACCAGCGCCGCCATCCGCCGCGCCGTGCCGTGGGCGCCGCCGATCCGCTACTTCCGCGCGCCCTACGGCTCCTGGGGCCAGTCGCCCGCCGTCGCCGCGAAGCTGGGCATGAGGTCGCTGGGCTGGCGGCTGACCATCTCCGACTGGGAGCCGCCGGGCACCGACGAGCTGGTCCGGCGGCTGCGCGAGGGCGTCACCCCCGGCGCCGTGGTCCTGCTGCACGACGGCCCGGACGACCGGGCCCAGACGGTCGAGGCCGTCGACCGGGTCATCCCCGAGCTGCGCGCCGGTGGCTGGCGCTTCGACCTGCCGGCCAGGCGGTGACCCGGATGAGGTCGATCCCGGTGCGCGGGCACGCCTGGAAGGCGCTGCTGGTCGCGGTCCTGCTGCTGGTGCCGTTCCCGGCGACCGCGACCCCGCGCGGCGCGGTGACGTGGGTCGGCTCGTGGGGCACCTCGCCCACGACCGTGCCCGCCTCGGACCGGACGTCCTTCGAGGACCAGACGCTGCGGCAGGTCGTCCACCTGTCGGTCGGCGGCCCGAGCCTGCGCGTGGAGCTGTCCAACGAGTTCGGCACCGGCCCGCTGGTCGTCGGCGAGGCGCGGGTGGCCAGGCGCGACGGCGCCGGCTCCGCCGTCGAGCCGCGCACCGACCGGCGGCTGACCTTCGGCGGTCGCACGTCCGTCACCGTCCCGGCGGGCGCGCCGCTGCTCAGCGACCCGGTGGCGCTGCCCGTGCAGGCGGGCACCGACCTGGTGGTGAGCATCCACCTGCCGCGCCGCACGCCCGGCAGCACCGTGCACGCCTTCCCGTACCAGGACGGCTGGGTCGCGGCGGGCAACGTGACCGGCGCGCGCGACATCACGCCGACCGGCGTGCTGGGCAAGTGGCACTTCCTCACCGGGGTCAGCGTGTCGGGCCGCGGCGCGGCGGTGGTCGCGCTGGGCGACTCGATCACCGACGGCGCGGAGACCACGCGCGGCGCCAACCGGCGCTGGCCGGACGTCCTGGCCCGCCGGTTCCAGGAGGACCGGGAGCTGCGGCACCTGGGCGTGGTGAACCAGGGCATCGCGGGCAACCGGCTGCTGCACGACCCGAACCCGCCCGCCGGGCACCCGGCCGAGGGCTACGCGAACCACTTCGGGCACTCCGCGCTGCGCCGCTTCGACCGGGACGTGCTCGCCCAGCCGGGCGTCGGCCACGTGGTGGTCCTGCTCGGCGTCAACGACCTGGGCCATCCCGGCACCAGCGCGCCGCTGTCGGAGAGGGTGAGCGCGCAGGACATCATCGGCGCGCACCGCCAGCTCATCGACCGCGCGCACGCGGCCGGCCTGCGGGTCTACGGCGGCACCATCACCCCGTTCAAGGGCGACACGCTGGGCTTCCACAGCCCCGAGAACGAGGCGGCCCGCGCGGAGGTCAACCGGTGGATCCGCGGCAGCGGCGAGTACGACGCGGTGATCGACTTCGACCGGGCCGTGCGCGACCCGGCCGACCCGCAGCGCCTGCGGTCCGACTACGACAGCGGTGACCACCTGCACCCGAACGACGCCGGCATGGCCGCGATGGCCCAGGCGGTGCCGCTGCGCCTGTTCAGGTGACCGACGGCGGTGCGGGGGCGTGCCACGACGAGGTAGGTGGCCGCCCCCGCACCGCCGCGCGCGGACCCGGGACCTCAGCAGGCTTTGACCGACACGACGTGCACCTTGCCCGGCACGTCCAGCACGGTCACCGTGCGCTGTCCGGCGGGCACGCGCACCAGGTAGCTGCCCGCGTAGACCGGGTAGGAGTAGCGGCTGCCCGCCGGGGCCGCGGCGGTGCCGGCGATCATCGCACCGCCGAGGCGGTGGATGGTGGTGGAGACGGCGCGCCCGCAGTTGTTGTAGATGCTGATGCTGCCCTTGCTCGCCGCGGTCGCAGGGACGGCGGTGAGCACCGCGGCAGCGGCGACCAGGCCGGCGGTGGCGAGCCCCGCGGCGATCCGGCTGGTGGTGGTCATTCGGCGACTCCCTCGGTCGTGTGCCCCGATCAGCCGATCAGGGCCGGGTGACCCTACGCGTCCTCCCGGTGCCGCGGTGTCGGTCGAACGACCCCGGTCAGGGAGCCCTCGCCGGGCGTCACCGCGCGAGCAGGACCACCAGCAGGGCGACTGCGGCGGGCACCGACTGCACGAACAGGATGCGGCGGCTCACCGTGGCGGCGCCGACCAGGCCCGCCACCACGACGCAGGCCAGGGAGAACACCGCGAGGGTGAAGCCGGCGGTGCCGGGCAGGACGATCCCCAGCACCAGTCCGGCTGCCAGGAACCCGTTGTAGAGGCCCTGGTTGACGGCCAACGCCTTCGACTCGGCCGCGAACCGCTCGGTGGTGCCGAACACCGCCCTCCCGCGCGGGGTGTTCCACAGGAACACCTCCAGCACGACGATGTACACGTGGATGGCCGCGACCAGCGCGGTGAGGACGTCGGCGGCGATCTGCACGGGAGCGCAGCGTAGTCGACCGCGCCACCCGCACCGCCCCGACCGCGATGTGCCAACGTGATGCCGCCCCGAGCCAGGGTGAGCCACCTTGAGTCATTGTGGCTTGCCTGTGGCATCACTGTGTGCCACAGTGGTGCCATGGACCTGACGCCGTACGTTGATTCCCTCGGCCGCGAGCTGCTGACCGTCGTCGAGACCGGCGGGGACGACGCCGGCGCCGTGGTCGAGCGGCTGACGGTGGCGATGGAGTCGGCCATCCGACTGTCCCTGCTCGAAGTGCTGTCGGCCGCCGCCGACGAGATCACCCGCGACCTGGCCCCCGGCTCGGCCCAGGTGCGCCTGCGCGGCCGCGACCCGCAGTTCGTCGTGACCGTCCCGCGGCCGGAGCAGCCGGTCGAGCCCACCCCGGACCGCACCGCGGCGCCGGCCGCCGACACCGCGGCGGGCTTCGAGGACGGCCCCGCGGTGCGGATCAACGTGCGCCTCCCGGAGCAGCTGAAGGCCGCGATCGAGGAGGCGGCCGCCGAGGAGGGCCGGTCGGTCAACGCGTGGCTGGTCCGGGCGGCCGCGGCGGCGCTGCGCGGCCCCGAGCGCGAGCGCGGGGCCGAGCGGCCCGCCAAGCGCGGCGCGCAGCACTACCAGGGCTGGGTGCGCTAGCCCCGGCGCCCGGCGCACCTCCTCCACCGGGCCCGGCTCCCGCCGCACCACACCTCCTTCGCCCCGCACCACCTGCGGGGATGTTCCTCCCACCCATCCCGAGGGGACAGCCATGCCGAAATACGCCACCCCGGAACCGATCTCCGCGACCGTCGAACTCTCCGTCGGGGAGGTGCGGATCGTCGCGGCCGACCGGGCGGACACCGTCGTCGAGGTGCGGCCCACGGACGAGTCGGACGAATCGGACGTCAAGGCCGCGCGGGCGACCCGCGTCGACTTCGCCGACGGCGCGCTGACGGTGCGCGGGCCGAAGTCCCGGATGCTCGACTTCTCCGGGAAGACCAGGTCGGTCGACGTGCTGATCGAGCTGCCCGCGGGGTCGCGGGTGCACGTCGACATGTCGGTGGGCGACTGCCTCGGCACCGGCGTGCTGGGGGAGTGCCGGGTGAAGACCTCGGTCGGCCACGTCCGCCTCGACCGGACCGGCCCGCTGCACCTGGACACCTCCGCGGGCCACATCACCGTGGAGGAGGTCGGCGGCGACGCCGAGATCACCACCGGCAGCGGGGAACTGCGCGTCGGCGGGATCGGCGGCGGCGCCGTCATCAAGAACTCCAACGGCGACACCGACATCGGCGCGGTCGCCGGCGAGCTGCGGGTGCGCTCGGCCAACGGCGACATCTCCGTCGGCCGGGCCGGCGGCAAGGTGGAGGCCAAGACCGCCAACGGCCACATCCGCATCGGCGAGGCCACGCGCGACGCGGTCGTGCTGGACACCGCGTGCGGGGACCTCGACATCGCCGTGGCCGAGGGCGTGGCGGCGTGGCTGGACCTGGCCACCGGGCACGGCCGGGTGCGCAACTCGCTCGACGCCGTCGACGGCGCGCCGGACGGCTCCGAACGGACCGTCGAGGTCCGCGCGCACACCTCCTACGGCGACATCACCGTCCGCCGTCCCTGACCTCCCCGAGGAGATCCCCATGACCCCGTCCACCCCGCCGGCGATCACCGCCACCGGGCTGCGCAAGTCCTACGGCGACCACGTCGTGCTCGACGGCATCGACCTCGACGTCCCAGCCGGGACCGTGTTCTCCCTGCTCGGCGCCAACGGCGCGGGCAAGACCACCACGGTCAAGATCCTGTCCACCCTGATCAGGGCCGGCGGCGGCAGCGCGCGCGTCGCGGGCCACGACCTCGCCGGCGACCCCGACGCCGTCCGCGCCGCGATCGGCGTCACCGGCCAGTTCTCCGCGGTCGACAACCTGCTGACCGGCCGGGAGAACCTGCGGCTGATGGCGGACCTGCACCACCTCGGCCGCGCGGAGGGCCGGCGCCGGGTCGCCGAGCTGGTCGAGCGGTTCGACCTGGTCGAGGCGGCCGGGAAACCGGCGGCGACCTACTCCGGCGGGATGCGGCGCCGGCTCGACCTCGCGATGACCCTGGTCGGCTCGCCCCGGGTGATCTTCCTGGACGAGCCGACCACCGGCCTCGACCCGCGCAGCCGCCGGAGCACGTGGCGGATCGTGCGGGAACTCGTGGCCGGCGGCGTCACCATCTTCCTCACCACCCAGTACCTGGAGGAGGCCGACGAGCTCGCGGACCTGGTCGCGGTGCTCGACCACGGCAGGATCGTCGCCCAGGGCACCCCGGACGAGCTCAAGCGCCGCGTCCCCGGCGGCCACGTCCTGCTGCGGTTCACCGACCCCCGCGACCTGGAGTCCGCCGCGCGGGCCGTGGGCCGGGCGAGCCGCGACAGCGACGCCCTCGCGCTGCGGGTCCCGCACGACGGCAGCCTCCGCTCGCTCAAGGCCCTGCTCGGCCGGCTCGACGAGGACGCGGTCCAGGTCGACTCCCTGAGCGTGCACAGCCCCGACCTCGACGACGTCTTCCTGGCCCTGACCGGCAACCCCGACCACGAGAAGGTGACCGCGCGATGAGCACCGCGACCCTGGCCCTGACCGACTCCGCGACGATGCTGCGCCGCAACCTCCGGCGCATGGTGCGCTACCCGTCCATGACGGTGATGCTGATCGGGATGCCGATCATCTTCCTGCTGCTGTTCGTCTACGTCTTCGGCGGCACGCTCGGCGCCGGCCTCGGCGGACCCTCCGGCGGGCGCGCGGAGTACGTCAACTACGTCACCCCCGCGATAATCCTGATGGCGGTCGCCTCAGCCGTTCAGGGCACCTCGATCTCGGTCGCGATGGACATGACCGAGGGCATCGTGGACCGGTTCCGCACGATGTCCATCGCCCGCGTCTCCGTCCTGACCGGACACGTCGTCGGCAGCGTTCTCCAGACGGTGCTGAGCATCACCGCGGTCATCGGCGTCGCGCTGCTCATCGGGTTCCGGCCGGCGGCGGGCGTCGGGGACTGGTTCGCCCTGGCCGGCGTCCTGGTGCTGATGTCCTTCGCCCTCGTCTGGCTGTCCGTCGCGTTCGGACTGGCGAGCAAGAGCGTCGAGGCGGCGAGCAACGTGGGTATGCCGCTGGTCCTGCTCCCGTTCCTGGGCAGCGGCTTCGTCCCGACCGACTCGATGCCCACCGCGCTGCGCTGGTTCGCCGAGCACCAGCCGTTCACCCCGTTCATCGAGACCCTGCGCGGCCTGCTGATGGGCACCCCGATCGGCGACAACGCGGTCATCGCGCTCGGCTGGGGCGTCCTGATCGCCCTCGTCGGCTACCTGTGGTCCAAGAAGCTGTTCAACCGCGAATCCACCCGATAACCCGACCCCGCGAGGAGAAGACGTGCAGCACCAGCAGACCCCGGTGGTGGAGTCGTTACCCACCGCCCGTCCCGAGGGCCGCCCCCTGGACCCGCCCCCGGAGCTGGCCCGGATCCGCGAGCGGGGCCCGCTCACCAGGATGCGCTACCCGGACGGGCACGTCGGTTGGCTGGCCACCGGCCACGCCGAGGCCCGCGCGGTCCTGGCCCACCCCCGGTTCACCTCCCGCTACGAACTCCTGCACCTCCCGCAGCCGCTGCCCGACGGCGCGACGATGCCACCGGCGCCGGTCGGCGACCTCACCGGGATCGACCCTCCCGAGCACACCCGCTACCGCAAGCTGCTGACCGGCAGGTTCACCGTCCGCCGGATGCGGGTGCTCACCGAGCGCCTCGAACAGATCACCGCCGAGCACCTGGACGCCCTGGAGCAGCGGGGCGGGCCCGCGGACCTGGTGGAGGCGTACGCCCACCCCGTCCCGGCGATGATGATCTGCGAACTGCTCGGCGTGCCCTACGAGGACCGCGAGACCTTCAACCGCCACGTGAAGGCGCTGACCTCCGTGGACGCCTCCCTGGAGGACATGTACGCCGCCTACGGCGCCCTCCAGGACTACGTGCACCGGTTGGTCCCCGCCAAACGCGCGAACCCGACCGACGACGTGCTCAGCGAACTCGCCGCCGGCGACCTGGGCGACGCGGAGGTGGCGGGCCTGGGCACGTTCCTGCTCGGCGCGGGCCTCGACACCACCGCCAACGTGATCGGGCTCGGCGCCTACGCCCTGCTGACCCACCCCGACCAGCTCGCCGCCCTGCGCGACGACCCCCGGCTGGTCGCCGGGGCGGTGGAGGAACTGCTGCGCTACCTGACCATCACCCACACCGGGGCGCGGGGGGCGCTGGAGGACGTGGAGCTGGGCGGTCACGTGATCAAGGCGGGCGAGACGGTCACCCTGGCGCTCCAGGCGGCCAACCGCGACCCGGCGAAGTTCGCCGACCCCGACACCCTCGACCTGCGCCGCGACGCCACCGGCCACCTCACCTTCGGGCACGGCATCCACCAGTGCCTCGGCCAGCAGCTGGCCCGGGTCGAGCTGCGGATCGCGTTCCCGGCGCTGCTCGCCCGGTTCCCCACCCTGCGCCTGGCGGTCCCGGCCGAGGACGTGCCGATGCGCCACAACATGAACATCCACGGCGCGCACAGCCTCCCGGTCACCTGGGACCGGGCGTAGCCGCACCGCCGGCCCATCCCCGCCAGACCACCGCGAAAGGAAGTCCCATGACCTCAACGGCTCCCGTCCCGCAGGGCCTCTCCTCGGAGCGCGACGCGGGTCCCTTCGACCCGCCGAGCCAGACCACCCGGCTGCGCGAGACCCGCCCCGTCAGCCCTCTGACCTTCCCCGACGGCCACCAGGGCTGGGTCGTCACCGGCCACGACGCGGTCCGGCAGCTCCTGGCCGACACCCGGTTCAGCTCCCGCCAGGACCTCGGCGTCCTCCACGTGCCGTACGAGACCCCCGGGATGCCCGCCTTCACCGAACCGTCCCCGCAGGTGCCGGGCCTGTTCATCGCCATGGACCCGCCCGACCACACCCGGCTGCGGCGGATGCTCACCGGCGCCTTCACGGTCAAGCGCATGAAGCAGCTCGAAGAGCGCATCGCCGAGGTCGTCGAGCGGCAGCTGGACGAGCTGGCGCGCCTCACCCCGCCGGTCGACCTGGTCCAGGAGTTCGCGCTGCCGGTGCCCTCGCTGGTGATCTGCGAACTGCTCGGCGTGCCCTACGAGGACCGGGAGACCTTCCAGGTCAACTCCGCCAAATTCCTGGAGAAGGACATCCGGCTGGAGGACAAGCTGGCCGCCTACACCGCGATGACCACGTTCCTGGGCGAGCTGGTCACGAGCAAGCGCGCCGACCCCGGCGAGGACCTGCTGTCCTACCTGGCCCGCCACGACGAGCTCGCCGTCGAGGAGCTGACCGGCATCGCCTTCCTGCTGCTGTTCGCGGGCCACGAGACCACCGCCAACATGCTCTCCCTGGGCACCTTCGCGCTCCTGGAGCACCCCGAGCAGGCGGCCGCCCTGCGCGCCGAGCCGGACCTGCTGCCCGGTGCCGTCGAGGAGCTCATGCGCTACCTGTCGGTCGTCGACGTCCTGTTCCGCTACGCGGCGGAGGACGTCGAGCTCGGCGGCGAGACCATCGGCAAGGGGTCGACCGTCGTCTTCTCGCTGCTGGCCGCCAACCGCGACCCCGGCCGCTTCGACGACCCCGACACCCTGGACGTCCGCCGCGGGGCGCGCGGTCACCTGTCCTTCGGCCACGGCATCCACCAGTGCCTCGGCCAGCAACTGGCCCGCATCGAGATGCGGGCCGGTTTCGGGGGACTGCTGCGCCGGTTCCCGAGCCTGCGCCTCGCCATCCCCGCCGACGAGGTCAGGCTCAGGACCGACATGAACATCTACGGCGTCCACGAACTGCCGGTCACCTGGACCGGAACGGCCGCCTAGGACCTGCCGACCGGGGGCGGCCCCGACCCCACCCCGGTACCGGGGGTGGGATCAGGGCATCCGGGCCAGGACGGCGGCGGCGATCGGCTCCAGCCGGGCGCGCACGTCGTCGGGGGTCCAGTCCGAGGTGCCGTTGGTCAGGCCGCAGTCGATGCGGACCTGGTGGAAGCCCGTGGTGAACTCCAGGCTGAACAGGGAGGTGTTGGTGCCGAACACCGCCCCGTCCCCGAGGCCGGGGATGTCGACGGCGCCCGCGAGGCGGCGGCGGTCGGCCGCCAGCGCGGCCCGCGCCGCCGCGGCGTCGGGGTGCGGGGTGACGGTGACGTTCGGGGACAGCGCGCCGTCCAGGTGGGTGGTGCCCTCGGGGACCGGCAGCCCGCGGCCGGCCGCGGCGGTGGTCCGCCGGCACCTGCTGGTGATCGGCCCCGTCAGCAGGGTGCCGTAGGTGCGGTCGACGTTGGTCGGGTCGACGACGTGGTCCACCGCGTCCTGGAAGTCCGCGCCGGTGAAGACGGTGCAGGCGTCGACGACCACCGGTCGGCCGTCCTGGCGGAGCGTGCCCAGCTCGGCCGCCGCGCCGGGACCGTCGACCACCCCCTTGACGACCGCGTCGACGAGCGAGGCCAGCGTGGCGTCGGGGATGGCCGCCTTCCTGTTCCCCCAGACCAGGTTCAGCCTGAACCGGGTGTTGCGCGTCCACCCGAACACCTCAGCGCCGCCGTCCCCGTCCCGCACGGCGACCCCCTCGGCACCCGGCAGCGCCCGCCCCTCCTCGGCGGGCTCCTCCTCCACCACCCCGTCCTCGCCGTACTGCTGGAGCTCCAGCGTCAGGCTGCGGAACACCGCCTCCTCGTAGTCGTTCGGGCTGATGTGGCACGACGACCGCGTCCCGTAGGTCCACGAAGGCGCCGCCTCCGCGTCGACGGGCGGCAGCGGGTCGGCGAAGGTCTCCTGCACCAGCAGGCCGTCGTTCCCGATCGGGCCGATCCGGGCGGCCGCGCTGCCGGGGTCCAGCACCCCGCAGGCGTTGACGTACGCGTACCGGCCGACGCAGTAGTCCCCCGAACACCCCTCGTCGGCGGCCATCTCCCGGCCGCCGGCCGAGGGGGACTCGTCGTTCCGGAGGGTGAACCAGACCGCGACCCCCGCGGCCACGAGCACCACGACCAGGGTCAGGACCAGCCACAACGCCCCGCGCTTCGGTTTCGGGGGCGGGCCCCACTGCGGCCCGCCGTGCCCCGGCCCGGTCGGGTAGGCGACCCAGTGGCCGGGCTGCGGGCCGTGAGCCGGTTGCGGGCCGTGAGCCGGTTGCGGCCCGTGACCCGGCTGCGGCCCGTGACCCGGCTGCGCCCCGTGAGCGGGTACCTGCCCACCTCCGGACCCGGAACCCCGCGGGTACGGCGGTGGCGACGACATGTGCGACATCTGGACTGCATCCCTCCCGGACCGTCTGCCCGATCCACCACGTCATCCGGGCGTACGGACACCACCCGTTCGGCGGCTACGACGCCGGGGGAAGGTCACGGGTTCCGCCGCGAACAGGGCAGGCGGCGCGCGGCCGTCGCGATCCACCGGCGGTGGTCCTGGCCGCGGACGCGCGTGCCGGTTTGGAGGCTTGTTGACGTATTGCGGGTGCGCTTAGGTGGTTAATCACCGACAGTCCATCCGGAAGGAACGCCGTGAAGTCGACCAGGTCGATCACCACCGTGATCGCCGCCGTCCTGACCGCCCTGACCCTGTCCGGGGCGCCCGCCTCCGCCGACCCGGCCGCGGCCGCGCTCGACACGATCTCCATCGGCACCCACAACACCCTGCGCGGCGCGGCGAGCTTCGAGCGCTTCGCCGGCGTCATCGGGTGGCAGGAGGTCAACGAGCCGGAGGACCGCGCCAAGCTCGGCAACCGGCTGGGCGCCGAGTACGACACGTTCTTCCCCGCGGCCGAGCCGGCCAAGGCGGTACCCATCTCCTGGCGGGTGGAGCGGTTCCGCCTGGCGAACTCGGGCAGCATCCGCACCCACGAGGGGGAAGCGGGCGTCACCCCGGCGCGCTACGTCAACTGGGTCGTCCTGGAGCTGCGCGGCACGGACAAGCGCTTCATCGTGGTGAACACGCACTTCATCTCCGGCGCCTGGGGTCCGCACCCCGAGCGCCAGGCCCGGTGGAACCGGCACTACGAGGTCCTGCGCGACAAGGTGGCGGAGATGCGGCAGAACCACCCGGCGACGCCGATCTTCGTGGTCGGTGACTTCAACCGGCACCGGGCCGTCGACCTGCCGACGCCCATCCGGTACGTGCCGGTGAGTGGTGGCGGCGACGTGCCGCTCGACCACGTGTACGCACCGTCGAACATCGAGCACAGCCAGGCGCAGCGCCAGCCCACGTGGGGTTCGGACCACCACGCCTACCTGGTGTACGCGACCTTCTGACCCCGCCGGGCGCGGGGTCAGGAGGAGGAGATGACCGACCGCGCGGCGGTGCGGGCCCGGCCCACGGGATCCGAGGGGCTTCCCCGCAGCAGGCTGGCGAGCACCCCGTTGTAGAGCAGGAGCAGCACCGACGCCACGCCGTCCGGGTCGCCGCACCGGGCGTCCTCGGCCAGCCGGGCGAGTCGTTCGGTCACCAGTCGCGTGTCCTGCCGGATCAGGTCGAACACGGGGTCGTCCCGCCCGTCCGCCGGTGCCGAGCGCTCGGAGGCGGTGGCCAGGAAGCAGCACCACTGCGTCGGACCGGAGGCGGCGCGGAAGGTCTCGACGGCCTCGAACACCGCCAGCAGGCGGTCCTCCGGTGAGCCGGCCCGGTCGACGGCCGCGTCCCAGTGCCGGGTCCACGCCTCCAGCCTGCGCGCCAGCACCTCGCGCAGCAGGTTGTCCTTCGCGCCGAAGTGCTTGTAGAGGGTCACGATCGCCACGCCCGCCGAGGCGGCGACCTGGTCCACGCCGGTGACCGCGATGCCGTTGCGGAAGAAGAGCGCCTCGGCGGCGTCGAGGATGCGCTCCCTGGTGTGCGGGCGACCGGCCATGGTCCTACTATAACGCTCGTTACACTGAAACGATCGTTATACCGAACGGGGTGCCGGATGCCGACGACCACCGAGGAGCGCCGGGCCGGGTCCGGCCTGGGCACGGCGGTGGCGGGGATGGCCCTGATCGCCGCCACCTACGGGATGGCCAGGTTCGGGATCGGCCTCTTCGCGCCGCGGTTGGGTGCGCAGCGCCCGGACCTGACCGCCGTCCTCGGGTGGGCCGGGGCCGCGCAGTTCACCTCGTACGCCCTGGCCGCCGCGGTGGCCGCCCGGTTGGTCGACCGCCACCCCCGCGCCGGGGTGCTCCTCGCCGGCGCCACCGCGACCGCGGGCTGCCTCGGCGTGGCGGTGGCCACCGACCCGGTGGTGTTCGTGCTCGCGGTGTTCGTCGGGGGGATGGGGGGCGGGTTCGCCTCCCCCGCGCTGGTCCCGATCGTCGACGCGGTCGTCACCGGCCGCGCCGCCGCGACGGGGCAGTCCCTGGTCAACTCGGGCACGGCCGCGGGGGTGATCGGCGCGGGCGTGCTGGCCCCGCTCGCCCCCTCGGTCGGCTGGGCCTGGGTGCTCATGGCGCTGCTGTGCGCGGTGGCCGCGGCGGCGACCTGGGGTTCCGTGCGTTCGTGTCCGGACCTGACCGCCCCCCGACGCGCGGGGACGGCTCCGGCCGCGCGGCCGTGGAGGCTCCTGGTCGTGCCGGGCACGGCCGCGGTGATCGCCGGCGCGGGATCGGCCCTGATCTGGACGTTCGGCCCGCTGTCGATCACCGGGACCGGGGTCGTGGGCGCCGACCGGGTGGGTTGGCTGTGGATCGCCCTGGGGTCGGGAGGCGTGCTCGGGACGCTGACGGGCGTGGTGGTCGAGCGGTGGGGGAGGCGCGGGGGGTGGTGCCTCTGCTCCGGCGCGCTGGCGCTGTCCGGTGTCGCGCTGGCGTTGGCCGTGGGCACGCGCACCGCCTGGGTGGCGTACGCCTGCATGGCGGTCTTCGGCGCCGGCTACCTCGGGTTGTCCGGCGTGCTGGTCCTGTGGAGCAGGCAGGTCTGGCCCGACGCCGCCGGAGCGGGCACCTCGGTGCTGTTCATCGCCCTGGCCGTCGGGCAGTCGGTCGGTTCCGCCGGCTTCGGGGTCCTCAGGGGGTCGGCGGACCCCGTCGCCCTGGGCCTGTGCGCCGCGGGCCTCTCGGTCCTGGGCGGGCTCACCGCCCTGGTCCGGTCCCGCCCTGGTCCGGTCCCGTTGACGACGGGGCGGGCGCGAGGTGACGGCGGGTGAGGACCGGTTTCGGGGACCCGCAGGTCCGGTTGCTCCCCTGCGCTGACAGCGCTGGTCCGGGACGGTGAACCACGGGCGGCGCGGGTCCGCGCGGTGGCACCCTGGCCCACTGCGCGCACCACCGGACCCGCCCGTCGACGAAGGGCTCGTGACGTGAGAACCATTCGCCTGCTGCTCGCCGCCCTGGTGGTCACCACCGCGGTGACCTGGTCCGGCGCCGGGAGCGCCGGGGCCGTCTCGTGGACCCTGACCACCGCGCAACGGCAGGCGTACCTGAACCACTACGCGCCGCTGATCTTCAAGCGCGGCGACGAGAACAACGGCCAGGAGGGCACGGACTGGCTGTCCAACTACGACTTCGACCGCAACGGGCGGTTCTCCGACAACCGGGTGAACTGGCGCAACGCCAACCAGTACGCGCAGGGCGCGAACACCCACTGGCGCATCCGGCCGACGCTCTACAGCGCACTGCTGGAGTACGCCGAGAACGGCACGAAGAACCTCGTCCTGCTCTACCACGTCTACAACGCGGCGGACAAGGACTTCGGCCAGATCCACGACTGGGAGCGCGTCGAGATCGTGCTGCGCGGCGTCACCGGGAACCCCGGCACCGGTGAGGGCGTCGCCTACGCCACGGTGACCACCCACCACGAGCACATCATGCGCCGCTCCACCGACAGCGCGGTGCAGTTCATGACCACGTCCACCGGCAAGCACCTGATGCTGTGGCAGGCTGACGGCAGCGGGGCCCTGCCGACCACCACGCGCGGTCACGAGCTGCGGTTCGCCACCACGCCGTGGAGCACCGTCGCGGCGGGCCTGAACGGGACCGGCAAGGCCGAGGTCGACATCAACAACGACAGCGAGAAGAACGTCCACTACGTGTTCGTCCCGGAGGCGTCGTCCACCGCGGTCTCCACGTGGGGGGCGCGGGCCGTGACCTCCGCCTCCGCCCCGGCCCTGGCCAGCCGGCTCGACAACGGCGACTCCACGGCCTGGCGATCGGTCAAGCGCGTCACCTACGAGCTCCAGGACCTGGCCGACGTCCTGCCGACGCACTGGCGGGACTGGCAGCTCCACTGGCGGGACACCAAGACCAGCGACGTGCTGCTGGAGACCCCGGTGACCTCGGAGACGGGGCAGGCGGAGGTGGCCGCCGGTCTCCAGCGCTTCTACACCGCCTCGCTCGACCTCGGCGCGGGCGACCTCACCGACGGCCGCGAGGGCATCCCGTCCAAGAGCTGGCTGTACGGCGCGTACTCGGCCGAGGCGAACGCCGACGACAGCGCGGGCTCCGACGACTTCGGCGGGTACGAGGGGACCGGCCTGGACAGCTCCGGCCGCAGCAGGGGCGTGGTCAGCGGCGACCCCGCCTCGCACGGCGCGTACTGGCGGCAGCACGACTTCTTCGTCCACACCGGCGCCGTCGACACCGCGGACCACCGCGAGTCGGGCACCTGGCTGCCCGCCGGGTGGCACCTCGCGGCCAACGGCGGGTTCGACGGCCGCTGGGCCCAGCTGTTCGACGACCGCCCCTGAGCGGGGTCCTCAACGGGCTCGGGCCGCCCGCCGCCCTTCGGTTCGCGTGCTCCCGGCGCGGTGGCCTCGGTACGTGCGGGAAACGCCCGGGGGAGAGGTCCCGGTGACCGTGGCGAAGGTGAGCCGGCACGGGGGCTCCTGCTGACGGGCGAACCGGTCGCAGGTCCGAGCGCCGCAGGTCGAACGAGGTGTTCGAGGTCCGTCCGTGCCGACGGACCTCGAACACCCTCCACCCGGTGGGGCTCGTCGCCGTCAGTCGCCGCTGACCATGTGGGCGCCCTTCGCGGAGCCGTCGCTCGTCGTGAACAGACCTCGCGCCTGCGCGGACAACTCGTTCCAGTCGAGGCGGCCGTCGGCGTCGACGTCCATCGCCCGGAACGCCGCCTCGGCCACCCGCCGGTCCGGGATCCCGGCTCCCCGGTAGATGGCGGCGAAGGTGTCCAGGTCGAGGTAGCCGTCGCCGTCGCGGTCGGCCACCTCGAAGTTCCCCCGGGTCGCGGACACCCACTTCTCCACCAGCCCCTCGGTGGTCACCTGCCCGGACGTGTGGGCCTCCCGGAACTCCTCCGGGCCCACCGCGCCGTCCAGGTCGAGGTCCGCGCCGCGGAGTTGGTCCCAGATCTCCTCGTACTTCGCGATCAACCCCCGGGCCCGCGGTGAGTCGACGGCAAAACCGAATTCCCCCGCCACCCCGGCGCCCATGGAGGTGAAATCGTCCCTGCTGATCACCCCGTCGCCGTCCACGTCGAGAATCGAGAAAACCCGGTCGATGTTGTCGTGCAGAACCCGGTCCGACATGACGAATTCCTCTTCGGTTCGATGACGCGGGGGTGTTCGGGAACGGCAGCGTACTGGCGGGCTGCGGACATCCGGTATCAGGGAAAAGGGTTCGAACCTCACCCGATGGGGGTGGCTGCCGAACCTTGACAACGACCGAGGGTGGAGATCGCCGCACAACGCGTCCCACCCCGCGCCCGGCCGACGGCCCTGCGCCGAACAGGGCGCCCGCGACGGTCTGGGGCAGGTTCTGGCGCAGCAGGACCGGGGTCAGCAGCACCGAGCGGCGCAGATCCAGCGCGGGAGGCCGTCCGACCTGCGGTTTCGGGTGTGGCCGGAGTTGGTCGATGCGATGGACCAACTCCCGGATCTGGTGGTGGTCGAGTCCGGTCGCAGAGTGGTAGCGCAACAGCCCTGCCCTGTGGTGGTCGTTTCTGTGAGAGGAAACCGACCCTGCCCAGACCGAGGTGCATGGCGACCACCGGCTCGACGAAGTGGCAGCTCTTCAGCTCGCGCGAAGGATCTGCTCAGGCTTGAACCGCTCCACGCAGAGCCGTCCCAGAGCCTTCCGGTCGCCGGTCGAAGCCTTTTCATCGGCCAGTTCGTCCAGGCACTCCTCCGGCGACCAGTCCTCCTCCACCAGGTACGGCCGCATCCAAGGACCGTCGTTCTCCCCCGCGGCCCAGGACCACCGCCTGTGCGCTGTCCAACACCGAGAACCGCGCCCGCCGCAGGCTCGACGAGCTGCTGGCCGCGCGGGCACGGTCCTCGGAGCAGAAGCTGGACCTGCTGGAGGAGGTGCCGGCGGTGGCCACCGACCTCGGCGTCGCACCGACCGAGGTCGGGCCGCGGCTGCGGGAGGGGATCGGCATGGACCGGGTGCCGGCCGCCCGCCGCGTCCCGGAAGACCGGTTGCCGCGTGATCACGGGCACTTGGCGCAGTACGACACCCTGGCCTGGACCACCGAGTGGTACCTGCGCGAGGACAACCTGCGTGCCGCCAACGCCGCGATCGTCGACCACCACCGTCTGTCGCTAGCGTCGGTGTGGGGCGGTGGAACGGTGTCCTCGTCGGACGGGCAGCGGTTCCCGATGCGCGGCAAGAGCCTCCCCGTGTTCTCCCCGTTCAACCTGACCGGCGTGTTCCCCAACGCCGGGAAGCTGTTGCGCGGCACTGTGGACACCGCGCTGATCCGGTCGCGATGGGACGAGATACCGCGCCTGGCCGCGTCGCTGAAGTACGGCCACGCCGCCGCCTCCCTGGTCGTGGGCAAGCTGCACGCCGCGTTCCGGCGCTCCGCGCTCGCGCAGGCGCTGGGCGAGTTCGGTGGGTTGCAGCGCACCCTCTACGCGCTGCGCTACCTCGCGACGAGACCTACCGGCGCCGCATCACCCGCCAGCTCAACAATGGCTGGACCCTGCACTCCCTGCGCCGCGACCTGTTCTTCGCCCACGGGGTCACGGTGCGGCGCCGCCACCACGACCAGCAGACCGAACAGGCCCTGCGCCTGTCCCTGGCGGTGAACGCGGTGGTCACCCGGGACACCGCCTACCTCGAACTTGCCCTCGACCGGCTCCCGCAGCGGCGCGGCCGGATCGACCACGACCTGCTCGCGCACATCTCCCCGGCGCTTCGGCGACCGCGGCCAGGACGGACAGGACCAGGGAACGCGCCAGGGTTATGACCGCGACGACAGCCCGATCGATTCCGGCCCGGCCCTGGAGGTGTCGCCGCAGGTCCCACCGCCGGAGGTCGAGCAGCCGCACGCCCCGCCCGTGCCACCGGTCGTGTCGGCGGCGTACCCGGTGCCGGCGCGGCGTCGGCGGACCAGTCACCACGCCAGGGCCGCCGCGCCGACCAGCAGGGCAGAGGCGGCGATCAGGACCTGTTCGAGCGCGGCGGCGGCGGTGCCGCCGAGCAGCCCAGCCGCGATCAGGGCGGTCGGGGCGACGCGGCAGTCGGCGCACGCGCCGACCCCGAGCCAGGTCAGGAGGGTGGCCCGACGGCGGGAACGCTGGTCAGGGGGCAGCACGGGGCATCGGCGGGCCTTTCCCCGGCGAGGTCGGAGAACGGGATGGGGCAGGACGGGGTGCCGGAGCACTCGACCAGGTCCGCGTAGCCGGCGGCGAGCGCGGTGCGCAGGGTGTCGCGGATGACCCCGAGGTCGGTGATGCGGGCCTCGACGTCGGCCAACTTCGCCGTGACACGCTCGGTCAACCCCGCCGGTGCGCGGGTGCCGTACCGGTGCCGGCCGGTCTCCAGCAGATCGGCCACCTCGCCCAGGGTGAACCCGAGCCGCTGCGCGGCCTTGACCACCTGCAGCACCGTGACCGCCTCCGGCGGATACAGCCGTTGCCCGCCCAGGGTCTGTTCCGGCTCGGCGAGCAGGCCGATGCGCTCGTAGTAGCGCAGCGTCTGGGGGTTCACCCCCGCCGCGTCGGCCAACCGCCCGCGGCGCAGGCGGCTCACGCCGCCGGTCCGCCCGCCGCGGACACCCGGACGGCCAACGCGTCCAGCACGTCGACGTGGGCCGGCGGCACCGCGGCGGTCAACTCCGGACCACCGCTGGCGGCCGTGAGGGTGAAGGCGAAGAACGAGCAGCACCCGTTCTCCCGGACCACCAGCTCCGCCGCCCGCGCGGCCGTCTCCGCAGTGCGCTCCAGCTCCAACAGCAGCGTGGTGCGGTCCCGCCGCTCCACCCTGGTCACCGCCGTGGCGAACAGCCGTCGAACTCCATCTCGGTACCGGTGCTCATACCGATGACGGCAAGCCTGTACCCCGGTACAGGATGCGACCCCGACCCGTCCACACGGCGTGCGACCAAGCACAGCTTCGTTTCCGGTGGGCCGCGCTCAGGATTCCAGGCGTTCCGCGGTGTCGGTGAGCAGGGCGAGGAGCCAGCGCCAGGTGTCCGGGTCGGTGGTGGAGAGCGGCTTGGGGGAGAAGAAGTACAGGCGGTTCTCGACGATTTCGATGTGGACCGGGTGTTCGGTGTACCGGGCCAGGAGGTCGGGGGAGAAGAGGGTGCGGTCGAGCAGGGACTGGATCTCCCCGGCCCTGCCGAACGGCCCGAAGACCTTGAAAGCTTCGGTGCCGGGGCCGCGCAGGTCGGGGTTCCCGAGGGAGGCTCCTCCGGACACGTGCGGAACGCCCGTGCCTTTCGCCCGCGGGATCAGCAGCAGGTGGGGGAGGTGGGCGTCGAGAGGGGTGGTTGCGTAGCCCAACTGGTACGTTTCCCCGCCGAGGTAGCCGGCCATGTAGTGGTACTGGCCGACCTCCACCGGACGTGGCCCTTCGATGCTGACGACGTCGACGGCGCAGCGGTTGCCGCCGATGTCGAAGACCCCGGCGGGCTGCTCCGGGTCTTTCACCTTCATCCGGTAGCCCATGCCGTTGCGGGCGGCGAACTGCATGATGCGGTAGTGGTCGATCCACACCCGCCCGCCACCTCTGCGGTCCTGGACGATGACCAGGACGATCAGCCCGAGACCGATCACCAGCGGCAGCAGCCCGAGGAGCCGGATGCCCACGCCGCCGTCCGGATAGGCGCCGGTGAGGTACATGTTGAGCAGAATGCTCAGGAGACCGAAGACGGCGGCAACGATCACGGCGAACACGAGTGCGCAGCACGCCGTGTCGCGGCCCGGGTGGTCGCCGTTCGCTTTCGCGTGCGCCAATGCCGCGGCCGGGTCGACCGGGGCGGCGAGCGGGGAGTAGTCCAGGTCGTCGGGCACGGTTCACGCTACCCCGTCGAGCCGGCGGAACGTTCCCGGTTGGGTGGTTTCGGGTGTGACCGAGGCGCCGGTCCGGCTGCCGGGTCCGGGGTGCCTGGTGATCCCCGTACTCCGGTGACCGCGGCAACCTCCGGGCCCGCTGGCGTGCTCGACCGCGTCGCCGCGCTGGTCGATCCGGACTGGCCGCCGGCCGACCTGGCCGACGACGAGATCGGCGACGCGCCGGGCGAGTCGTGGGGCGGGAGGGCGCCGTCGACATGGAACCGCGACCGGGCCGCCGTCCGGTCGCGGCTGACCTGGTGCAACTGCACCAGCTGCGCCACAGCTCGGCCATGCACCCGGGCGAGGCCAACGTCTCCGCCAACGTCATCATGGCCAAGACCGGCCACAAGTCCCCGCGCAGCGTGCAGCGCTACGTCAAACCCGGACTCGCCGCCGTCCACCAAGCCACCGAGACGCTGTCCGGTTTCCGCCGCCGCGGCTGACCAACTCCACTCTGGGCACCGCGCGCACACCGAGGACCAGCACCAACCCCGTTGGACGTTGTTTCTGCACGCCTGCTACCGGAAGGCCAGAACAGATTGCCCGGTCGTGCCCAGCGATGCTCGGGAACCGCCCCGCAGGCGACCACCGGCGCCACGCCCAGTTGAAGTTCAGCTCGTACTTTCGGGACATGTTCCGACCAATTCCCGAAACAGTTTCGCCAACGCTTGTGACGCGCTGTCCGCCCCCGCTAGAACTGATCGGAAGTCGGTCGATTCAGGGGGATCGCACATGCGTTGGACGACTCTTCTGCTGCCCGCCGTGGTGGTGGCGGCTCTCACCACACCGGTCACGGCGACGGCCCAACCCCGACCGGCGCCGGACCCGTCGCCGCAGGGGTGGACGATCACCGACACCCGGCTGACGTGGACGGCGCCCGCCCCGATCCCGCCGGGCGGCGCCGCGATCGAGTTCTGGGACGGCGACCGGCTGCTGGGGGTGCCGCGCCCATCCACCGACCTGCGCACCTACACCCTGGACGCGGCCGGGGTGGTCGACGACGACGAGCTCCAGGTGCGGGCGTCGGACCGGCGGCTGGACGTCGAGGAGCCCCCGCCCCCGCCGACCGCGGCGACCGCGACGCCACCCGCGCCGCTGCCCGCCGGGGACACCGATCCCGGCAGGCCGGGTCGGTTCGCCACGCGCACCGGGGAGTACGAGGTCGACCCGATCACCGTGCCCGGCTACCCGGTGCCGCTGGAGATGAGGGCCGTGGTCGTCGCGCCGACCGACGCGCCCGGCAGGCGCCCGCTGGCGCTGTTCCTGCACGGCAGGCACATCACCTGCTACAACGGGGTCGAGATGCTGCTGGAGTGGCCCTGCCCGGCGCCCGCCAAGCCGGTGCCGAGCCACCGCGGCTACCTCCAGGCGCAGCGGCTGCTCGCCTCGCAGGGCTACGTGACCGTGTCCGTGTCGGCCAACGCGGTCAACGCCCACGACACGCTGGACGTCGAGGCGGGCGCGGGCGCGCGGTCGGCGCTGGTCCGCGCCCACCTGGCGAGGTGGGCGGACTGGGCGGGCGCCGGTCGGGGCGCCGCGCCCGAGGTCGTCCGCGCCGCGCCGGTCGCCGACCTGGGCGAGGTGCTCCTGGTCGGGCACTCCCGCGGTGGCGAGGGCGTCAACCGGGCCGCGGTCGACAGCCTCTCCCCGGCCCCGGGCGACGGCCCGGTGCGCTGGGGCATCCGGGGCATCCTGCTCATCGGCCCGACGATCTTCGGGCACAACCCCGCGCCGGACGTGCCGTCGGTGACGATCCTGCCCGGCTGCGACGGCGACGTGTCCGACCTCCAGGGCCAGCTGTTCGTGGACGCGACCCGCGGCGTGAGCCGGGGGACCGCGCTGCACAGCGCGCTGTACTTCGTCGGCGCCAACCACAACTACTTCAACACCGAGTGGACGCCCGGCCAGGCCGAGGCCCCGGCCTCCGACGACTTCCGCACCCCGCCCGCCGACGCGGTGTGCTCGCCGGGCACCGCCACCCGGCTCACGGCCGAGCAGCAGCAGACCGCGGGCGCGACCTACATCGCCGCAGCGGCACGGCTGTTCGTCGCGGGCGACCGGCGGGTGCTGCCGCTGCTCGACGGGTCGGGCGTCCGCGCGCCCTCGGCCGACCCGGCGCGCTTGCTCGCCCACGCCGTGGGCGGCGCGCGCTCCCCGTTCGTCGTGCCCGACGAGGCGACCGCCGCGGGCGGGTCCGCGCGGGTGTGCGCCCAGGTCTCGACCGATCCGGCCGCGGCGTGCGTCGACCCGGCCGCCACCCGCCCGTCACCGCACTTCACCCGGTTCAACCGCGTGGTGCCCGAACCCGGCCGGTTCGCCGTGGCGCTGGGGTGGACCGCCGACGGGCAGGCCGCGACCGTGCGGCCCGGCGCGCCGGTGTCCCTGGCGGGGTCGCGGCACCTGGCGCTGAGGCTGGCCGTGCCGCCGAACACCGCCGGCAACCGCTTCGACGTGGCCGTCACCGACAGCGCTGGCCGCCGCGCGCGGTTGGGCTCGGTGACGCTGGACGGGCTGCCCGCCACCGAGCGGCTGTCCGCCCGCTGGGCGCAGGAGGTCCGCGTGCCGCTGCCGGCGCGCGGGGTCGACCTGCGCCGCGTCGCCGAGCTGGAACTCGTCCCGCACGGCGGCGCCGGGCAGGCGTGGCTCATCGACGCCCACGGCTGGGCCCCCGGCCTGCCGGACCCGCGCCCGGTGGCGCTGCCGCGCGTCGACGTGGGGTCGCTGACCGTCGAGGAGGGCGACGCCGGCACGCGAACCGTCGGGTTCCCGGTCTCGGTCACCGGCGGCGGCGCGGGCTCCGTGCGGGTGTTCGTCCAGGACCAGGGCGCCACCACCTACACCGAGCGGCTGGTCGCGATCGAGCCGGGGCAGCACCGGGTCGAGGTCCCCGTGCAGGTCACCGGCAACACCCGCTGGAGCTTCGACACGAGGCGCACGGTGCTGGTCAAGACCGTGCGGGGCGCGGTCGTCGGCCACTACACGGACAGGCTGACCACGCCCAACGACGACCCGCCGCCGACCCTCACCGCCACCCCGGTCACCGACGAGGTCCCCGAGGGCGGCACCCTGCTCTGGCGGTTGACGATCTCCTCCCCGGCCGACTCGAACGTCACGGTCCGGGGCCTGCCGGTCGCCCCCGACGGGACCGAGCTGTCCACCACCGACGTCGACGAGACGTGGTTCCGCCAGCGCGTCTCCCGGGAGGACCCGCTGCCCTCGCGCCCGTTGTCGACCACCGGGTTGCAGCTGGTCACCATCTTCCTGCCCGGCGAGGTGAACAAGGAGCAGTTCGTGCGGACGGTGGTCGACGCGGAAGCCGAGCCGGTCGAGCGGGTCCGCTTCGACCTGGCGAACCCCGCGCCGGGCGCCCCCGGCGTCCCGCTCGTCGGCGCGGTCGTCGACGGCCCGCCGGACGGGCGGTGATCGGCGGGGGCGCGGACCCGCCCGTCCGCACCCCCGTCCGTTCGCGCGCTCAGGCGAAGACGTAGGTGCCGAGGCCGGAGGCCGAGGTGAGGCCGGGTTCCGCGAGGCAGGCCAACAGGTTGAGGTTGAGCAGCTCGACGACGTGGGTGACGGAGTCGCCGGCGAACCGGCCCGCCGTCACCGTCCCGCTCTCCACGATGACCAGCGTGCCCAGGACGTAGTTGGCGGAGCGGGTGTAGCCGATCGTGCTGGTGTCACCGGTGTTCCAGGTGATGGTGTACGAGCCGCTGCCCGACGCCAGGAGGTCCGTGCACGAGCGGTCGAGGCCGCGGATGGTCGCGCGCACGTGCCCGCCCGTCACGGCGGGGTTGGTGAGGGAGGTGCACGAGAGGGTGTTGTGCACGCTGACGTCCACCGGCCGGCGGGTGGTCAGCAGGCCGGGGGAGTAGGACACCGACTCGCTCTCCGCGCAGGTGAGGTCGCCCGGCGCCGCGTGCGCGGGGAACTGCGGCAACAGCAGGGACGACGTGGCCAGCGCGACCACGACCAGCAGACCTCGAACGCTCCGCACCGCTAGCACCTCCGCAGGACGGCCACCCCCGCCCGCTCGACGTGAGGTGGCGGACGGGTGCCGAAAGTAGCGCACCACCGGCCGCCGGTGAAGGAGCGCGCGGAGACGATCCGCTCGGGTTCCCAAACCGCAACCACCGCAGGTCTGGCTGCCGGCGCGACGTGCCTGCGGCGTACCGCAGTGCCCGGGTGGACAGGTCAACCGCGGCGCAGCAGGGTGGGGCAGCACCTCGAACACCCGCAGTGCGAGATCGCGCTGAACCTGACCCGAAACGGGGAACCACGTGCGTACCCTCCTGCGCGGCGCGGCATCGGCCGCCCTCGCCTCGGCCCTCGTCCTGTCGGTGGCGAGCGGCGCGGAAGCCGCCAGCCCGAACCAGCTGTGCCGCACCAACAGCTCCGCCATCCTCTACACGAGCCCGAGCTCGGGGATCTGGGTGCCCCAGAACTCGCTGGTCCGCATCCTCGACTACCGGGGGCCGCTGCACTACCTCGCCCGCTACGACGGGACGGTGGGCCAGCTCGAACGCAGCAGGGTCATCCAGGAGAGCTGCTACCACCAGTGACCCGGCGCGCCCCGTTCCGCCGCTGACCTGCTTCGCGACCACCGGCACGGGATCGGGGCGACCACCCCGGTCCCGTGCCGGTGGACGTGTCAGGACCCGGCGTCGCGGGTCAGCCGCCAGACCACGTCGACACCGCTGTCCGACGGTGCCCCGGGCGGGATCGCGCGCTCGCGCCCGACCTCGGTGAACCCCAGCCGCCGCGGCACGGCGCCGCTGGCGGTGTTCGCCAGGTCGTGCACGATCTCCAGGTACTCCACCCCGGGCAGGGTGAACGCCTCGGCCGCCATCGCCTCCGCGGCCCGGGTCGCGAGGCCGCGACCGGTGGCTGCGGGGTGCAGCCAGTACCCCATGAACATGCCCCGGGTATCGCCGCCCGACCGGTACATCGAGCAACTGCCGACCAGCTCGCCGTCGGCGACGATCGCGTAGTTGTACGCCTCACCGGCGCGCCACTTGGGGTCGCAGCCGGCGAGGAACGCCCTGGTGGTGGCCGCGCTGTGGTGGGCGACCCACGGCAGCCACGGCCGGAGGTGGTCGAGCGATTCCCCGATCACCCGCGACAGCGGCTCGAAGTCGCGGTCCGCCCGCCACCGCCGCAGGGTGAGGTCTCCGCGGTCGATGATCTCCCGGGGCCTCTGCACAGAGGTCATGATCGTCCGGCGGGGTGGGGCGCCGCAATAGGGTGTGCCGGACCCGCGCCGCTCCCCGGTCACCACGGCCGCGGCCACCGGCGGCGAGAACCCGGCCGGCGCCGCGCCGATCTCGCGGGAGGCGGCGAGGTGAAGCGGGTCACACGGTCTGGTTCGGTGTCAGTCGGCGCCCAGCGCCCGGGACACCTCACCGGCCGCGTCCACCACCAGGGCGGGCAGGTCGCGGGGCGCCTCGGCGAAGTCCACCAGCGAGGCCGCCGACACCGCGCCGACCACCTCGCCGGTGTGGTTGAACACGGCCGCGCCGATCGCCCGCACCCCGTCCTCGTTCTCCTCGTGGTCCTCGGCGTAACCGCGCTCCCGCACCGCCGCGAGCTCGGTCAGCAGGGCGTCCTCGTCGGTGATGGTGCGCCCGGTGCGGGCGGGCAGCCCCGTGCGGCGGACCAGCGCCCGCACCTCGTGGTCGGGCAGCGCGGCCAGCACCGCCTTGCCGATGGACGTGCAGTGCAGCCGCAGGCTCATGCCGACGCGGGAGGCCAGGTGGTAGGGCCGCGCCCCCTCCAACTTGGCCACGTAGACGGCTTCGTCGCCGGACAGCAGCGCGAAGTGGACCGTCCACCCGGTGCGCTCGTGGAGGTCGCGCAGCGTCGGGCGGACGTGCTCGGCGACGTCCAGGCGCTGGAGGAAGCGGCCGGCGAGGCTGAGGATCCGCGGGCCGCCCACGTAGCCGCCGCGGCCGTCGGCGCGCGCGAAACCGCGTTGGACCAGGGTTTGCAGGATGCGGTGCACGGTCGGCTTCGGCAGTCCGGACGCGTCGGCGATGTCGGCGATGCGCGAGTGCTCGGCGAGCGCTTCCAGGACGCTCAGCGTCTTCTCGGCCGCGGAAAGCGAGGCGTCGCCACTCATGAACTCAATCTATGCCAGGTTCGATCACCACGACCGGTGAGCGGAGCAGCCGGGCGCGGGGGCCCGCCGACGTGGTCCGGGGTGGTGTGCTCCCGCCGCGCCGCGACACGTCCGCGTGGGGTTCGGATCGGTGCCCCGGGTGCGGACACCGAGGTCAGGAGGGGTTTGGAGCCGCATTGGTGCGGATTGCATTAGCCCGTGCGGGTGCACGTGCAGATGCACGGTGAGCAAGGGCCCGAGCGGGTCTCTAAGCTGGTCCCCGTGAGCCTCCACCAGCAGTCCGTTCCCGTCCCGGAACAGACGCGCGCCGGATCCGCCACGGTCTCCCGCCGGCACCCGGAGCGGGACCCGCTGCCCGTGCTGACCGCGGCCGTGGAGGCCGCGATCGCCGCGCTGCCCCCGACCGCGCGGGCCGACGCCCTGGAGCTGATGCTCACCGACTTCACCCTCGCCGTCGCCCCGGTGCAGGGCGACCTGGCGGGCGTGGCCGCGCGCGACCGCCGCGGCGCGCTCAAGATCGCCCAGGGCTACCTGGGCAACGCCTTCACCCACGCGGTGACGGGCGACGTGGACGCCACCAGGGCTGCCCTCATCGCCGCCCGCGCCACCCTGTTCCACCTCGGTGGTGGCGAGGAGATCGCGAGCGGCGCGGACTGGCGGCTCTGAGCGCCGGCACCGCTCTGACCACCGGCACCGCCTTCACCGCCGGTACCGCTCGCACTGCCTTCCCCGCTCGCACTGCCCTTACCGCCGGCACCGCTCCCACCGCGTAGCCGCCCCACCGCACAACCGCGCCCAGCGGCCGCCGGTCCGAGCCGTTCGGCGTGCCGAGTCCGGTCGCGTGTCGGGCCCGCCTGCGTGCCACCCACGCCTGCCACCTGCCTGCGTGCCATCCGCCCGCGTGCCGCCTGGTTCGTCCAACCCCGCCCGGAATTCGGCCCATCGCGCCGTGCGCTCCGCCCTCGTCCTCGGGCGCGCCCGAGCCTCCCGGCACGCACCGCCGTCATAACCCTCCGCGAGGGGCAACGGGTCAATTCACCGGCCGAGTGATCCTCGCGTTCACGGCCGGGTCACAGCGCCACCCGATGCGGTGAGAGCGGCAGCCCGCCGCGTTTAAGGCCGCGCCAAAACCGTATTCCCGGGGCACAACCTACGTAGGGGTGTGAGATGACGCCTGGCCTCCTGTCCCGTGCCGCGCCACGGGTCGCTCCTCCGCGCGGCGGCGCGGTGCCGGTGGGGGAGCGGTGGGTGCCCCTGGAGGACCTGCTGGCCGGGTGCCTGCGGATGGTCGCCGGGAACGGCCCCGACGACGGGGCGCGGACCGATCCCGAGCTGGCCGAGGCGCAGCGGGCGTTCCTCGCCGCCGGGCTCGGCGCCCTGGCGACGCCCGCCGACGAGCGCCGGTGGGTCCAGGTGGGACTGTCGCCCGCCACCCGGGACCGCGCCCCGCTGGAGGGCGAGCTGCTCGACTTCGCGCGCCGCCTGCTGGCCGGCGGCGCGGCGACCGGGTTCTTCTTCATGCACAAGAGCCCCGGCCTGCGGGTCCGGTTCCAGGCGCCGCCCGGCGACCGCGAGGCGCTGCGAGAGCGGGTGCTGCGCTGGGCCGACGGCCTGGCCGCCGGTGGCGTGACGACGACCGTCGTGCCCGCGGTGTACGAGGCGGAGGCCGGGCTGTTCGGCGGCCGGGTGTCCGTGCGGCACGCCCACGAGCTGTTCACCGCGGACTCGCTGGCCTGGCTGGAGGTGCACCGCCGCGGCGGGGTGCCCACGTGGGTGGTCTCGCTGGCGATGGTGCGGGCCGTGCTCGACGGCCTGTCGGTGGTCGGGTGGGAGGACCGGGACGTGTGGGACCGGGTCCGCTCGGAGGCCGGGCGACGGCTGCCGGAGGGCGCGCGCGGGCAGGCCGGGCTCGACGCCGCGGTGCGCGGCCTGCGCGCGCTGTGGCAGGACCAGGACCGGCTCACGGCGTCGCTGCCGGAGTGGGCGCGGCACGTCGTCGCGGAGCACCGGGAACGGGCCCTGGACATCGGCGCGCGGTGGCGGGCGGAGGTCTTCGACGGCCACGACACCGGTGCCGGCCCCCGGCACGCGGCAGCGTTCCACGTCGTCTTCCACTGGAACCGGGGCGCGCTGCCCGCCGAGCGGCAGGTCCTGCTGGCCGAAGCCCTGGGCACACCAGCGGGGGAGGCGGGTTCCGGCGGTGAAGAGGCGCGGCTGCACCTGCCCCAGAGCACGCCAGCGGGGGAGGCGGGTTCCGGCGGTGAAGAGGCGCGGCTGCACCTGCCCCAGAGCACGCCAGCGGGGGAAACGGGTTCCGGCGACGGAGGGGCGCGGCTGCCCCAGGGCACGCCCGCGGGGGAGGCTGACCGTGGGTGACCCGGCGGTGCTGCTCCGGCTGGCCGGGCTGCCCGTGCGGCTGTGGCTGGCCGGCGGGTGCCCGGAGCTGTTCTCCGCGCTCGCGGACGCCGACGCCGCGGCCGAGGCCGAGCGCGAGCACGGCCGGGCGCTCGCCGCACGGCTGGGCGACCGGGTCGTGCCCCGGCCGGAGGTGACCGCCGCCGAGCGGCAGGCCGTGCTGCGGGTGCGGCGGGCCGCGCACGGTGGCCGTGAGCTGCCCGACGAGGCCGTCCTCGCGCTCGCCCGCCGCGCCGCGGCCCAGGTCGACCCGCCGTCGGCGATCGGGCTGGACCGCCTGGTCGTCCACGCCCGCGCGCGGCGGGAGGCCGACGCGCGGCTGCTCGACGACCTGGCGGCCGAGCGGCGCCGGCTGGCGGGGCTGCCCTGGCGGCTGCTGCGGTCCTCGCCGGTCGGGACCGCCGCGCTCGTCCACGACGCCGCGGACCTGCTGGCGGACGTGGAACGCCGGGTGGCGGCCGGCGAGTCGTGGGAGGGCAAGCGGCTGCGGCAGCGGGCCGACCACCTGTGGCGGCTGATCGCGCGCGGCGCGGTCGAGACCACGCCGCGCAACTGGTTCGCGCACGTGGCCCCGGTCCCCGGGGGCACCGGGCCGCTGACCGCGGGTCCGTTCGCCGCGCACGAGGTGCCCAACGTCCACACCGCGCGGTCGTGCGGGGACGGCCTGGCGCTGACCGGCCTGCACTGGTCCGAGGGCGGGGACTTCGTCACGTGGGTCCCGCACGAGCGGGACCCCGGGCTGCTGTGCGAGGTGCGGGTCAGGGACACCGCCGCGCTGCGCGCCGTGCGCCGGGCGCTGGCCGCCGGGCCCGGACCGCGCGACGAGGTGGTGACCGCCCTGCTCGGCCCGCGCGCCGGCGAGCCGGCCGGCCGCGCCGCGCTCGCCTCGTTCCTCGACCACCTCGTCCGGCTGGGCGTGCTCCGGCGCTCCCGGGACGTCGCCGAGCGCGCCTCGACGTGGGGCCCGGCACGGGCGCGCCCCCGCACGGGCGACGACTTCCTGGACGTGCACCGGCGGCTCACCGGCGCGGCGCCGGTCCCCGACGAGGCCGGGGTGCGCACCGCCACGGGGGTGCTGCGGCGGCTGGACGCGCTGGTGAGGGCCGACGCCCCGCCCTCCTCGTCCCCGCTGCGCGACCTGGTGGACGAGCGGCCGACGCCCGTGCCGGAGCTGGTGCGCCGGTTCCTGGCCGACCGCCCCGACCACCGGCCGGTGCCCGCGGACGGCGGCGCGTGGCCGGTCGCGCACGACCCGGGCTCCGGGTACTCGGCGCTGCTGCGGTGGCTGGCCGACCACCCCGACGAGCCGGGCGGCGCGGTGGAGCTGACCCACGACCTGCTCGACGCGGTGGACGCGCCCCGGTCCCTCCCGGACTGGCCCGTGGACTGCCTGCTGCGGCCCCTGCCGCCCGAGCCCGGCGCCCCGGTGGCCGTGCTGGACACCGCGGTGCCCGCCGGGACCCTGGACGCGCGGTTCGCGCGGGGCCTGCGGCTGGTCCACGGCGTCGAGCCGGGACCGGTGACCGCCTACCGGGAGTTCCTGCGGGAGTTCGAGCGGGCCCGCGGCGGCCGGTTGGTGGAGGTGCTGGTGCCGCCGCACAACGCGCGCTCGGCCAACGCCGTGCGCCGCCCCGCCTGCACCGACCTGTGGACCGGGGACCCGGACCACCGCCCGTACTTCGGGGAGGAGCACCCCGGTCGGCACGTCCCGCTGGACGCGATCACGCTGCGCCGCGAGGGGCGGACCGTGATCGCCGAGGCGGGCGGGGAACGCCTGTGGCCGGTCCACCACGCCACCCGGATGCCGTTCCCGCCGTGGGACGTCGCCCTGGCCCTGCTGCTGGTCGCCGGGCCGCCCGGGGCACACCGCGCCACCGGGCACCGGGCGGACGCGCTCGCGGCGTTCCCGGGACGCCGCCACCTGCCGCGCCTCACCGCCGGTTCGCTGGTCGTCTGCCGCGCGCAGTGGCGCGTGCGCCGGGACGAGCTGTGGGCACCGGACGCGGACCAGGGGGCGAGGTTCCGCGCGCTGGGCCGGCTCACCCGGGCCCGCTCGCTGCCCCGGTTCGCCCTCGCCGGCCCGCCGGGAGGTCGGCGGGTGCCGGTGGACCTGGCCGGGCTGCCCGCGTCGCGCGTGCTGGACCGGGTCCTCGCCGGCGGCGAGGAGCTGATCCTCACCGAGATGCTGCCCACCCCGGCGGACTTCCCCGTCGACGACACCACCCACACCGCCGGTGACCGCCTGGCGTGCCAGCTGCTGCTGCGCCTGCCGGTGACCGGTGACCCCAGCTCCCCGCCCGGCCGGGCGGGAGCGGCACTAGTGGCCGACGCAGTGTGAAGGGACACAACGACATGGACCAGGCGATCTTGGAGCCGGCGGAGCTCGACACCCTCATCGCGGACCTGGAGGAGCGCATCAGCGAGGTGCGGCTGGTCAACCCCACCGAGCCGATGGCGTTCAGCCAGGACCAGTGCAGCGTCCTCCTGTGCTCGCTCATCGCGTTCTGCGACGACGACAGCGGCGACGGGGCGTTCTGACCACGGGTCGAGCCCACCGCGTTCGAGCGCCGGGTGATCGGGTCCTCGCGGACCCCGCCGACCCGCGGGGAGCTGGACGCCCCACGCGGTGGCGGCGCGCCTTCCCCTTGCCCACCACACCGCCGGTGACCGGCGGGACCACTTGCCGGAGCAGTACGGAGCAGTTCGAAAGGGAGAAACACATGGACCAGGCGATCTTGGAGCCGGCGGAGCTGGACACCCTCATCGCGGACCTGGAGGAGCGCATCAGCGAGGTGCGGCTGGTCAACCCCACCGAGCCGATGGCGTTCAGCCAGGACCAGTGCAGCGTCCTCGCGTGCTCGCTCATCGCGTTCTGCGACGACGACAGCGGCGACGGGGCGTTCTGATCGCGCGCGGAGCCGGGCACGGATGAGAGCCGGGGTGGGCGAGTCCAGGCGGACCCGCCCACCCGCGGGAGGAGGACGGTGGTCAACGCGGTGGGGGAGCACCCCCTGGTGGACGGGCTCGCGCGCCACGCCCTGCGCGAGTGGGCCGAGCACGGGGCGCCGACCCCGGACCCTGGGCCCGTGGTGCTGGCCTCGACCCTGCCGCCCGGCGACCCGGTCGCCGCGCTCGCGGCACGGGCGTGGCTGGGCGGTCTGCGCCGGACGACGATCGCGCACCCCGGCCTGTTCGGCGGGCTCGCCGGGCAGCTGGCGGGGCTGCGCCTGCTCGCCGCGGTCCACCCACCCCTGGAGCGGGCGGCGGAGGCCGTCTCCGCCGCGCTGCACCGGTCCCCGCCCGGTGCGCCGGACGGGCTCGCCTACGGCGACTACGACCTGGTCGGCGGACCGGCCGGGGTGCTGCTGGCCCACTGCGTCCCGGCCGCCCGGCCCGGCGGGACCGACGTCGTCGCCGCGCGCCTGGCCGCGCTGTGCGAGGAGGGGGCCGGGGGACTGCGGTGCACCGCGTACGACGGGCACGAGCTGCTCGGGTGGGTGCAGGGACGGATCAACGCGGGGCTGGCGCACGGCGTGCCCGGTGTCGTCGTGGCGCTCGCCGCCGCGCTGCGCGCCGGGTCCGACGTGGCCGAACCGCTGCGCGGGCTGGGGCGGTGGCTGCTCGCCCAGGCACGCCGCGACCCGCTGGGCATCGTGAGCTGGCCGACCGCCGGGGGCGCGCCGCCGCCGGAGCGGGCCGTGCGGCGGCAGGCGTGGTGCTACGGCTGCCCCGGTGCGGCCTGGGCGCTGTGGGAGGCGGGGGACGCCCTGGACGAGCCGGGGTTCACCACGCCCGCCACGACGGCGATGCGGTCGCTGTGCGACCACTACGACGAGGACTTCCACCTCTACGGCGAGGCGGTGACCGACCGGGTGGCCGTCTGCCACGGCGCCGCCGGGGTACTGGCGGTCGCGGACGCGTTCGCCACCCACGCGGACCTGCCGGAGGCCGCCGGGCTGCGGCAGCGACTGGCGGAGCACCTGGGCCGACGCGGCGAGGAGGTGGCCGAGCTCGCGCGCACCGACATGTCGCTGCTCACCGGGGCCGCCGGGGTGCTGGCCGCGCTGCGCACCGCGGCCGGGGCCCCGCGCGGCTGGCTGCCCGCCATCGGCCTGCGCTGAGGGTGCGCGCGGTCAGGTCGCGGTCGCCCGGCCGACCTGGTCGCACCACCCGGCCTCCAGGCGCTCCAGGGAAAAGCCCCGCCGGGTGATCAGGTGGTCGACCAGCGCGGTGTCCAGGGACGCCAGCAGCGCGTAGGCGGTCAGGTCCACGTCGACGGGCGCGCCCGCCTGCCGCAGCAGCACAGTGACGTGGGTCAGGCGCACCCGGTACGCGGGCACGGTGAAGCGGCGCGCCGGGGCGGGGTCGGCGGCCAGGTACATGTCCAGGTGGGCGCGCTCGTGGCGCATGGCGGCGGGGCCGAAGGCCAGCAGGCGCGCCACGGGGTCGGCACCGGGGCCCAGCGGCGGCGGTCCGGTGAGGAAGGACTCCTGCAACCGCTGCTCGTGGTGGTCGAGCAGGGCGAGCAGCAGGCCGGTGCGGTCGCCGAAGCGCCGCGACACCGTGCCCTTGCCGACCGAGGCCGCGACGGCGACGGCCTCCATGGTCAGGTTCGCCGCCCCGTGCTCCGCGGCCAGCCGGGCGGCGGCCTCCAGCAGCCGGGCCCGGTTGCGCACCGCGTCGGCCCGCAGGCGCGGTCCCGGGTGGAGCAGGGGCAGCGGGTCGCGGATCCCGAACCGCTCTCCGGCGGCCGGCGGCGGAGTGGCGTCGGTCACCTCGGCAGCCTAGCCGGAAGAGAAACGGAACACGGCCCGTTTAGACGGGGTGCAGTGTTCGACCGCACCCACATGGGGGTTCCAGACATGACCGTCCACATCCTCGCGCTCGTCGGCAGTCTCCGAGCCGGCTCGCACAACCGCCAGCTCGCCGAGACCGCCGTCCGGCTCGCCCCGGAGGGCGTCGGGATCGAGGTGTACGAAGGGCTGGCCGACCTGCCCTTCTACAACGAGGACCTCGACGTCGAGGGTGCCGTGCCCGCTGCCGCGACCGCGCTGCGCGAGGCGACCCTGCGCGCCGACGCCGTGCTGCTGTTCTCCCCCGAGTACAACGGCACCATTCCGGCGGTGCTCAAGAACGCTGTCGACTGGCTGTCGCGGCCCTATGGCGTGGGGGCGTTGAAGGGCAAGCCGTTGGCCGTGATCGGTACGGCGTTCGGGCAGTACGGCGGGGTGTGGGCGCAGGACGAGGCGCGTAAGGCGGCGAGGATCGCGGGGGCCGCCGTGCTCGAGGACCTGACCCTGTCGGTGCCCGGTTCGGTCACCCGTTTCGCCGAGACGCACCCGGCCGACGACGCCGAGGTCACCGCCCGGCTCGGTGAGGTGCTGGCCGGCCTGTCGGCCAGCGTGACCGCGCCCGCGGGGGTCTGATCGGGGGGTGGCGCGGGCGGCGGGTGGGATCGCCTGCCGCCCGCGCCACCACCGCCCAGTTCTCTTCACCCCAGCTCCCGCCGGCCTTCAGCTCCCGCCACCCCCGGCTCCCGACCGAACGGCTGCCAGAATGGCGGTGTGCGGATCAGGGTGCTCGGCCGCCTGGAGGTCTCCGGCCCGGACGGCGCGCCCGTCCACCTCGGCGGAGCCATGCTGCGCGCGCTGCTGATCCGCCTGGTCGTCGACACCGGCCGGGTCGTCACCACCGACCGGCTGATCACCGACCTGTGGCCCGGCACCGCGCCCGCCGACCCCTCGGCGGCCCTCCACTCGCTCGTCTCCAGGCTGCGCCGCGCCGTCGGCCACCGCACGATCACCTCCTACCCCACCGGCTACCGGCTGGACCTCCCGCCCGAGGACGTCGACACCGAGGTGTTCGCCCGAGCCGTGGTCGAGGGGCGACCGCGCGAGGCACTGGCACTCTGGCGGGGCACCCCGCTGGCGGACGTCGCCGACGCCGGGTTCGCGCGGGCTCCGGTAGCCCGCCTGGTCGAGCTGCGGCTGAGCGCCGTGGAGGCCCGGATCGACCTGGACCTGGCGGCGGGTGGCACGCCGGACCTCGTCGCCGAGATCGAGGAGCTGGTGGCGGCCGCACCCCTGCGCGAGGGGCTGCACGCCCGGCTGGTGCGCGCGCTGTGCGCCCGTGGCCGCCAGGCCGAGGCGCTCGCGGCCCACGAACGCGCCCGCGCGGTGCTGGCCGAGGAGCTGGGCGCGGACCCAGGCCCCGAACTGCGCGAAGCCCACCGGCAAGCCCTGCGCGCACCGGTTCGCCGTTCACCGCTGCCCGCCCGGCTTACCAGCTTCGTCGGCCGCGAGCGGGAACTCGACGAGGTGGTCCGGGCCCTCGCGGGCGCCCGGCTGGTCACCCTCACCGGCACCGGCGGCGCGGGCAAGACGCGGCTGGCCGTCGAGGCGGCCGAACGCCTGCTCGCCACCGCCCCGGACGGGGTGTGGCCGGTCGACCTCTCGACCGTGACCGCCGGGGACGGCATCGGGTCCGCGGTGCGCACCGCGCTCGGCACCACCGACGACCCCGCCGACGTCCTGGCGGACCGCGACGGCCTGCTGCTGCTGGACAACTGCGAGCACCTGGTGGACGCGGTCGCGGTCTTCGCGGCCGACCTGCTGGCCCGCTGCCCCCGGCTGCGCGTGCTCGCCACGAGCCGGGAACCGCTCGGCGTCACCGGGGAGGTGCTGCGCCCGCTCGACCCGCTGCCCGAGGCGCAGGCCGTCGCCCTGTTCACCGACCGGGCGCGGGCCGTGCGGCCGGGGTTCGCGCCCGACGACTCCACCGCGCGGGTCTGCCGGGCGCTCGACGGCATCCCGCTGGCGATCGAGCTGGCCGCCGCCCGCCTGCGCTCGCTCACCCCGGCGCAGCTCGCGCGCCGCCTGGGCGACCGGCTCGGCCTGCTCGACCGGGGCGTGCGGGCCGCGCCCGCCCGGCACCGCACGCTGCGCGCGGTGCTCGACTGGAGCTGGGACCTGCTCGACGAGGACGAACGCGGGCTGTTGGCCAGGCTCTCGGTGTTCGCGGGCGGCGCCACCGCGGACGCCGTCGAGCAGGTCGCCGGCGGTTCGCTGGACCGGCTGGCGTCCCTGGTGGACAAGTCGCTGGTGGTGGAGGTCGACGAGCGCTACCGCCTGCTGGAGACGGTCCGGGAGTACGCGGCCGCCCAGCCGGTCGACGACCTGGCGGAGGTCCGCGCCCGGCACGCGGCCCACTACACCGGGCTGGCCGAACGAGCCGAACCGCGGCTGCGCGGGCCCGAGCAGTCGGTGTGGCTGGACCGCCTGACCGCCGAGGGGGCGAACCTGGACCTGGCGATGTCGCCGCGGCTGTTCGCGGCCCGGCTGTGGTACTGGCTGGTGCGCACCCGGCTCGCGGAGGCCCGGAGCCGGGCCGCGGGCATCGACTCCGACCTGGCCCGGGGCCTGCTCGACCCGACCGCGGAGCTGCTGGACCGCCTCGCGACCCGTGACGAGCCGGCGGCCCTGGCCGTGGCCGTGCTCGGGGACCACACCCACCGCGCCCGCCTGACCGGGATCGCC
The DNA here is from genome assembly GCF_047689505.1 of Saccharothrix sp. BKS2. Lineage (NCBI taxonomy): Bacteria > Bacillati > Actinomycetota > Actinomycetes > Pseudonocardiales > Pseudonocardiaceae > Saccharothrix > Saccharothrix sp. BKS2. The sequence goes on along the minus strand of NZ_JAUQOL010000015.1, from coordinate 50,147 downwards.
GACCGGCTCGCCGGCGCGGACGACCCGTGGCGGCGCGCGGTCGCGGAGCTGCTGCGGGGCTACGCCGCCGCCGAGATCGGCGACGGCGGCGCGGCCCGCGCCGAACGGCACTACACCGCCGCGGCCCGGGGCTTCCGGGACGCCGGCGACCACCTCGGACTGGCCTACCCGCTGATGTTCCTGTCGGCCCTCCAGGCGGGTCGCGGCGCCACCGCCGAGGCGCAGCGCTCGCTGTCGGAGGCGATGCGCCACGCGCCCGCCGTCCCGGTGCTCATGCTCGTGCAGTCGGCGGCGCTGTGGGCCCGCACGGGCGACCTCGACCGCGCCCGGCTCGACCTGGAGCGGGCGGAGCGCGCCGCCGCGCGCGAGGACGACCCGCTGGCCCTGGCCCGCGTGCGCAACGGCCTGGCCGAGCTGGCGAGGCTGAACGGGGACACCGCGACCGCGCTGGAGCAGCACCGCGGGGCCCTGGCGCTCGACCCCGCCGCGGCCACCACGCAGTTCCGGGCCGTGGTGCACAGCAACTACGCCAAGACGCTGGCCGTAGTCGGTGAGCCGGACCTGGCGGGGGAGCACCACCGGCTCGCCGTCGAACTGGCCCGGCGCAGCCACGACGGCCCGGCGCTGGCCTCCGTGCTGGAGGACCAGGCCGCGTGGTGCGCGGCCCGGGGCGACCGCGCGGCGGCGATCGCGCTGCTGGAGCGCGCCGGGCGGGTGCGGGGCACCGACAACCCCGACCTGCGCGCCGCCGTCACCGGGAGCCGGTGACCGGGAGCCGGGCCCGCGACCACCGCTCCAGGTAGGCGTCGACCTCGTCGGCGGTGTCGGCGAACAGCCCCACGTGGCCGTCGGGGCGCACCACCGCGAGCGCGTCACCGCGCACGTCGAAGGCCGGGGCGTCGGTGACCACGTGCGCGCCGTCGTGGCGGGCCCCGCCGAAGGCCAGCACGGTGAACCCGGGACCGGCCAGCACCTCGTGCACCCGCCGGTCGCCGCACCACCCGTCCGGCGCCCGGTCGCCCGCCCGCACCGACCGGGGTTCGGCGCGCAGCTCCACCGACAGCGCGCTGTCGCGGTAGTGCACGCCCAGCTGCCGGAGCGCGGGGTCGCTGCGGTCCACCGCGTCCCGCCCGCCCGCCGTGGCCCGGCCGAACAGGGCGGTGCTCAGGCCCAGCACATGGGCGGCGACCGGCAGCCGCTCGTCCTCGTAGCTGTCCAGCAGCTCCTCGCCGCCGAGGGCCAGTTTCCAGCCCAGGTTGTAGGCGTCCTGCACGCCGGTGTTCAGGCCCTGGCCACCCGCCGGCGTGTGGACGTGGGCGGCGTCGCCCGCCAGGAAGACCCGGCCCACCCGGTAGCGGTCCACCATGCGCACGTTGGGGCGCCACGAGCTGGACCAGGTCAGGTCGCCCACCACCAGGTCGTCGCGCCCGGACACCTCGGTGAGCAGGGCCTGGAGGTCCTCGACGGAGGCGTGCTCCAGCCGCGTGGTGGTGAGCTGGAAGGTGTCGGTGCCCGCCATGGGACACGCGGCGAGCACCGGTCGCACCCCGTCGTCGTCGGTCCAGAAGTGCCAGTGGTCGCGGTCCAGGCCGGAGATCCGCACGTCGGCGATCAGCTGCCGGTGGTCCTCGTCCGTCTCGCCGGCGAAGCCGACGCCCAGCCCCCGGCGCACCGCGCTGCGGCCACCGTCGGCCCCGACCAGGTGATCGGCGCGCACCCGCCGGTCGCCCAGGTGCGCGGTGACCCCGAAGCCGTCCTGCTCGAACCCGGTCAGCTCCACCCCCGTCTCCACCCGCCCGCCCAGCTCGGCCAGGCGTTCGCGCAGGATGAGGCAGGTCCGCCACTGCGGCAGCATGACCGGGGTCGGGTGGGGCACGCCCGGCTGCGGCGGGGCGACCTCGTGCATCGACCGCTCCCACACGACCTCCCGGCCCCGGTAGGCGCGCACGGGCGGGTACGGGCCGCTGTGGTCCAGGACCCGGTCGAGCACCCCGAGGTCGGCGAAGACCTCCAGGGTGCGGGGCTGGAGGCCCTTGGCGCGGGAACCGGGGAACGTGCCGGGGTCGCGGTCGACGACGAGGTGGTCGACCCCGCGCCGGGCCAGGTCGCAGGCGAGGGTGAGGCCGGTCGGGCCGGCTCCGGCGATGAGAACTCGGGTGTCCATGACGGGGACGGTGCCGGGGTGCGCTGTCAGCGTGCTGCCGGCCCGCCGGCAGCACCTGCCGGCGGGCTCGGGCCGGGTTCAGCGGTTCATCAGGTCGCGCAGGGCCTTGACGATGTCGGCGGGGGCCTCCTCCGCCATGAAGTGGCCGCAGGACACGGTGGTGTGCTCCAGGTCGTCGGCCCAGGCGCGCCAGCGCGCGGTGGCGTCGTAGCCGAGGGCGGCGCCCCAGTCCTGCTGGAGGACGGTGACGGGCATGGTGAGCCGGTGGCCGGCGCGCTTGTCGGCGGTGTCGTGCTCGACGTCGACGCCGGCGGAGGCGCGGTAGTCGGCGACGATCGAGGTGACGGCGTCGCGGGAGGCGGCCAGGTAGGCGGCGCGCACCTCGGGCGGGATGGCGTCGGGGGAGCGGGTCCAGGTGTCGAGGAAGTGGCCGAAGAAGGCGTCGGGGGCGGCGCTGATGAGCTGTTCGGGCAGGCCGGGCGGTTGGGCCATGAGGTAGAGGTGGAAGGCGACCGAGGCGGTGACGCCGTGCAGCACCTCCCAGGTGTCGAGGGTGGGCAGCACGTCGAGCAGGGCGAGGTGGGTGACGGCGTCCGGGTGGTCGAGGCCGAGGCGGGTGGCGACCAGGGCGCCGCGGTCGTGGCCGGCGAGGGCGAAGCGGTCGTGGCCGAGCAGGCGGGCGAGGGCGACGACGTCGCCGGCCGCGGTGCGCTTGCTGTAGGTGTGGCCGTCGGTGTCGGCGGGTTTGTCGCTGTCGCCGTAGCCGCGCAGGTCGGGGCAGATGACGGTGTGGTCGGCGGCGAGGTCGGTGGCCACGTGCCGCCACATCAGGTGGGTCTGGGGGAAGCCGTGCAGCAGCACGACGGGGTCGCCCTCGCCGGCGGTGGCGACGTTGAGCGCCACGCCGTCGGCGACGGTCACTCGTCGGTAGTGGAAGCCGGGGATGCGCATGGTGGGCCTTCCTGGGTTGCTCGGGCTGCGGTGTGACCAGCGTGGACCGGGCCGATGAGGAACCGGTCAGCGTTGGGTGAGCGGGCCGGTGGGCGGTGGCCGGGCGTGGGGCTGCCGGGGCGGTGGGGGCGGGTTAGAGTGCGCGGCTCGGGAGGGAGGTCGGTGTCGGTGCGGTTCGGCGTGCTCGGTCCGCTGGTGGTCGAGGACGGCCGGGGTCCGGTGGGGGTGGGCGGGCCGCGGCACCGGGCGGTGCTGGCGCGGTTGGTGCTCGCGCGTGGCCGGGTGGTGCCGGTGGAGCGGCTGGTCGACGACCTGTGGGAGGAGCCGCCGGCGGGTGCGGTGGGCGCGCTGCGGACGTTCGTGGCGGCGTTGCGGCGGGCCCTGGAACCCGATCGGCCGCCGCGCGCCCCGGCTCGGCTGCTGGTGACCGCGCCGCCCGGGTACGCCCTGCGGGCGGAGGTGGGGGCCGTGGACGCGTGGCGGTTCGAGGCGGCGGTGGTCGGGTCGGCGGTGGTCGGAGCTGGGGTGGTCGGAGCTGGGGTGGTCGGGGCGGGGGAGTTGTCCGCCGGGGCGGCGTTGGCGCGGGTCGAGGAGGCGCTGGGGTGGTGGCGCGGGCCCGCCTACGCGGAGTTCGCGGACCTGCCGTGGGCGCGGGGTGAGGCCGCGCGGTTGGAGGAGTTGCGGCTGCTGGCGCTGGAGCGGCGGGCGGGGGCGCTGGTGGAGCTGGGGCGGGCGGCGGTGGCGGTGCCGGACCTGGAGGCGCACGTCCTCGCGCACCCCTGGCGGGAGGAGGCGTGGCGGCTGCTGGCGCTGGCGCTGTACCGGGCGGGTCGGCAGGGTGACGCGCTGGGTGCGTTGCGCCGGGCGCGGGAGGGGTTGGCCGAGGCGTTGGGGGTGGACCCGGGCCCGGACCTGCGGCGGTTGGAGGCGGACGTCCTGGCGCAGGCGCCTCACCTGGTCGGGGTGGGCGGGTCGCCGGGGGTGGTGGCGGGCGGTGGGGACGTGCCCGGGTCGGTCGGCAGGGCGGCGGAGGCTGCGGCGGGCGGTGGGGGCGCGCCCGCGTTGGTCGGCAGGGCGGAGGAGGTGGCCGGGTTGGTCGCCGCCGCCGAGCGGGCCGCCGGGCTGCGGCGGCCCGTGCTGGTGCTGGTGTCCGGTGATGCGGGGGCGGGCAAGACGGCTCTGGCGGAGGCGTTCGCCGGGCTCCTGGGCGCGCGCGGGTGGATCACCGCCTGGGGCGCCAACCCGGATGCGGAGGGGCTGCCCGCGGCGTGGCCGTGGAGCCGGGTGCTGGAGGCCTTGGCCGCCGCCGGTCACGGCCTGCCGGCGGAGGACGACCCGGCCGGTGGCGATCCGCTGGTGGCTCGCTTCCACCGGCACCGCGCGGTCGGCGCGCACCTGGCCGGGGTGGCTCGCCGCGCCCCGCTGCTGCTGGTGCTCGACGACCTGCACTGGGCGGGGGAGGAGACCCTGGACCTGCTGGCCTCGGTGGTGACCGACTCGGCCGCCCACCCGGTGCTGGTGGTGGCGACCTACCGCACCACCGACGTCCCCGCGGCCCTGGCCGACCTGCTCGGCCGGGTCGCCCGTGCCGAACCGGTCCGCCTCTACCTGGGTGGTCTGCCCGCGGCGGTGGTGCCGGCGCTGGTGCGCGCCACGACCGGCCACGACGTCGATCCCGCCACCGCGGCGGCGATCCACCGGCGCAGCGGCGGCAACCCGTTTTTCGTGCGCGAGCTGGCCCGGCTGGTCGCGGCGGAGGGGTCGGGCTGGGCGGAGTCGGTGCCGCCGGGGGTGCGCGACGTGGTGCGGCTGCGGCTGGCGGGCCTGTCCGAGCCGGTCCGCGAGGTGCTGCGGTGGGCGGCGGTGATCGGCGGCGACCTCGACCTGGAGCTGTTGGCGGTCCTGCTCGGTCCGGGTGTGCTCGACGCGGCGGAGGTGTCGGCCCGGCGCGGGTTCCTCGTCGAGCGCGGTCCGGGGCGGTTCGGCTTCGCCCACGCGCTGGTGCGCGACACGCTGCACCAGGACGTGTCCGGTTCGCGCCGGGCCCGGTGGCACGCCGCGGCGGGGGAGGCGTTGGAGCGGCTGCGCCCGTGGGCGGTGGACGCGCTGGCCCACCACTTCCTGCTGGCCGAGAGCCCGGAGACCGATGCCCGCGCCGCCCGCTACGCCCGGGAGGCCGCCGAGCGCGCCGAACGCCACCGCGCCCCGCACGAGGCGGCGCGGTGGTGGCAGGCCGCGCTCGCCGCCCACGACCGCGCGGCCGCCCACGACCAGCCCACCACCGACCGGCCCGCCGACACCCACGGCCCGGCCACCAGGCTGGAACTGGTCATGGGCATGGTCCGCACCCAAGCCGTCACCGGGGACCTCGACCGGGCCCGCCACCACCGCGCCGAGGCGGTCGAACTCGCCGACCGCCTCGGCGATCCCGACCTGACCGCCCGCGTGATCGGCGCCTTCGACGTGCCCGCGATCTGGACCGACCACGACGACCCCGACCTGGCCCGCCGGATCGCCGGGATCACCGAGCGCACCCTGGCCGCCCTCCCGCCCGACCGCACCGAGACCCGGGGCCGCCTGCTGGCCACCCTCGCCCTGGAGCTGCGCGCGACCGGCGGTGACCGCGCCCGCGCCGCCGCCCGCGAGGCCGAGGCGCTGGCTCGCGAGTCGGGGAACCCGGCACTGCTGGCCTTCGCCCTCAACGCCCGCTTCATGCAGTCGTTCGACCGCGCCGGCCTCGCTCCGGACCGCGCCCGCACCGGCGCCGAACTGGTGGACCTGGCCCGCCGGCACGACCTGGTCACCTTCGAGGTCCTGGGTCACCTGGTCCTGCTCCAGGCCCGTTCGGCGCTGGCCGACTTCACCGCCGCCGACCGCCACGCCGCGGCGGCCGACCGGTTGGGCGAGGACCACCGGCTGCCCCTGGTGGGCGTGTTCACCCGCTGGTACCGGGCGATGCGCGCCGCCGCCACGGGGCGGACCGCCGGGGTGGAAGCCGCCTACCGCGCCGCCGCCGCCCACCTGGCCGGCACGGGGATGTCCGGTGTGGACGGCGGCATCCTGTCGTTCGCCCTGCTGTGCCACCACCTCCAGCGCGGCGAGCCCCCGGCGCCCGACACCGGGTTCGGCGCCTACGAGCCCTGGTGCCGTCCCCTGCTCGACCCGGCGGCGGGCACCGCCGTCCCCGATTCGCCGCGCGACCTGCTCTACGAGGCCCGCACCTGCCTGCACGCCGCCGTCGCGGTCCGGCGCGGCGACCGGTCGACCGCCGAGCGCCTGTACGCCGACCTCGCGCCGGCCGCCGACGAGGTGGCGGGCGCGGGCAGCGGGATGCTCGCGCTGCGGCCCGTCGCCCACCACCTCGGGGACCTGGCGCGCGTCCTGGGCCGCCACGGGTCGGCGGCCGACCACTACCGCCACGCGCTGGTCGTGGCCGACCGCGCCGGCGCGCCCCACTGGGCGTCCGCCGCCCGCACCGCGCTCGCCACGACCGGGGCCCTCAAGTCCTGAGTGGAGTGTGGCGTGCCGATACCCCGTCGCCGGCGGGAGTGGTGGCGCGCACCACGGCGAACCCGCCCCGGTGGTCCTTACGATTCACCGCAACGCGAGCGGCGGTCGTCGCTCATCCTCAACGGGGAGGTCGCGTCATGTCCGTTCGTCGCCCCGCCACCGCGGTCCTGACCGCCGCGGTGGTCGCCGCGGTGGCCGTCGTGGGGTTGTCCTCGGCGGGTCCGGCCCGAGCCGCCTCGCTCCAGGAGGTGACCGGTTTCGGCACCAACCCCGGCAACCTCCAGATGTTCCGCTACGTGCCCGACGGCCTGCCCGCCGGTCGCCCGGTGGTCGTAGCGCTGCACGGCTGCACCCAGAACGCCACCGCCTACGCCGCCGGCACCGGGTGGACGAAGCTGGCCGAGCAGTGGCGCTTCTCGGTGGTCTTCCCGCAGCAGCGCACGGGCAACAACCTCAACTCCTGCTTCAACTGGTTCGAGCCCGGCGACACGCGGCGCGGCGCGGGGGAACCGCTGTCGATCAAGCAGATGGTCGACCGCACCCGCCAGGACACGGGGGCGGGCGCCGCCTACGCCAGCGGCCTGTCCGCGGGTGGCGCGATGACCTCGGTCCTGCTCGCCACCTACCCCGACGTGTTCTCCGGCGGCGGCGTGGTCGCGGGTCTGCCCCACGGTTGCGCGACCTCGGTGGTGCAGGCGTACGGGTGCATGAGCCCGGGGGTGAACCTGACCCCGGCCCAGTGGGGTGACCGGGTGCGCGCCGCCCACTCCGGCGGGCCGCGCCCGAAGGTGTCCATCTGGCACGGCACCGCGGACACCACCGTCGTCCCCGCCAACGCCGACGAGCTGGTGGAGCAGTGGACCGACGTGCACGGCACCGACCAGACCCCGGAGGTCAGCGACACCGTGGCCGGCTACCCGCACCGCGTGTACGGCGGGGTGGTGGAGCTGTACCGGATCACCGGCATGGGTCACGGCCACCCGGTCGACCCCGGTTCGGGGCCCGCGCAGTGCGGCGCGGTCGGTGCCTACGTCCTGGACGTCAACATCTGCTCGGCCTACCACATGGGCCGTTTCTGGGGCTTGGACGCGGGCTCGCCGACCCCGACCACGACCTCCACGGGCACCACCCCGCGACCCCCGTACACCGCGACGGCCTCCGGCACCGCGACCCAGCACTACGTCGCCGGGCGCGTCGGCGTCGCCGACTACAACACCCTGGGCGCCCGGTACGGCTACCTCGCGGCCTTCACGCTCTACCGGTGCTCGGCGGGGTGGACCGACAAGCCGGACTGCTCACCCCTGTGACCCGGGTCAGGTCTCGGGGCTGACCGAGGGCCGCACCTCGACGATGTTGGCCGCGTCGAGCACGAACGTGGTGCGGCCGGGCAGCAGCACCGACACCCAGGCGCGGTCGGTCTCGGGGTCCACCAGGGGTGTCCCGGTGACCACGCCGGTGAGGAACGCCTCCGGGGCGAACACGTCGGGGTTGAGGTAGGTGACGATCGACCCCCGTTGGGGGAGGGATGGGTGGGCCATGACCAGGACCTCCGACGCCGGGCCCGCCGCGCCGTCCGCGAGCGGTGCGCTCGGGTACCCGGCGTCCGGCGCGGCAACCACGCAGGTCAGGTGGACGGCAGCAGGGCGTGCGCGCGGTCCGGGCTCCACTCCAGCAGCAGCAGGGTGGCGTCGTCCTGGAGGCGGCCGTGCTGGTGCTCCAGCACGGCGCGGGTGATGCGGCGCAGCGTCTCCGGGGCGGGCAGCCCGGCCGCCTCGTGCTCCTCGGTCAGCCCGATCAGGCGGTCCAGGCCGAACAGCTCGCCCGACGGGCTGCGGGCCTCGACGATGCCGTCGGTGAGGAACAGCACGCGGTCGTCGGGGCGCAGCCGCACCGAGGCCGGCCGCGCCGCCTCGCGGTTCAGGTGCCCCAGGCCCAGCGGGGTGCGCAGCGCCCCCTCCAGCTGACCCACCGCGCGCCCGTCGCGGAACAGCACGGGCGGCGGGTGGCCCGCGTTGAGGTACTCCAGCACCCCGGTGGCCAGGTCCAGCCGGGCCAGCACGGCGGTGGCGAAGCTCAACCGGCCGATGGCGTTCTGGCTCGTGATGCTCCGGTCTGCCTGGTCGGCGGCCCCGGCCAGGTCCAGCCCGGTGCGGCGGGCGTTGCGGGTGGCGGCCAGGGTCACCGCCGTGGTCAGGCCGGCGTGCATGTCGTGGCCCATGGCGTCGACGACGGCCACGTAGGCGTGGCGGGCGTCCACGGCGTAGTCGTAGCCGTCGCCGCCGACCTCGTCGTAGGGCTCCAGGGTCGCGGTCACCACGACCCGCTCGGAGGCGAAGGTCTGCGGCGGCAGCACCTGCCACAGCAGTTCGGCGGCCACCGACAGCGGCTTGGGGCGGCGCACCAGGTGGAACAGGTCGCTGTAGTGCTGCTTGCTCTGCACCAGGTGGCCCATCAGACCCGCCAGCGTCCAGCAGTGCCCGCGCAGCTCGCGGTCGTCCGGGTCGGCGCCCGCGGGCAGGTCCACCCGCACCACGCCGAGCCGTTCGGTGCCGTTGAGCAGCGGCAGCCACAGCCCCGGCGGTTGCGCGTCGCCCAGGATCTCCAGGTCGCGGTAGGCGCGGCCGGCGTCGGTCGAGTCGACCGGCAGCGCCGGTCCGCCCACCACCGGGTGCAGCCGGCGCTGCGCCAGGTCCACCAGGTAGGGGCGGGCCACCACGCCCACGGCGGCGGTGGCCCTGTCGAGGATTCCGATCAGGTCGTCGGCGGTGGCGAGGTGGGAGTCGTCGATCACCCGCCGCAGCACCTCGTGCCAGCCTCGGGGGTTCACCGCGGTCCGCTCCGCACCCATGGTGGGGGGTAGCCCTCACCGCCGGGTTCAACCCCGCCGGGTTCAGCCCCGCCGGGTTCAGCCCCGCCGGGTTCAGCCATCGCCGAGCATCCCCGCCCGCCGGGCCGCCCGCGCGATCAGCGCCGAGGTGGCCCCGCCGTGCTGGTGGGGGAAGGTGTGAGCGCCCGCCGTGGTCTCCGCCCACCCGTCGCGGGCGGCCTCGGCCAGCCGCTCCACCCACCCGTGAGGTGAGAACGCGTCGTGCTCGCCGCGGACCAGCAGCGTCGGGCAGCGCACCCCGGTGATCACCTGCTCGGGCCGGTCGTGCTGGGCGGAGCGGACGAACCGGGCCAGGTCGCGGGGTCCGCCGCGCAGGTAGTAGGGCAAGGTCAGGGGCACCAGGCCGGGCGGCTCGCGCCGGGAGTTGCGGAAGTGGGCCCGGAACAGGGCCGGGAACCGCCGCTGCTCCGGCGGGAACGTCGGCCCCATCAGCACCAGCGCGCCCACCCGGTCCGGGTGGTCGGCGGCGACGTGCAGCGCGGCCTGCGCGCCGGTCGAGTGGCCGACCAGCACCACCGGGGTGTCGCCGACCACCAGGTCCAGCCACCGGGCCGCGGCGGCGGCCACCGCCCGGACCTCCGCCGCGCACGGTCGCGGCCGCCGGTGCCCGAACCCGGGCAGGTCCAGCAGGAACGACCGCGCCCACCCGCCGCAGCCCGCCAGCGCGTCGGTCAGGTAGCCCAGCGCGCCGAGCCCCGGCACCAGGACGACCACCGGGCCGTCCTCCCGACCGGACCCGGCCTCCAGGCTGCGGATCCCGCCGTCCCAGCGGACCCGGTGCGGCTGTCGACTGTCCTGCACGCGCGTGCTCCCGGTGGTCACGCACCACCGGTTCACCGCTTCGGGTGACAGTCAAACCCGGTCGGGCGGGGTGCGTGATCCGCTCCCCGCCCGCTCACCGGCCCCGGCTGAGCCAGTCCGACAGGTGCGGCGCCTCCGCGCCCACGGTGGTGTCGTCGCCGTGCCCGGTGTGCACCACCGTGTCGGCGGGCAGCGTCAGCAGCCGCCGGGAGATCGAGCCGACGATGGTGTCGAAGTCCGAGAAGGACCGCCCCGTCGCGCCGGGCCCGCCCCGGAACAGGGTGTCCCCGGTGAACACCGCGCCCAGTTCGGGGACGTGGAAGCAGCACGCGCCGGGGGAGTGGCCCGGGGTGTGCAGCACCCGCAGCCCGGTGCCCGCGATGTCGAGGACCTGCCCGTCGGCCAGTTCGCCGCCGGGGTCGGTGTCGGGGTGGGTCAGTCGCCACACCACCAGGTCGTCGGGGTGCAGCAGCACCGGCGCGCCGGTGGCCGCGGCCAGCGCGGGCGCCACCCGGACGTGGTCGTCGTGGGCGTGGGTGGCCAGGATCGCGCGCACCCTGCGCCCGGCCACCACCTCCAGGACCTTGTCGACGTCGTGGGGCGCGTCGACGACCACGCACTCCTCGTCGTCCCCGATCACCCAGACGTTGTTGTCCACGTCGAAGGTCTCGCCGTCGAGGCTGAAGGTGCCGCGGGTGACGCCGTGGTCGACGCGGGTGCTCATCGGAACTCCACCACCGAGCGCAGGACCTCGCCGCGGTGCATCTTGGCGAAGGCTTCCTCGACCTGGTCCAGCGCGATGGTCTCGGTGACGAAGGCGTCCAGGTCCAGCCTGCCCTGGAGGTGGAGGTCGATGAGGTAGGGGAAGTCGCGGGAGGGCAGGCAGTCGCCGTACCAGGAGGACTTCAGCGCGCCACCGCGGGAGAAGAGGTCCAGCAGCGGCATCTCCAGCCGCATGTCCGGCGTGGGCACGCCGACCAGCACCACCGTCCCGGCCAGGTCGCGGGCGTGGAAGGCCTGCTTCCAGGTCTCCGGCCGGCCGACCGCGTCGATCACCACGTCCGCGCCGAACCCGCCGGTCAGCTCCTTGACCCGCGCCACCACGTCCTCGTCGCGGGCGTTGACGGTGTGGGTGGCGCCCAACCCGGTCGCCCACTCCAGCTTGCGCGGGTCCAGGTCCACCGCCACGACGGTGGTCGCCCCGGCCAGGCGCGCCCCGGCCACCGCCGCCGCGCCCACGCCGCCGCAGCCGATCACGGCCACGGAGTCGCCGCGGCCGACGTTGCCGGTGTTGACCGCCGCGCCCAGCCCGGCCATCACCCCGCACCCCAGCAGGCCCGCCACCGCGGGGGACACCCGGGGGTCGACCTTGGTGCACTGCCCGGCGTGGACGAGGGTCTTCTCCGCGAACGCCCCGATCCCCAGCGCGGGGGACAGCGCGGTGCCGTCGGCCAGGGTCATCGGCTGGGCGGCGTTGTGGGTGTTGAAGCAGTACCAGGGCTTGCCCTTCAGGCACGCCCGGCAGGACCCGCAGACCGCCCGCCAGTTGAGGACCACGAAATCACCGGGCGCGACGTCGGAGACGCCCTCGCCCACCGACTCCACGACACCGGCGGCCTCGTGGCCCAGCAGGAAGGGGTACTCGTCGTTGATGCCGCCCTCGCGGTAGTGCAGGTCGGTGTGGCAGACCCCGCACGCCTGCACCCGGACCACCGCCTCACCCGGCCCCGGGTCGGGCACCACGACGTCGACCACCTCCACCGGCGCGCCCTTGCTCCGGGCCACCACACCACGAACCGTCTGAGCCACGGGATTGCCTCCTCGATGAAGTGCTGTCGGGTGCGGGGGTCAGTCCCGCGCGGGCCGGGGCAGGAGCAGGTGGACGGCGAAACCGGCCAGGGTGAGCAGCACCGCCTGGTAGGCGGTGGCGGGTTCCCTCGGCCACGAGCCGGTGAACACCGCGTCCAGCTCGGTGGTCACCAGGCCCGCCAGGGTCGCCAGGCCGACCGCGTGCCAGCCGAAGAACCCGGCCGCCCACGCGGTCAGCGGCCACCGGTTGCGCCCGGGGCGCAGCAGCAGCCACACCGCGGACGCGCCCGCCGCCGCGTTGAGCAGGACCCCGGTGCCGCGCAGCCCGTCCGCGTCCACCGACACCAGCGAGGCGAGCGCCTGCGCCACCACCAGCACGACCACGGCCCACGCGCCCACCCTCGTCCGGTCCACCCAGCGGATGCTAGATCACCTCCGCCCGCGGCCGCCGGTCGGAGCCGGGCCCGGCCGCCGCCCCGCGCCCGGACGCATCCGGGAAATCGCCGGCCGCCGCCCCGAACCCCTTGTTACGCTGCCGGTTCCGGCCGCGCCGATGCCGACGAACGGGGACGTCGCACGCACGGCCCGCGGGAGGGGCGTGGGGATGGGGCTTCCCTTGGTCGGCCGCGCGGCGGAACTCGACCACGCGCGGGAGGCGCTCGCCCGCGCCCTGTCCGGCCGGGCGACCGCGCTGCTCGTCGAGGGCGAACCGGGCATCGGCAAGAGCCGCCTGCTGCGCGAGGTCGAGGCCGGGGCGCGGGAGCGCGGGTTCGAGCTGTTCACCGGCTCCGCGCACGAACTCGACGCCCGCCGCCCGTTCCGGGTGTTCACCGACCTGCGGTCCGGCGACCGGTCCGGTGACCGCCTGCGCGCCGCGCTGGACGCGGTCGACCCGACCGCCGCCGGCCGCCCGGCCACCGGGGACGAGTCGTTCACCGTGATCGAGACGATCGTGGAGTGGTTCGAGGAGCGCACCGCCCGCACGCCCGTGGCGCTCGCGCTGGAGGACCTGCACTGGGCCGACACCTCGACCCTGACCGCGATCGGCGCCCTGGTCCGGCACCTGGCCGACCGACCGCTGCTGGTCGTGGGCACCCTGCGCCCGGTGCCGCGCCGCAAGGAGGTGGACCGGCTCCTCGACCGGCTCACCGCCGCCGACGGGAAGGTGCTGCGGCTGGCGGGGCTGACCCCCGACGCCGCGGTCGAGCTGCTGCACCGGGCCCTGGACGCCGAACCCGGCGCGGGCCTGCGCCGGCTGGCCGGGGCCGCCGGCGGCAACCCGCTGTTCCTGCTGGAGCTGCTGCGGGCCCTCGACCAGCGGCAGGTGCTGCGCCGCGCCGGGAACCAGGTCGACACCTCCGCCGGTGCGGTGCCGCCCGACCTGCGCCAGACGCTGCTGCTGCGCTACAGCTTCCTGCCCGAGACCACGCTGGACCTGCTGCGCCTCATGGCCGTGCTCGGCACCTCCTGCCTGGCGGGCGAACTGGCCGCGGTCAGCGGCCGGCAGGCGGTGGACCTGCTCACCGAGCTGCGCCCCGCCGTGGCCACCGGCGTGGTCGACGGCTCCGGCGAGCGCCTGGCGTTCCGGCACGAGATGTTCCGCCAGGCCCTCTACGAGGACGTGCCGCCCGCGCTGCGCGGCAGCCTGCACCACGAGGTCGTCCGCGCCCTGGCCGCCGCCGGCGCGCCGGCCGCCCGGGTCGCCGAGCACGTCGAGGTCGCCGGCGCGGCCTCGCCCGAGACGACCGCACCCGACGCGGCGGCCTGGTACTGGCGCGCCGCCCGCGAGTGCGCCCGGCACTCCGTCCCCTCGGCCCTGCACTGGTACGAGCGCGCCCTGGGGGCGCTGCCCGAGCACGACCCCGCGCGACCCGGCCTGGTCGTCGAACTGGCCCCGCTGCTGGTGCTGTCCGGCCGCGTCGCCGAAGCCGAGGCGCTGGCCGGCACCGTGTTCACCACCACCCTCGACCGGCCCGCGAGGGCCCGGCTGGCCGTCCTGGTCGCCCACGCCCTGGTGCGGCAGGGCCGGTGGCAGGAGGCGGGCCACCGGATCACCCTCGCCGCCGAGCAGTGCGCCGACCCGCTGGCCCGCGACATCACCCTGGGCCCCGGCGCGTTCCTGCGGCTGATGACCGGGGAGGTCACCGAGGCCGTGGCGCAGGCGGAGCGGTCGCTCGACGCCGCGCGGCGCGCCGGGAAGGCCGTGGCCGAGGCGACCGCGCTGATGACGCTCACCCTGGGCGCCGCCGCCCGCGGCGCGGTCGACCAGGCCCTGGTCCTGGGTCGGGAGGGCACCGCCACGGCCGCACCGGCCGCCACCTCGTTCGACGGGTTCCTCATCGCCGACCTGTGCCTGGGCGTCGCCCAGGCCGACGCCGACCGGCTCGCCGACGCGCGCGCCACCCACCACCGCGGTCTGGCCGACGCCTCCCGCTCGGGCAACGCCAGCGTCCTGCCGTACTACCAGGCCAACCTCGCCATCGCCGAGCTGCACGCCGGCTCCTGGGACGACGCCGCCACCGGGGCCGGGGCCTGCCTGGCGCTGGCCCGCGACACCGCGACCCGCTGGAACTTCCACGTCCTCGCGGTGCTGGCCAGGATCGCGCTCGCCCGAGGCGAACCGGACACCGCCGCCGACCTCGTCGAACGGGCCCGGACCGAACTGCGGGCCTGCGGCGCGGTCCTGGGCGCGGACTGGGTGCTGTGGGTGGAGGCGCTGCTGCTGGAGCAGCGCGGCCGGCCCGCCGACGCCGCCGCCACCGCGGCCCGCGCCTGGGACCTGCTGCCCGAGCTGCGCTTCCTGCACACCAACTGGATGGCGCCACCGGACCTGGTCCGCATCGCGCTGGCGGCGTCCGACACCGCCCTGGCGCACCGGGTCACCGGGGACACCGAGGCCGCCGCCCGGCGCTTCGGCACCGCCTCCGCCGCCGGCGCCGCCCTGCGCTGCCGCGGCCTGGTCGAGAACGCGCCGCACCACTCGCTCCAGGCGGTCGACGCCTACCGCGACTCGCCCCGTCCCGTGGAACTGGCCCTGGCGTGCGAGCAGGCGGGCACCGCGCTCGCCGCCGCCGGGCAGGTCGACGCGGCGCGCCCGCTGTTCCACCGGGCTCTCGACGCCCTCGACGAACGCGGCGCGGTCGGCGAGGCCCGGCGCGTCCACGCCATGATGCGCGGCCACGGCCTGCGCCGGGGACCGCGCGGCCGCCGACGCCCCGCCACCACCGGCTGGGACTCGCTGACCAGGACCGAGCTCGTGGTGATCCGCCACGTCGCCGAGGGCCTCACCAACACCGAGGTGGCCAAGCGGCTCCACGTGTCCCGCTACACCGTGGAGACCCACCTCAAGCACGTCTTCGTCAAGCTCGACATCACCTCGCGGGCGGCGCTGGCCGCGGAGTTCGCCCGACGCGGGTGAGCGGGGAGGCGGAACCGGTCCGCCTCCCCGCGCCGGTCAGGTCAGTACCAGCCCCACAGCACGTAGCCGTAGCTGCCGGTGCTGCCCCACTGCCCGTAGGCGCAGTAGGTCGGGTACGCCTTGAACTGCTGCGAGAACATGCAGGCGCTCAGGTCGTACCACATCTCCATCTGGTGCCACGAGGCGGCCGCGCGCAGCTCCGCCGCCTCCGCCGACACCGCCGCGGTCGGGGCGGGTGCCGCCGTCGCCGCCCCCGCGCCCAGCACCCCGGTCAGGCCGACGGCCGCCGCGATGGCGGCACCGGCCGCCACGTTCCTGATCCACATGGTCGTTCCCCCGTTCTCGGTCACGCGTACAGGTCCCAGATCGCCGGCGAGCTACCCGCCCGGTACGAGCAGATGTAGCCGGTCCACCAGCCGTGGTAGATCCCCTGGAAGCCCGCCAGGTCGCAGTCGTAGTAGTTGTAGTAGCCGCCGCGCCACACCGCGGCGACGGCCACCTCGCCCGACGCCCGCTCGACGCCCGCCCGTTCGCCGCCGCTGTCGGCCTGGGCCGCGCCCGACCCCCCGACCAGGGCCGCGACCGCCAGGCCGCCGGCCAGGGCCAGCCGCACCTTCCTCCCGATCATCCGTCCTCCCCTCGTCCGCCCGCCTGCCGGGCGATGTACCCAAGCCTCGCGGACCCGACCGCCCCGAACATCCCTGAGACCAGGGAGATCCCGGGCCGCCGGCGGCCCGGTGGCGAGCCGCTGAATGGCGGTACGCGTCCGGACGGGTGACGATGGGACCGGCCCGGGGCGGCTCACCAGGCCCGCCGGGCGGCCGGACCCGGACGAAAGGCGACCACGACGTGCACGCCTCGACACAGCCCACGGACCCGCAGCGGTTCGCCCTCGACGTCACCCGCCGCGCCGACGCGGTGGTGGTGTCGGTCGCCGGGGAGGTGGACGCGGTCACCGCCCCGGAACTGCGCCGCGTGCTCGGCGAAGTCCTGCGAGAGCCACCCGCCGTGGTGGTGGTCGACCTCAGGGGGGTGGCCCTGCTGGCCTCGGCCGGCCTGGCGGCGCTCATCGCCGCGCACGACCAGGCGGTGCCCGAGACCCGGCTGCGGATCGTGGCCACCGACACCACCCCCGCGATGCGCTCGGTGCAGCTCACCGGCCTGGGCGACCTGCTGGTGGTCCACCCCACCCTGGACCAGGCCCTGGCCGCCGGCTGAGCACCCTCACCCCACGTACCAGGTGACCTCGACCACCCCGGCCCGCTCCCGCAGCCCCGCGCAGGCCCGCCGCTCCACCACGACCCCGGTCACCCGGCACACCCACCCGCCGCCGCGTCCCGAGGGCGTGGTGAAGCCACGCGACCCCAGGTGCGCCCGCACCGCCGCCCGGTCCCCGCCGAACCCCACCACCCGGGCGCAGCCGCCCGAACCGCACACCGGATCCGCCTCCACGGCCCGCAGCCCCACCGGACCCGGCAGGACCCCCTCGTTCCCGGGCGGCGACTCGTCCAGCAGCACCAGGTCGCCCAGGGCCAGCGCGAACCCCAGGCACAGCACCACCGCCCACGGCACGCAGCCCGCCGGCCGCCGCTCCACCCGCGCACCCACCAGGCACACCACCGCCGCCGACAGCGGGTACAGCCAGCACACCTCCGCCGCCGACGGCACCCACCGCCCGGACCACCCCAGGCCGTGCGGCAGCGCGAACCACGCCAGCAGCACCAGCAGCACCACTCCCACCGGCACCCCGACCCGCCGGGACCGCCGCGGGTCGGCGCACCACACCAGGACCGGCACCACACCGAACAACACCGTCGGCGCCACCCCCGCCGCGAACACCCCCAGCGCCACCGCCGTCGACACCACCGTCACCCGCCACCAGTGCTCCACCCGACCGATGCTCGACCACCCGTGTGCGCGCACCGGGGTGGGGAGGTGCGGAAACCGTGCAGATCCCCTTGCGAGACTGGGCGCCATGAGCGGCCGAACCGGAAGCGGGCTGGACGTGGCGACCGTGGTGGCGCGGGCGAGCCGCGACGCGCGGGACGCGCCACCCGAACTCCTCGACGGCTACCTGGAGGACCTCACCGAGGTCAGCGCCACCGGCGCCCAGCTGGGCCCGGAGCGGCTGCGGGCCCGCCACGGCACCGGCGCCCGCGCCGCCACCCTGGGCGTGCCGCTGCGAGACCTGGTCGACCTCTACCTGAGCGCCACCTGGCTGGCCTGGCCCGCGCTGCCCGGCGTGCGGCGCGCCACCGGCGCCGACGCCGTCCGCGCGGTCGGCCAGGCCGTGTTCCGGGCCGCGGACATCGCGGTCACCGCCCTGGCCGAGGGCTACGAGGAGGCCCAGCGCTGGGCGGTGCGCCGCGAGGAGTCCTTCCGCCGCGAGTTCGTCGACGACCTGCTCGACGGCCGCAACCCCGGGGACCTCGCCGAGCGCGCCGAGCGGTTCGGGCTGCGGCTGGCCGGCAGCACCGTGGTGGCCGCCGCGCGCGCCGCGGAACCGGTCGTCGACGGCGGCGAGGTCTCCCGCGACGTGGAGACCGCCCTGCACCTGCGGCTGGGCTCCCGCGACGTGCTGGTCACCACCAAGGACGGGCTGCTGGTGTGCGTGGCGCCCGAGGCGATGGGGGAGGCGCCCGAGGAGTTCGCCCGCCAGGTCGCGGCGGCGCTGGGGACCGAACCGACCTGGCGCGTCGGCCTCGGCCGCCCGCAGCCCGGCCCCGGCGGTCCCGTGCGCTCGTTCGAGCAGGCCCGCAACGCCCTGGACATCGCCCGGCGGCTCGACCTGCCCGGCCGCGTGCACCGGGCCGCCGACCTGCTCGTCTACCGGGTGCTGCTGCGCGACAGCGCGGCGCTGGCCGACCTGGTCGACGCGGTGCTGGAACCGCTGCGGCGGGCCCGCGGCGGCCCCGGACCGCTGCTGGACACCCTCGCCGCCTACTTCGCGGCCGGGCGGGTGGCCACCGCCTGCGCCCGCGAGCTGCACGTGGGCGTGCGCACCGTGACCTACCGGCTCCAGCGGGTCCGGGAGCTCACCGGTTACGCCGCCGACGACCCCGGGCAGGGGTTCACGCTCCAGACCGCGGTGCTCGGCGCGAAACTGCTGGGCTGGAACGGCCAGGGCGCGCCGGAGCCGGGGAACCACCCGGAGTGATCGGCCTGTGCGTGATCGGCCTGTGCGGCCGGCCTACGCGTGACCGGCCCTCGGCCACCGCCTCGGGCCCGAGCGCATTGGCCCGAGGCCCCTGAGAACCTGTCAGACGGGGGTCTCCGCCGCCTCGTCCGGGTGGCCTTTGCGCCGTGCCTCGCGGTCGCGCCGCCGGTCCAGCAGCCGCATGACCGGCGTCGCCGACAGCCCGTGCAGCACCACCGAACCGATCACCACCAGCGCCACCACCCGCCAGATCACGCCCTCCTCGGCGAAGTGGCCCTCCTCCAGGGCGTAGGCCACGTAGAACAGCGACCCCACCCCGCGCACGCCGAAGAACGAGATCGCCATCCGCTCGCGCGGCCCCGTGCTCCCGCCCGCCAGGCCCACCAACCCGGCCACCGGCCGCACCACCAGCAGCACCAACGCCGCGAACAGCACCTCGCGCCACCCCGTGCCCGCCAGCAGCCCGGACGCCGCCGCACCCCCCAGCAGCAGGATGATCACCACGGTGAGCATCCGCTCGGCCTGCTCCACGTACTGGTGCAGCACGTGGTGGTAGTCGTGGCGGCGCTCCGCGGCCCGCACCGTGCAGGCGCACACGAACACCGCGATGAAGCCGTAGCCCTCGACCAGCTCCGCGACCCCGTAGGCCAGGAACGTCGCCGCCAGCGCCACGAACCCCTCGGCGTGCTCGGCCAGCCGGAACTTCTGCGACGGCGCGGAGAAGAACAACCGGCCCAGCAGCCAGCCGACCAGCACCCCGATGCCCACACCCGCCGCGAGCCGCCACAGCACGTCCACCAGGACCCACTCGGCCAACCAGCCGCCCGGCGCCACCCCGACCAGGCTGATCGCCACCGCCGCGTAGGTGAACGGGAACGCCAGCCCGTCGTTCAGGCCCGCCTCCGAGGTCAGCGCGAACCGCGCCTCGTCCTCGTCGGACTCCGGGTGCTCGGCGGGCTCGGCCACCTGCACCTCACCGGCCAGGACCGGGTCCGTGGGCGCCACCACCGCCGCGAGCAGCACCGCGGCCGCCACCCCCACCCCCAGCAGCCCCCAGCCGAGCACACCGACCGCCAGCATGGTCAACGGCATCGTCACGCCCAGCAGCCGCCACGTCGTGCCCCACCGCCTGAGACCGACGGGCCGGTTGAGCGCCAACCCCGCGCCCATCAGCGAGATGATCACGCACAGCTCGGTCAGGTGCAGCACGACCGACCCGTGCAACCCGGGGTCCAGCTCCGGCAGCGGCTCCGCGAAGCCGAACGCCAGCGCGCCGGCCCCCAGGAACACCATCGGCATCGAGATCGGCGCCTTGGCCAGCAACCGGGGCAGCAACGCCGCCGTCAGCGTGACCACGCCCGCCCCGGCGTACAGGGCCGGGCCGAGTTCCACCAGGTACCTCCTGCGATGTCGCGTCGGACCCGTCAGGTACCCGGACCCCGACCGACAAAACACCCGAACGTGACCGGCACTCGTCACCTGATCGGCCCAACACGTCCACAGTGGACAACTGTGCGTGCGGGATGTTGCCAACCGGCCTCGAATGCCTACACTACGCCAGGACTGGGAGCGCTCCCAGAAAGAATCGCCGCCGCTGGAGCGCCCCCGCCGCAGCCGCGCCGAAACCGGGTTCCAACGTCGGAAGGTCGGGACAGCAGCACATGAGGACGACACGACCGGGCCGGGCGCGGTGGCGCCGGGCGGCGGCACTCGTCGCGGCGACGGCGCTGACCGCGCTCGCCTGCGCGGCCGCCACCCCCGCCGCCTCGGCGGCCCCGCAGGAGGACTGGCTGCACGTCGAGGGCAACCAGATCGTCGACGAGGCGGGCAACCGGGTGTGGCTCACCGGCGCCAACTGGTTCGGCTTCAACGCCACCGAGCGCGTGTTCCACGGCCTGTGGTCGGCCAACATCGCCGAGGTCACCAGATCGATGGCCGACCGCGGCATCAACATCGTCCGGGTGCCGATCTCCACCCAGCTGCTGCTGGAGTGGAAGAACGGCCAGGCGACCGCCCCCAACGTCAACACCTACGTCAACCCCGAGCTGGCCGGCCTGAACAGCCTCCAGGTCTGGGACCACTGGCTCGGGCTCTGCGAGCGCTACGGGCTCAAGGTGCTGCTGGACGTGCACAGCGCCGAGGCCGACAACTCCGGCCACGTCCACCCCGTCTGGTACAAGGGCGCGATCACGACCGAGCTGTTCCACCAGGCGTGGGAATGGGTCACCGCGCGCTACCGGGACAACGACACCATCGTGGCGATGGACGTCAAGAACGAGCCGCACGGCACCCCCAACCAGCCGCCGCGCGCCAAGTGGGACGGCTCCACCGACGTCGACAACTGGAAGCACGTCTGCGAGACCGCGGGCAGGCGCATCCTGGCGATCAACCCGAAGGTGCTCATCCTGTGCGAGGGCGTCGAGGTCTACCCGCGCGCCGGTGAGACGTGGCAGTCGCCCGACACCGACCCCGACCTGTCCCCGAACTACCACCACACCTGGTGGGGCGGGAACCTGCGCGGCGTGGCCGAGCACCCGGTCAACCTCGGCGCGCACCAGGACCAGCTGGTCTACTCGCCGCACGACTACGGCCCGCTGGTGTTCAACCAGCCGTGGTTCGACAAGCCGTTCACCAAGGAGTCGCTGATCGCCGACGTGTGGCGGCCGAACTGGCTCTACCTCCACGAGCAGGGCACCGCGCCGCTGCTGATCGGGGAGTGGGGCGGGCGGCTCGGCCAGGACGAGCGGCAGGACCGGTGGATGGCCGCCCTGCGCGACCTCATCGTGGAGGAGGGCCTGCACCAGACGTTCTGGGTGCTCAACCCGAACTCCGGTGACACGGGCGGCCTGCTGCTCGACGACTGGAAGACCTGGGACGAGACCAAGTACGCCCTGCTCAAGCCCGCCCTGTGGCAGCACGCCGGCAAGTTCGTCGGCCTCGACCACCAGGTCCGCCTCGGCGGTGGGGGCGGCACCACCGGCATCAGCCTGGGCGAGCGCTACACCGACGGCGCCCCGGCCGACACCACGGCCCCGACCGCGCCGTCCGCGGTGACCGTCGGCGCCACCACCTCCTCCTCGGTCGCGCTGTCGTGGGGCGCGTCGACCGACGACGTCGGCGTGGTCGGCTACGACGTCTACCGCGGCGGCGCCAAGGTCGGCACCGCGTCGGGCACCGGCTACACCGACACCGGGCTCACCCCGAACACCCGCTACAGCTACGCGCTGCGGGCCAAGGACGCGGCGGGCAACCTCTCCCCGGCGACGGCCGCGGTGACGGCCACGACCCAGCCGGGCACGGGCGGCGGCGGCTCCGGCTGCACCGCCACCTACCGCACCGCCACCAGCTGGCAGGGCGGCTTCCAGGCGGAGGTCGCGGTGACCAACACCGGCACCGCCTCGACCCGCGGCTGGAGCGTCGAGCTGTCCGTCGCCGGCGGGCGGACCATCACCAGCCTGTGGAACGGCACGCTGACCGGCGGCACGGTCACCAACGCCGCCCACAACGGCTCCCTGGCGCCCTCGGCCTCGGCGACGTTCGGGTTCGTCGCCAACGGCCAGGCGACCGGCGGTGTCACCGCGGTGAGCTGCACCGCGACCTGACCCGCCGGACCGGGCGCGGCCGGACAGCACCCCCGGCCGCGCCCGGTGCACCACCTCTCGGGCCTGGTGCGACACCTCTCGCCCGGTGGGCCACCCCTTGCGCGTGGGTCGGTGCGACCAGTCAGCTGGTCGCACCGGCCCTTTGGCTTTCCGGCACCCGGACCTCGGCCTGCCTGCTCGACCTCGGCCTGTTTGCCCAACCACCCCAACCGTCACCCCCTGGCCGGACCTCTGCGGGAAGTTGAGCGTTTCCCCCGTGGAAGCGCTCCCAAAGTGAGCTTTGTTGTTGTCTTCTGCGCGACGGTGTGGATAGATGAGCAAAGCTGTGATGGGCCTCACCGCCGAGTCCAGGAGAAACCCGTATGCGCCCTGCCCGCCGGTTCCTCGTCCTCCTCCTCAGCCTGTTCCTCCTCCCCGCCACCGCCCTGCCCGCGAGAACCGAGCCCGCGAGAGCCGACCCCGCACCCGTGCACGGCCTGAAGGGCGAGTACTTCCGCATGTCCGCGCCCGGCGCGCGCGACTTCGCCGAACCCGGCGGCACCACCCTCGACCCCGACATCAACTTCAGCGACCTGACCAGCACGTTCGCCGCCCTGACCGGGCGCACCGAGCACACCACCGCCCGCTGGACCGGCCGGCTCACCGCCCCCGCCACCGGCGACTACACCTTCCACGCCATCGGCGACAACGGCTTCCGCCTGTTCCTCGACGACAACCCGGTGATCGACCACTGGGTCGGCGACTGGGACGTCGAGCAGCACAGCGCCCCGGTCCGCCTGGAAGCGGGCCGGGAGCACGACTTCCGGCTGGAGCTGTTCCAGGACGTCGGCGGCGCGAACATGTACCTGCGCTGGTCCACCCCGACACTGGCCAAGCAGCCCGTGCCCGAGTCGGCCTTCCTGCCGCCCGCCGACTTCCCGGTCTACCCGGTGCGGCCGACCGTCTCGCGCGACCGCCTGGAACTCGACTTCGACCGCGAGGTCACCGACCTCGGCGACCTCACCGCCCACCTGAAGGTCGAGGTGGACACCGTCCCGTTCCCCCTGGGCCGGGCAACCCTCGCCCGGGGCGACCGGACCAGGGTGCTCGTCGAGGTGCCCGCCGCGATCCAGCGGGGCCAGCGCGTCCGCGTCACCTACGACGGCGAGGGCGGCCTGACCGTCGGCGGCGAAGTCGTGCCCGGGATCATCCGCAACGCCACCAACACCTCCACCCACCGGCTCCGGACGCCGTGGGGCGAGGAGGTGGACACCGAGCACCCGCTGCCCGAGTACCCCCGCCCGCAGCAGGTGCGCGAGGACTGGCTCAACCTCAACGGCCCGTGGGAGTTCGCCGCCGCCACCGCCGGGCAGCAGCCGACCTTCGGCCAACGGCTGCCCGAGCGCGTCATCGTGCCGTTCCCGGTGGAGTCGCAGCTGTCCGGGCTGGAGCGCCACGAGGACCACATGTTCTACCGCCGCACGTTCACCGTGCCGGCGAACTGGAGGATCGGCCGGGGCGAGCGGCTGAAGCTCAACTTCGGCGCGGTCGACCACCACGCGCGCGTGTGGGTGGACGGCACGCCGGTCGCCGAGCACACCGGCGGCTACACCGCCTTCACCGCCGACGTCACCGACGCGCTGCGCGGTCGCGGCCGGCACGAACTGGTGGTCGCGGTCACCGACACCACCGGCGACAACCAGCCGATCGGCAAGCAGTCCCGCCGACCCGGCGGCATCGTCTACACGCAGTCCTCCGGCATCTGGCAGACCGTGTGGCTGGAGCCGGTGCCCGACCGGGCCATCGACGACGTGAAGACCACCCCGGACATCACCGCGGGCACCCTCGCCGTCCGGGTGTCCTCCGCGACCGCCACGGACCGCGCCGCGGTCAAGGTCACCGCCCGCGACCACCGCGGCAAGCGCGTCGGCGAGGTCACCGGCCGCCCCAACGCCGACCTGACCCTGCCGGTGCCCGCCCCGCGCCTGTGGAGCCCGGAGGACCCCTACCTCTACGACCTCGACGTCAGCCTGGTCGACGGGTCGAGCCGCGACGCGGTGGAGAGCTACTTCGGGATGCGCTCGGTCGGCGTCCAGGAGGTCGGCGGCTTCCCCAAGCTCGTCCTCAACGGCAAACCGGTGTTCTCCCTGTCCATGCTGGACCAGGGCTTCTGGCCCGACGGCCTGAACACCGCGCCCAGCGACGAGGCGCTGCTGTTCGACCTCAAGGCCCAGAAGGACCTCGGGTTCAACGCGGTGCGCAAGCACATCAAGGTCGAACCCGCCCGCTGGTACCACCACGCGGACAAGCTGGGCCTGCTGGTGTGGCAGGACTTCGTCAACGTCAACGTCACCGACGAGACCGGCGAGCAGGCGTTCCTCACCGAGGGCGCCCGCGCGCGGGAGCAGCTGCACGACTCGCCCTCGATCATCGGCTGGATCGTGTTCAACGAGGGCTGGGGTGAGTGGGACCGGGAGGAGACGGGCCGCATCGCCGAGTCCGTCAAGGCCGCCGACCCGTCCCGGGTGGTCAACGCGCACAGCGGCGTCAACTGCTGCGCGTCGAAGGGCGACTCCGGCAAGGGCGAGGTCATCGACCACCACGACTACCTCAACAACGACGCGCCGTGGCCGGACGCGACCCGGGCGGCGATGGACGGCGAGCACGGCGGGTTCACCCTCCGCACGCCCGGCCACCAGTGGCCCGGCGCGCCGGCCGCGATCTACAGCGGGGTGGCGGACAAGGCGGCGCTGACCGCGAAGTACGTCTCCAACACCGAGACCCACTACCTGGAGGGTGCGGGCGCCGAGCTGTCCGGCTCGGTCTACACCCAGATCACCGACGTGGAGACCGAGCTCAACGGCTTCTGGACCTACGACCGGCGGGAGATCAAGGTCGACCCCGGTCCGGTGCGCGAGGTCAACAGCCGGGTGCTCGCCGCGGGCGCGGGCGCCGGGCAGCGGGTGTACCCGGGCCGCGGCACGTGGTCGCTGGACGGCAGCGGCGAGGACACCAGCGGCGGCGGCAACCCCGTCGCGCTCGACGGGGACGCGGCGTACGCGCCGGGCGTGCGCGGGCAGGCGCTGAGGTTCGACGGCGACGGCGACTCCGCCCGGACCGCGGGACCGGTCCTGGACACGCGCGGCAGCTACACCGTCTCGGCGTGGGTCGCCCTGGACTCGCTGCCGGGCAACTACGCCACCGCGGTCAGCCAGGACGGCCGGCGCACCGAGAACCCGTTCTACCTCCAGTACGGCCACGGGAACTTCGCGTTCAGCGTGCCGGGCGGCCGGCGGGCCACCCACGGGGTGAACCCGGAACCCGGCCGCTGGTACCACCTGGTCGGCGTGCGCGACGAGGCGGCGGGCGAGCTGCGCCTGTACGTCGACGGGCAGCGGGCGGCGACCATCCCGGCCGGCCCGGACGAGGTGAGCACCGGTCCGCTGACCCTCGGCCGGGCCCGGTACGCCGGGCAGCCCACCGACCACTGGCGCGGGTCGGTGGACGAGGTCCGCGCGGTGGACCGGGCCCTCGGCGACGCCGAGGTGGCCGAACTGCACGCGAACCGCTGACCGCCGCCGGGCGCCACCGCACACCACCCGTGCGCGGTGGCGCCCGGCGCCCGTCCGACACCGCTTCGGACCTCCGCAGCACGACCGGCCGCCGATCGGGCAACCTGTGCCGGGGTCCGGGAGGCGGGGGAGGGAGCGGTGTGGGCGGTGCTCGGGTGCTGGTGGACCGGTACCGGCTGGACGGGGTGCTCGGCGTGGGCGGCATGGCGCGGGTCCACCTCGGCTGGGACCTGCGGCTGCGCCGACCGGTCGCGGTGAAGGTGTGCACCGCGACCGACGAGGTCGGGGTGCGGCGCTTCGCGCACGAGGCGCGGACCCTCGCCGCCCTGGTCCACCCCGGGCTCGTGCCCGTCTACGACCTGGCCGAGTCCGGCCCGACGCCGTTCGTGGTGATGCGGCTGCTCGACGGCGGCACCCTGCGCGACCTGCTGGCCGCCGGGCCGCTGCCGACCGGGCGGGTCCGGGAGCTGGGCGCCCGGCTGGCCGACGCGCTGGCCCACGTCCACTCGCGCGGCGTGGTGCACCGCGACGTGAAGCCCGGCAACGTCCTGCTCGACCGCCACGGCGCCGCCCACCTGGCCGACTTCGGCCTGGCCCGCTCGGCCGACGCGACCCGGCTCACCCGCGTGGACGAGGTCGTCGGCACCGCCGCCTACCTGGCGCCCGAGCAGATCCGGGGCGAGGACGTGGGCCCGCCCGCCGACGTCTACGCGCTGGGCCTGGTGCTGCTGGAGTGCCTGACCGGGCGGCGCGAGTACGGCGGCGGCGTGGTGGCCGCCGCCAACGCCCGGCTGCACCGGCCGCCGGAGGTGCCCCGGGACCTGCCCGCCGACCTGGTGCGGCTGCTGACGCTGATGACCTCGCTGTCCGCCCGCCGCAGACCGACGGCCGACCGGTGCGCCCGCGACCTGGGCGCGACCTGAGCGGTCACCCCCGGGGCGGTCACACCAGGGCGACCACGTCGGCGGCGCACCCCCACGACAGCGTGACGCCCGCGCCACCGTGGCCGTAGCAGGACACCACCACCCGGCCGTCGCGGACGACCCGGTCCAGCCGCACGACCGACCGGGCCGGCCGCAGCCCCACCGCCCGGCTCACCGGGGCCGCCCCGCGCAGCTCGGGCACCAGGTCCCCGACCCGCGCCAGGATCGCCGCCTCCACCTCGGCCGACGGCTCCAGCGAGTGCTCGCCCCGGTCCGCCGTGCCGCCGCACACCACGTCCACCGCCCGCGGCACCACGTAGGTCAGCCCGGCCGGGTTGTCGTCGTCGATCAGCCAGTCGGTCAGCCCCGGGTTGGCCACCCGCACGACCTGGCCGCGCACCGGCACCGGCCCGTCGTCGTCCCCGACCAGCACGCCCGACCGCAGCCCGGCGGCGACCACCACCGTGCCCGGCACCTCCGCCAGGTCGCGCACCTCGCCCACCACCGTGCGCACCCCGGCCGCCGCCACCAGCCACGCCAGGTACCGGTCCATCTCGACCACCGGCAGCGTGCACCGCGTCGCGCTCACCACCCCGGCGGGCAGCCCGGTCCCGACCGCCTCCGCCGACGGCACGGCGGCCGTCCACCACAGGTCCGGCGAGGCGCTGCGGTGCAGCACCAGTCCCGACCGCAGGGACACCCCGGTCCGCGGGTCCCCGGCGAGCGAGCCGAACGCGCGCAGCGACTCCGCGCCCCACCTCAGCACCGCGTCCGCCGGGGCGGCTTCGTAGGGGAACCACACCGCCGCCGCGACCGCGGACGTGGTCCGCCCCGGCGGGTCGGCGGTGATCACCGTGACCTCGTGCCCGGCCCGCGCCAGCTCGTGCGCGCAGGTGTACCCGACGACCCCACCACCGATGACGGTGACCTCGCGCGACGTCCTCACCCCGACATCATGACGGGTCGGGCGGACATCCGTCGAAAGCGGTCGCCGAAAAGGTCCCGGGGACGATGAATTCCGCCGGAAAAAGTGATATGGCGCTCCGGCGCAATCCGTGCGGACGCCCTTTCGCCCGCCCATCCGATGAGTTCGGCGTCACACCGGCCATGTGACTTTCGGACCTGCCGGAGCCTTTCCCGAATTCCTTAGTTTGCGGGTGCCGTCCGATTGGATGAGGGGGAGACCAGGGTGAAGAGCAAGGTGAAACGGCTCGTCGCGGCGTTGGGCACCGCTGTGGTGGCCGCGTCCGGGCTGATCGCGGTCGCGCCGACGGCGTCGGCCGCCAACCTGACCGAATTCCACGAGCAGGACGTGGACTGGGCCGCGTGCGACGGGTTCGCCGAGTTGCAGTGCGCCACCATCACCGTTCCGCTGAACTACCGGAAGCCGAACGCCGAGCGGTTGCAGGTGGCCATCAGCAAGCGGCCCGCGAGCGACCCGGCCAAGCGCCGCGGCGTGCTGCTGCTCAACCCCGG
Source organism: Saccharothrix sp. BKS2 (assembly GCF_047689505.1). Lineage (NCBI taxonomy): Bacteria > Bacillati > Actinomycetota > Actinomycetes > Pseudonocardiales > Pseudonocardiaceae > Saccharothrix > Saccharothrix sp. BKS2. Next base: position 21,898 of record NZ_JAUQOL010000015.1, on the reverse strand, counting down.
CGGACCCGGCGGCCCCGGGCTCGACCTGCCGCTGTACTTCGCGACCAACCGGATCGCGGAGACCTACGACCTGATTGGCTTCGACCCGCGCGGCGTGGGGAGGTCGAGCCCGCTGCTGTGCGAGGCGGCCGACCAGGTCGGCACCCTGACCACGCGGCCCACCGACGCCGAGTTCGCGAACTGGACCGCCACCGCGCGGGCCGCCGAGGAGGCGTGCGCCAGGGCCGCGGGCGGCATCCGCCCCTACGTCAACACCCCGAACACCGCCCGCGACATGGACGTCATCCGGGCCGTGCTGGACGAGAAGAAGATCAACTACCTGGGCTTCTCCTACGGCACCTACCTGGGCGCGGTGTACGGGACGCTGTTCCCGACCAGGCTCGACCGCAACGTCCTGGACTCCTCGGTGCACCCGGAGTGGATCTGGCGCGAGCAGTTCAAGGCCCAGTCCCGGGCCATCCGCGACAACGTGGACACCTTCTTCGCCTGGGTCGCCGAGCGCGACAGCCGCTACGGCTTCGGCACCACGGCCGCCGAGGTGCTCGCCACCAGCGAGGAGCTGTCGGCCCGCCTGGCGGTGGAGCCGTGGGAGGGGTACCTCGACCAGAGCACCTGGGACGTCGTCGTCGGCGCCAACGCCCGGTACCGCGAGATCTGGGACCTGCTGGCCGAGGACATGGCGCTGATCCGGCGCGACGTGCTGGGTCAGGAGGTCGCGCCCGAGCGGGTGGCCGACGCGGTCGCGGCGACCAGGGCGCTCTACGAGCTGGGCATCGCCCAGACCGTGCCGGGCGTGTTCCAGACCGTCACCTGCGAGGCCGACTGGCCGACCGACCTGAACACCTACTACGACGACATGCGGCGGTACCGGGTCCAGTACCCGTACGGGTTCGGCGTGCTGCGCGCCGCGCCGACCGAGTGCACGTTCCGCACCTTCAAGACCACCGACCGGGTCACCGACCTGAAGCGGACGAGGTACCCGGTCGGCCTGGTCGTCCAGGCCGACTCCGACCCGCAGACCCACTACGACGGCGGGCCGGCCATGGCGACCAGGCTCGACGACGCGCTGGTCTCGGTCTCGGACGAGGGCACGCACGGCCTGTACGCCCGCAACGAGTGCGTGACCGCGCTGGTCGACCGCTACCTGGTCGACGGCGTGCTGCCGGGCAGCCGCGTGGAGTGCCCCGGCGCCCCGCGCCCGGACGTCCCGGCCGACGGCGCGTTCGCCGCGACCGCCGACGCCGAGCGCCCGGCCCCGGCGTCGGACCTGGAGGCCCGGGTCCGCGACTTCGTCGACCGGAAGAAGTTCACGGGCCCCGGCTACTGAGGACCCTCGGCTGCTGAGGACCCCCGGTCGCGGGGGACCTCCGGCTGCCGGGGACCCCTGGCTGCCGAGGAGCCCCGGCTGCCGAGGAGCCCCGCCGACGAGAAACCCGAGACCGGCCCCGGTGGCCCGGACGGCGGGCGCCGTCCGGGCCACCGGCGCGTCACGGGGCGGGCAGCGGGTACACCGCCACCATGAGTTCAGCACCAGCGGTCGCCGCGTCCAGCCTGTGGGTCGACGAGGACGGCGTGCGGCAGCCCTCGGGCGACGTGCACGCGTGGACGCCCGGCACCAACCAGACCCTGTGCGGCCTGGCCCTGAGCCGCAGCCGGCTGGGCAGGTTCCAGCACGTGAGCTGGGCGGACGCGGTGTGGATCGAGCAGACCACGGACCACGGGCTGCACCTGTGCCCGAAGTGCTCGGCCGCCACCACGCCCAGGTCGCAGCGCGGCCGCCGGTGGGCGCGCGTGCGCCCGCGCCCCTGAGCGACCGGCCCGGCCGGCGCGTCAGGGCCGGCCGGGCGCGGCGGTCTGCCCGGGCTGCGCGTGGCGCAGCGGCATGCTCGGCTCGGGTGAGGTCGCGGGCGTCACGGGGGAGCCGCCGGGCGTGGAGCCGGCGCCCGGCGCGTTGCGCGGGTCGCCGCCCGACGGCTCGGCGCCGTCGTCCAGCTCCGCCAACCGCGCCGTGAGCACCTCCAGGACCGGGACGCGGTTCCCGTGCCCCCGTTCGTGCTCCACCACCAGGGCCAGTTCGTCCCTGCTCAGCGAGCGGACGCGGTGCCGCAGGTCACCCAGGGGGAGCTGGTCGTAGTCCGGGATCGGCAAGTCGTTGCTCATACCCGGTCGGCTACCCGACCGGTGCCCGGGAAAACGGTCGCCGCGTCACCCCGCCGGGTCACGGCGCCCGGCGGTCGGGGCGGTGGAGGTCACGCGACCCCGTGCCGACGGGTGAACCGTGAGGTCGCCGGGCACCACGAGATGCGCCCCGGCACGGGATGGGGTCGGATTCCGGTGTGCCGGTTCGCGCGCCGGTACCGTTTGCCTCTAATGTCCGATTCGTACATGACGGGTGATCAGGAAAGCGAGGAACCCGGTGCTTGAGATCGACACCCTCACCTGGGTCGTCACCGTGGGGCTGATCCTGGTGCTGCTCGCGGTGGACCTGGTGCTCGCGGCCGTCCGCCCCCACAAGGTCGGCTTCGCCGAGGCCACCGCCTGGTCGGTGTTCTACATCCTGGTGGCCGTCGGCTTCGGCATCTGGATGTGGACGGCCCACGGCAGCGAGTTCGGCACCGAGTACTTCGCGGGCTACATCGTCGAGAAGTCCCTCTCGGTCGACAACCTGTTCGTGTTCGTGATCATCATGACCACGTTCGCGGTGCCCGAGGAGCACCAGCATAAGGTGCTGACCTTCGGCATCGTGCTGGCGCTGGTCATGCGCGCCATCTTCATCGCGGTCGGCGCGACCCTGCTCTCGCTGTTCTCGTTCATGTTCCTGCTGTTCGGCCTGCTGCTGATCTTCACCGCCGTGCAGCTGTTCCGGCACCGCAACGAGGACCCGGACGTGGAGAACAACGCGGTCGTGCGCACCGCCCGCCGCCTGCTGCCGCTGTCCACCGAGTACCGGGGCGGCAAGCTGTTCGCCCGCGAGAACGGCAGGCGGGTCGGCACGCCGCTGCTCATCGTGCTGGTCGCCATCGGCGGCATCGACCTGCTCTTCGCGCTGGACTCCATCCCGGCCGTGTTCGGCGTGACCGAGGAGCCGTTCATCGTCTTCGCCGCCAACGCCTTCGCGCTGCTCGGCCTGCGCGCCCTGTTCTTCCTGGTGAAGGGCCTGCTCGACCGGCTGGTCTACCTCTCCGCCGGCCTGGCCGTCATCCTCGGGTTCATCGGCGTGAAGCTGATCCTGCACTGGGCCCACGTGGACCTCTCGCCCGACGTGCCCGAAATCCCCACCCCCCTCAGCCTCGGGGTGATCATCGCGATCCTGGTCGTGGTCACGGTGGCGAGCCTGCTCAAGACCCGCCGCGACCCCGCCGCCAAGGCGCACCCCGGTTCGCTGCGCGCCCGCCGCCCGAACCACGAGGAGGACGGCGGCGCCCGCTGAGGCACGCGCGGCGCGGACCGGCCCACGACCGCACGGGCGGGTCCGCGTCGCCGATAATCGATCGCTGCGACCGCACCCGCTGCGGCAGCATGGCCGGTCCGAGTTCGTAATCCCCGGGAGGGAGACGGATGACCGCGCCCGGAGCACGTGGCGACGCGGAGGACCCGACCACCAGGAAAACAGCGGTGCTGCTCGCGCTGCGCTACTACCTGCGCGAGCTGGTCCGCCAGAAGAAGACCGCCACACCGGCGCTCCTGCTGCCCGCGCTGGGCAACATCTGCCACTACTACCTGCCGCCGCTGGTGGTCGCCGCGCTCGCGGGCCGCATCGCGGACGGCGCGACCGTCGACGTCGCCACCGCCCTGCCCTACGTGCTGACCTTCGCCGGCCTCGCACTGGCGGGGGAAGCCCTGTGGCGGGTCGGGCTGCACTGCCTCAACCGCGCCGACGGGCGCGGCATCGAGCACCTGTCCGTGTTCGGCATGGAGGAGCTGCTGGCCAAGGACGCCGCGTTCTTCCACGACAACTTCGCCGGCTCGCTCACCAAGCGGGTGCTCAGCTTCGCCGGGAGGTTCGAGCAGTTCATCGACGCCATGGCGTTCTCCGTGCTGTCCAACCTGATACCGCTGGTGTTCGCCTCGGTGGTGCTGTGGCGCTACGACCCGCTGCTGGTGGTCGTCCTGATCGGCTTCATCCTGGTCACCGCCCTGGTCGTGGCCCCGCTGATCCGCCGCCGCCAGCGCCTGGTCGACGAGCGGGAGGCGGCCATCGCGCGGGTGTCGGGCCGCGTGGCCGACACCCTGTCGAACATGGACGCGGTGCGGGCCTTCGCCGCCGAGGAGCGCGAGAACGCCGAGCACCGCGAGCGCGCCGCCGAGCAGCGCAGGATCGCCATCCGGTCGTGGGACTACGCCAACCTCCGCATCGACACCGCCATCGCGCCGATGCTGGTGATCACCAACGCGCTGGGCCTGCTGCTCGCGGTGAGCCTGGGCGGCGGCGCGCTCGGGGTGGAGGCGATCGTGGTCGCCTTCACCTACTTCACCAACGCGACCCGGATCATGTTCGAGTTCAACAACATCTACCGGCGGCTGGAGAGCTCCCTGACCGAGGCGGCCCAGTTCACCGAGCTGCTGCTCACCCCGCCGCAGGTGGTCGACCCGGCGGACCCGGTGCCGCTGCGCCCGTCCACCGCCGAGGTCCGCTTCGAGGACGTGACCTTCGCCCACGCCGGCGCGCCGCCGCTGTTCGCCGGCCTGGACCTGACCGTGCCCGGCGGCACCACAATCGGCCTGGTCGGCCGCTCCGGCGGCGGCAAGACCACCCTGACCCGGCTGCTGCTGCGGCTGATGGACATCCAGGGAGGCCGGATCCTGGTCGGCGGCCAGGACATCGCCCGGCTGCGCCAGGCGGACCTGCGCAGCCTCATCGCGTACGTGCCGCAGGAACCGGCCATGTTCCACCGGACCCTGTGGGACAACATCGCCTTCGCCCGGCCGGGCGCCACCGACGCCGAGGTGCGCGACGCGGCGCGGGCGGCGCACGTGTTCGAGTTCGCCGAGGCCCTGCCCGAGGGGTTCGGCACGCTGGTGGGGGAGCGGGGCGTCAAGCTCTCCGGCGGGCAGCGCCAGCGGGTGGCGCTGGCGCGGGCCATCCTGCGCGACGCGCCGATCCTGCTGCTCGACGAGGCGACCAGCGCGCTGGACTCGGAGAGCGAGCTCCTCGTCCAGGAAGCCCTGTGGCGGCTCATGGAGGGGCGCACCGCGCTCGTGGTGGCCCACCGGCTCAGCACCGTGGTCCGCCTGGACCGGCTGATCGTGCTCGACCACGGCCGGATCGTCGAGCAGGGGACGCACGACGAACTGCTGCGGTCGAACGGCGCGTACGCGCGGTTGTGGCGGCACCAGTCGGGCGGGTTCCTGGACGACAGCGAACCGAAGATGTCCACTGTGGATTCGCAGTAGGCGGGGTGGTGGCGGGGCGGGCCGGGGACTGCCGGCCCGCCGCTCAGTCGCCACCGGGCCGAGCGGGCGGTTCGGGTGGACCAGCCGGTTCGGGCAGGTCGGGTCGGTGCCTCAGGTCGGTCAGCGCCAGCACCTGCCCGGCGGCGCTGTCCACCGGCGCGACCAGCTCCGCGTCGAGTTCGCCGGCGACCTCGTGCAGCAGCCGGACCCCGGCGCTGGCCAGGTGCGTCACCCCGGTCAGGTCCACCACCAGGGGCCGCCCGCCACCACGGCTGGCGTCGAGCAGGGCGGTGTGCAGCAGTTCCGCCGTGTGGGCGTCGATCGCCCCCCGCACCGTCAGCACCGGGTGCGCGCCGCGCCGCAGCTCGCTGGTCAGGTCGTCCGCCGGTCGGGCGGCGGGCTGTTCGGGGTGTTCGGGGTGGTCGAGGTGCGGCACGCGGGTCAGCCGGAAAGCCATCCGCACCGTGGTGCCGCCCTCGGACGGCGTCATCTCCACCCGGTCGGCGAAGTGGCGCATCAGCGCCAGCCCCCGGCCCCGGCCGCCCGGCGACTCGGGCACCGGCCGCCACCGACCCCGGTCGGTCACCGCGAACTCGGCGAAGCCGTCGTCGGACAGGTGCGCGTCGACCACCACCACCTCACCCGGCCCCGGCCCCGGCCCGCCGGCGTAGGCGTGCTCGACGGCGTTCGTGACCGCCTCACCGATCGCGTGCTGCACCGCGAACACCCGGTCGCGGTCGACGTCCAGGTCCGCGAGCCAGTCCGCGATCCCGTGCCGCAGCGACACCAGCGCGGCCGGCGTCGCGGGCAGCACCAGGTGCAGCGGCGGCTGCCGCAGGCCCGGACGCCGGGCGACGAGGACCGTCACGTCGTCCTCGTACCCGAGCCAACCCATGCGCTCCACCGCGGCCAGGCACAGCCGGTCGGCCGGGTTCCTCGGCAGCGTGCCGCCCTCGTCGACCGTCTCGGACACCGCGGCCGCGGTCGCGGTCGCCAGCGCGGACAGCCCGGCCGCCAGGGACCGGCCCGAGCGCTCGACCAGGCCGTCCGAGTACAGCAGCAGCGCGTCGTCGGACCCGAGCCGGTCTCGCCACGGCGTGCTCGCGGGCCTGCCGACGCCCAGCGGGGCGTCGTGGCCGGAGCCCGTGAGGAACCGGGTCGAGCCGTCGGCGGCGACCACCAGCGCGGGCGGGTGACCCCGGTTCACCCCGCACAGGTCCCCGGTCGCGGTGTCCAGCTCCACCAGGCACATCGTCGCGGCGCGGGTCGCCGGCAGGCGGGCGGCGAAGGCGTCCAGCTGCGCCACCGCCCCCTCGACGCCCGCGCCCGACCACAGCGCGTGCAGCGCGACCGTGCGCAGCTGCCCCATCGCGGCGGCGGCCGAGGGCCCGTGCCCGACCACGTCGCCGACCAGCAGCACCACCCGGCCACCCTCCCGCCCCGCCGACCCACCGCCCGAGAGCGGAACCACGTCGAACCAGTCGCCGCCCGCCGCCCGCTCGTCACCCGCGACCACGTACCGGGCGGCCAGCCGCACACCGGGCAGGACCGGCAGGGCGTCGGGCAGCAGGGCGCGTTGCAGCACGTGCACGACGTGCTGCGCGGCCTGGTGGCGCTGCTCCGCGTCGCGGCGCGCGGTCACCTGCCCGGTCACCTCCACCGCGTGGGCGACCACCCCGGTGACCACGCCGTGCTCGTCGCGCGAGGGCAGGCAGGTGAAGGTAAAGAACCTCTCCTCCAGCCGCCCGTCACCGTCCCGGTCGACCAGCACCCGCCGCTCGCTGCCCAGCACCACCCGGTCGCCGGTGTAGCACTGCTCGATCAGGTCGAAGACCTGCTGACCGGCTGCCTCCGGCACGGACTCGCGCACCGGCCGGCCGACGAGACCGGGCCGGTCACCGACGGACGCGCGTGCCGCGCGGTTGGCCGCGACCACCACGAGGTCGGGTCCGCGGAACGCCCACACCGCGGCGGGCAGCTCCTCGAAGCAGGCCACGACGGACGCCGGGTCGCCCGCCGGGGTGAGCGCCGACTTGGAATCGGGATCCATGATCACCCCACCCTATGGCCGCGACCACGGCCCTGCCCGCCGCGAACCGGTCCGCTCCCCCGTGAGGGGGAGCGGACCCGACCCTTCCACGTGGGGTTGCGGGATGACCACTCGAACGCACGACGTGCCGGCGGCGGAGGCGATGGGAGACGCCTTCGCCGGGGAGGGAGGTGGAGGGAAGCGAGGTCGCGGGCCGGCCAGATGACGGCGCGGGGAGGGAGTGGTGCAGGGAGGAAGGCGCAGAGAGGGAGTGGCGCGGGGAGGGAGTGGCGCAGGGAGGCGGTGGGTCGGTGAGCGGTGGGGTGGCGCGGGATCGCAAGGTGATCGTCAGGTGCGGTCGCGGGGGTGCGTGGGAGGCTCGTACGTGTCCTCCCCGCCAGCCCACCAGCCGACGCCGGTGCCGGTGCACCCGGTCCGCCCGCTCGACACCACCGAGCGCGAGCTGTGACCGCCGGCAACGACACCGCCGTGCTGGTCGTCCAGGACGAGGACACGACCTCGCCCGCCGACGTCGCCGCGTGGCTGCGCGACCGGATCGACGGGTGGCCCGCGCCGGACGTGCTGCTGATCGGCGTCGTCCTGGGGGAGCTGTTCGACAACGCCCGGCGGCACGGCGCTCCGCCCTTCGTGATCGAGCTGGTCCTCGACCACTGGCGCGAACGGCTGGTCGTCAGCGTGCGTGACCGGTCCCTGCGCCCGAGCGGGCCGTGGCGGACGGCGGCGGGTCTGATGCTGGTGGCCGCGCTGTCCGAGCGCTGGGGAGTGGTGTCGCAGGGACGCAACACGACCGTGTGGGCCGAGATCCCCTTCCGGGACTGATCGCTGACGGTCGCTGACCGGCGACTGCTGCCGGATGACCACCGGCTGACAACCGCCGGCCGTCGTCCGCCGCCGTGTCGCCACCACCCTTCGTCAGTACGCTCGATAACTTCAGTGTTGCTCGAAAGCAACGCTGTTCAACAAGGCGGGGAGCGGAGTCACGGTAATGCCTCCCGGGACTGGCTCCACCGCGCCGGTTCACGGCTCGGGACGCGGTCGATCGGGTCGATCCGGGGCACGGCCGGCGTGACCCACGACCCGCGGTCGGCCTCCGCCGGTCGTGGACCGTCCATTGTGAACACGGTGGTGCACGTGCCTGCGGTGAGCGCGCCGACCCCCAGGCCGAGCAGCATCGCCACGGTGGACCTTCTCCTGCGCGACACGGTGGTCTCCTGGGGGGATCCGGGTACGGGTGGGAGTCGTCCGACGCGGCGTGGCCGGAAGCGTTGCGGCGTAGGAGGTTTCGGGCGGTCGAGGACCGCGATCGAGCAGGAAGGGGAGTGAGGACGACCGCCCTCGGAATCGGCGCCGTGGCAGGGGTGCGCCTGCTGTGATCTTAGCGTGGGGGTGTGTGCGGCAGGGTTTTTCGGGCGCGAGTGAACTCGATCGTGTTACTGGTCGAACACCCGGTCCGCCACCGGAAGCCCGCCGGCGGTCCTACCGGCGGCCGTACAGGCGCGGGTCGCCGCAGCCGGCGAAGTAGTCGGCGAACACCCGGTCCACCGAGGCGAGCGGCAGCAGCGCCCCGTCCCGCTCCAACACCCGCTGGATCACCGGGAGGTCGCCCGGGTGCGCCCCCAGCGCCACCACGACCTCGGCCACCTGCTCCGCCTTCACCTGCGCGCCGATGCGGGCCAGGCACTCGCGCACCGCCACCGCGTCGGCGCGGGCGAGGCGCCCGCCCAGTTCGGCCGTGCGCCGCGGGTCGGCCTCCAGCGCGGCCGCGAGCCCGGTCCCGGTCACCTCGTCGCGCGCGGGGTCGCCGTAGTCCGACACCAGCACCAGCGACAGCGTTTCGTAGGCGATCCGCACCCGTTGCGCGCCGGTGGACGCCGGGTCGAGCCGGAACCCGCGGACGAGCCGCTCGGCCACCGCCACCACGTCCCGGTGGCGCACCGCGCCGTCGGCGTTGGCGTCGAACAACCGCAGCCGGCGCGCGAACCGTGCGACCAGGTCGCCCTCTGCCATGAACAACCCCATCGCGACTCACGGTGCCACAACGTCGGCGCGCTCCGTGTCGATCCACCCATCCATTCCCTGAAAGAGTGAACCCCTCGCCCGGTTACCCGAGCGGGGTGCGGTGAACCGCGCCGGGGTGGACCGCGACGCGCAGGCCGCGCGGCTCGTGGCCCGCGATCTCGTCCTCGAACGCCACCCGGGGCGTGCCGGAGGTCAGCCCGGTGGCGCCGCCGCCCTCGGCGAGCGGCCGGCCGGGTCGCACGGCCGGGGGTTCCGGTCTGGCGGCGGTGCTCCCGGTGGACCGGGCGTGGGGCCGATGACCGACGGTGAGCCGGGGACCCGCGCCCACCTGCGCGGATCGCTCTCCCGGCGGTGTCGCGGACCGGTCGGGGCGGGCACACTGGGTGCAGCGGTGCTCCCCCCGCCGCACCGGCCGGAGGGGGAGCGCGTGACCAGGTACCGGGAGGCGTTGGCCGCCGCCGCGCGCGGTTGGCCGGTGGTGCCGCTGCGCCCGCACGACAAGGCTCCCGCCCTGCGCGGCTGGGAGCACGAGGCCACCACGGACCGCGACCGGATCCGGCAGTGGTGGGTGCACCGCCCCTACAACATCGGCATCGCGTGCGGTCCGGCCGGGCTGCTGGTGGTGGACCTGGACGTGCCCCACGGCCGCGAGGCGTTCGCCCGTCGCGCGTGGCAGCACGGTGCGGAGGACCCCCGCGACACCTATACCGTGGCCACGGCGGGCGGGGGAGAGCACCGCTACTTCCTGGCCCCGGAGGTGCCGCTGGGCAACAGCGTGGGCCGGGTCGCGCCGCACGTGGACACGCGCGGCATCGGCGGTTACGTGGTGGCGGCGGGGTCGCGGGTGGGCGGGCGCCGCTACCGGGTGCTGCGGGACCTGCCGGTGGCGCCGGTGCCGGGTTGGCTGGTGGACGTGCTGGCCCCGCCGCCGTCCGAGGAGCTGGACATCCCGGTCCAGCGGCCCTCGCCGCGGCGCGTCGGCGCCTACCGGGACGCCGTGGTGGCGGGGGAGTTGGAGCGGGTGCGGGAGGCCCGGCCGGGGGTTCGCGCCCACGTGGTGTTCACCGCCGCCTGCCGGTTGGGCGAGCTGGTCGGCGCGGGCTGGCTGGACGCGCACGTGGCCGCGGACCTGCTGCTGGACGCCGCCTCGGTGCACGAGGGCGTGGAGGGGTGGACCGGTCGGGAGGCCCGGCACCACGTCGACAACGGCATCGCCCTGGGCCGCCGTCGTCCTCGCGCGTTGCGGTGACCTCGGCGGGAGGTCACGCCCGAGCGGTCACGCCCGGAGGTCACCCGCCCGAGCGGTCACCCCGGAGCAGCCACCTCCCGGTGGTCACGCCCGAGGTCACCCGCCCGAGCGCCGCTGTTCGCCCAGCCGCCGCAGCACCTCGATCGCCCGCAGCCCGATCGTCGGCACCGCCGCGCCGGCCCGCGCCATCGCGGCCCGGTACGCGGGCACCGCCCGCACCAGGCGGCGCCCGTCGAGCATCCCCACCGCCCGGTCGGCGACCTCGGCGGCCGTCAGCAGCCCGCGGGGGGCGGAGAACAGCACCGCCGAGGCCGGGTCCGGTCGGACCTCGCGCACCATGTCGGTGTCCGCCGCGTCGGGGCAGCAGGTCAGCACCCGCACCGGCACCCCGGCGCGCCTCAGGTCGCCCTGGAGGCCCAGTCCGAAGTTCAGCACCGCCGCCTTGGTGGCCGCGTAGAGGGCCAGTCCCGGCACCGGGCCCAGCGCCGACATGGAGGAGACGTTGAGCACCGTGCCGCCGTGCCCGCGCATCGCCTCCACCGCGACCCGGCTGCCGTGCACCACGCCCAGCACGTTGACCTCGACCAGCCGCCGCACCGCGTCGTCGTCGTGCTCCCAGGCCGGGCCGGTGGCCAGCACCCCGGCGTTGTTCACCCACAGCGCGAGCCGTCCCAGGTCGGTGGCGCGGGCGGCCGCCGCGCGGTGCGCCGCGGGGTCCCGCACGTCCGCCACGAGCCCGTGCCCGCCGATCCCGGCCGCCGCGCCGCCCACGGCGTCGTCCACGTCGGTCAGCACCACCTGGTAGCCGCGTCCGCGCAACCGCCGCGCGATCTCCAGCCCGAACCCGCGCGCCGCCCCGGTCACCACCGCCACGTCCACCCCGCGACCCTAACGACGCCGCGGCCGTCCTGCTCACTGGTCGGCGGGGCGGGTGTTCAGCCACAGGGTGCGCTCGTCGGTCATCACGTCCTCGGCCTGCGCCACCGCGGCGGGCCACTCGTCCTCGTCGACGTCGCGCAGGTGGTCGTGGACCAGCGCCAGGTCGGCGGCGGCCTTGCCGTAGGTGGTGGCCAGCCCGGAGTGCCGCCGCAGGCCCAGCCACGCGGCGCCGCCCGCCACGGCCGCGGCCATCACCCCGGACAGGTCGAGGTCCCACAGCCCGAACACCCGGCACACGGCCAGCCCGAGCGCGGTCAGCTCGCCCACGATGAGCACCAGGCGCCACACCAGGGCCTGCCGCTCGTTGTCGCGGGCCCGGTCCGCGTACCACTGCTTCTGGTCGAGCACCCGTCCGGTCAGGTAGGCGGCGCGGCGCTCGGGGAACGGCCCGGCCCGCAGCGCCACCATGCCGGGGGTGGCGCAGGGGTCGTCGGAGCCCGTGGTCACCCGGCCCTCGCCGGCGGGGAGCACGGCCGCGACCTGGCGCCTGAGTTCGGTGCGCGCCTGCTTCGGCGGCAGGCCCGGCGGGAACGGGTCGGCCGCGACGGCGAACCGCCAGGCCAGCGTCTTGACCGACTCGGCCACCGCGCGGCCGTTGAACCAGTCCCGCTCGGGGTGCGTGGCCAGCAGCAGGATCTCCACGGCCAGCGCGACCGCGAAGCCCGCGACGGACACCGCGGCCCAGAACCCGAACGACCCGATCTTCCACGGCAGCGCCCCGCCGATCGCGGCCACCACCGTCGCCACCAGCCTGACCCGGTTCCACCGCAGGGTGCGCCGCTGCCCGCGGCGTGCCGCGCCGTCGGCGTCGTGGAAGAAGCCGGGTAAGTCGGAGTTCGTCATCCACCCTCCCGCGCGGGGACGCCGCGGTCCCCGCTGATCGACCGAGTTCCGCCGCTCACCGCCGGTCCAGGACCGCCGAGACCACCGCTCCCACCGCGGTGCCCGCCGAGACCACCTGCTCGCCCGACGGGTCCCAGATGCCCGAACCGCCCGCGGCCCGGGAGAACCCCTCGCCGGTCGAGCCGGCGAAGCTCGCCACCGCCACCCACAGCCCGTGCCCGACGGCGATCCGCCGCGCCCGCGCCGCCACCACGTCGGCGTCGACGTCGTGCTCCAGCACGCCCGCCAGGTAGGCGTGCACGCCCAGCGCGGCGGTGTCCGCGGCGTGGCGCGGCACGTCGGTGTCCCGGCACACGGCCAGGCCCAGCCGCACCCCGTCCACCTCGACGGCCGCGGGTCCGGGACCGGGGTCGAAGCACACCGCCTCCAGCGGGCCCAGCCACACCTTCCGGTAGGCGACCCGCACCCCGGAGCCGGTCACCTCCAGCACCCCGATGTGCCGCTCCGCCACGGGGGCGCCGGCCAGCGCGGTGGCGCCGGTCTCGGCGCACGCCTCGACCAGGGGTGCGAGCAGGTCGAACGACACCTCGGGCGCGTCGAGGTGGTAGCCGGTCAGCGACAGCTCCGGGAACACCACCACCCGCGCGGCGGCCGCGCGCACCGCCTCGGCGTGGGCCGCCGCGTTGGCGGCCACGTCGTAGGCGGTGCAGCGCGGCTGGGCGACCGCAACGGTGATCACCCGGCCAACCCTAGCGCGGCACCCGGGCCCAGTCGGTGTCCGACGCGAGGTGGAAACCCGGGTGGGCGGGCTGGTTGTAGGTGGTCTGCTGGCATGCCACGTCGACCCGGTACTGGGGGTCGTGCATCAGGGTGTACATCTTGTGGCCGGTCACCTCCGTGCTGACGTGGACGCGCAGTGCCGAGCTGTCGGCGGTGCGCACCACCAGCTCCTCCCGCCAGTCGCCGAGCACGTCGGCGACCAGCGACGGGTTGCCCTTGGTGCCGTTGTTGGTCAGCGTGCCGGCGGCGGTCAGCAGCGTGCCGCGCCGCCAGTCGCGCACGGTCGGTTCGGCGGTGCCCGAGCCGTCGACGACCTGGGTGGTGAGGTCCGCCGCCCACCGGATGCTCTGGTTGGTGCCGGGGATGGCCTCGGACAGCCGCCGCCCGTCGGCCGACCACAGGCCGACCGCGCCCGCGCCGCCCGGCACCGACGCCCAGGTCTCCAGCCCCGGTTCGGCCGGCAGCACGTCGCCCACCATGCCGCGCCCGGTGTCCACGCCGGTGTAGCCGCCGTAGATCACCTGACCGGTGGAGGCGTCGCGCAGGGTGTAGCCGTAGGGCGCGGAGCGGGCGCCCTCGTGGACCATGTAGATCTCCAGGCCGGGGCGGGCCGGGTCGATGTCGGTCACGTGCAGGGCGTCGCCGTGCCCCAGCCGGGCCCGTTCGCCGGGGTTCGCGCTGCCCGGCGGCAGTTCGGCGAAGGAGCTGTAGCGCAGCGACCCGTCGTGGTCGATGGTGGCCGCGCCGTAGACGATCTCCTGCTTGCCGTCGCCGTCCACGTCGGCCGCGCTGAGCGAGTGCGCGCCCTGGGTGGTCAGCGTGCCGTACTCCGGGGAGGTGCCGTCGCGGCCGTGCACGGGGTCGTTGAACGGGTTGGCCATCGGCACCCACCCGCTGTCGACGAACCAGTCCCGCCGCAGTTCCCGGCCGTCCCAGCGGTAGGCCACCAGGGTGCTGCGCGTGTAGTAGCCGCGGGCGAACACCGCCGAGGGGCGCCTGCCGTCGAGGTAGGCCACCCCGGCCAGGAACCGGTCCACCCGGTTGCCCGGCTCGATCCGCGCCAGCGCGTAGTCGCCCCACATGAGCCCGTCGTCGTGGCGGCCCGGTTCGTAGCGCGCGGTCGTGAGCTCCCGGCCGGTGGCCCCGTCCAGCACGGTCAGGTACTCGGGGCCGGAGAGCACGAACCCGGCGAACGCCCGCAGGTTGTTGCGCGCGCTGCGGCTCGGCGCGTAGACGTCCACGAAGTGGTCGACCAGGGCCCGCGCGTCGGCGTCGGAGAGGGGGTAGGTGTGGCGCACGGGGATGCCGAACGCCTGCTCCAGCGTGGCCGGCCACCGCCCGGCCACCACCTCGGGGTGCTCGTGCCAGCCGCGGAAGACCCGGACCAGGTGCTCGTGGTACCCGGCGGCGTCGAGCCGGTAGTCGTCGCGGTGCGAGTAGCCCGCCCGCACGTCCTCGCGCGGCATGGTCACGTGCCGCTTCGAGATCTCCCGGCCGCGCCGGTCGTAGGAGGTGACCGAGGTGCCGGGCGCGGTCTTGAGCATCATCTCCGACCGGCCGTCGCCGTCGAAGTCGTAGACCAGGAACTGCGTGTAGTGCGCGCCCGAGCGGATGTTCACCCCGAGGTCGACCCGGTGCAGCAGCGTGCCGTCGAACCGGTAGGTGTCCACATAGGTGGGTCCGGTGTAGCCGACCTGCGAGACGTCCTTGGAGTTGGACGGGTCCCACTTCACGACGTACTCGTAGCTGCCGTCGCCGTCCACGTCGCCGACGCTCGCGTCGTTGGCGGAGTACGTGTAGGACTCGCCCGCCGGGGTCACGCCGTCCGCGGGCTTGCGCAGCGGCAGGTCGTGGAAACCGCCCTCCCACGGCGACACCGACCCGCTCACGCCCACCGGCACGCCCCGCACCAGGGGCGCCACCCGGTAGTGCGAGCCGCCCTGGCGGTCCAGGAAGTTGGTGCTGTCGGTGACCGTGGCGACCCGGCGGCCGTCGCGGTACACCGCGAACGCCGGGCCGGCCAGGCCCGTGGCGGTGTGGCCGGTGGCCTCGTGGCGCAGCAGGCGCCAGCTGAGGAACACCCCGGTGTCGGTGCGCACGGCCACCAGGCCCCGGTCCAGGCGCTCCAGCCGGGGGCCACCACCACCGGTGGCGCCGGCCGGTGGCGCGGTGAGCAGGAGGGCCGTCGCCGCCAGCACGGCGAGCAGAGGGCGGGAACGCGAGCGGGTCATCGGGCCTCCCGGGGCGCGACGGTGCGCGAGGTGCGTGACGAGGCCACACGATGAACCGTTTCAAGCCGAAAGGCAAGCCCTCCGGAACCTCTCGGCGTTCTCCCAGGAAAGCGCTATCCTTGACGCCGTGATGCACCTCACCTACGTTGTTTGAACCGATTCAAACGAGAGGTGAGGGCGATGGGACGAGTGTCTCGCCGGAGCGCGGCCGGTCTGCTGGTCGGACTGCTGACGGCGACCGCCGCGCTGTCCGGGTGCGGCGGCGACCAGGGCGACGGACCGGTGACGCTGCGGTTCGTCTGGTGGGGCAACGAGGACCGCGCCGAGGTGACCAAGGCCGCCGTCGAGGAGTTCCAGCGGCGCAACCCCGACATCAGGGTGGAGACCGAGTACAGCGGGTACGACGCCTACTTCCAGAAGCTGTCCACCCAGGTCGCCGGCGGTGCCGGGCCCGACCTGCTCCAGCTGGACCGGGCCACCCTGGGCGAGTACGCGGGCCGCAACGTACTCGCCGAGCTCGACGAGTACGCGGGCGGCCCGCTCAGGCTCGACCGGATCCCGGCTAACCTGCTGGAGGGCGGCAAGGTCGACGGCAAGCAGTACGCCGTGGCCGCCGGCGCCACCACCCAGGTGCTGGTCTTCGACCCCACCCACTTCGAGGCGGTCGGCGCGGAGGTGCCCACCGCGCCCGGCGAGAAGTGGACCTGGGCCGAGTTCGCCGAGGCCATGGGCAGGGTCGGCGCGGCCGGGACCGTCGCCGGCACCACCGACTTCGGCTGGGCCATCGACTGGTTCGAGGTCTGGCTGCGCCAGCACGACAAGCAGCTCTACACCCCCGAGGGCGAACTCGGCTTCACCGCCGAGGACCTCGCCGGGTACTGGGAGATGATCGGCGCCATGCGCGCCGGCAAGGGCGTGTCCGCGGCCGAGGTGACCACCAAGATGGACGGCTCGGTGCAGAACTCCGGCATCGTCACCGGGCAGTCCGCCTCCGAGATCGGCTACGACTCCACCGCCACCGGCTACTTCGGCGCGTTCGGCCCGAACCTCAGGCTCGCCCCCGTGCCCAGCGACGTCGCCGAGAGCGGCATGGCCGCGCTGCCCCCGGTGTCCTTCGCCGTCGCCCGCCGCTCCGAGCACCGGGAGGCCGCGGTGAAGCTGCTGGACTTCCTGCTCAACGACCCCGAGGCGGGCAAGCTGCTCGGCGCCTCCCGCGGCGTGCCGCCCAACGAGGACGTCCGCGCGCAGGTCTGCGCGGGCTCGACCGAGGCCAGCAAGGCGGTGTGCGACTACGAGCAGGCCCAGCAGGACAAGATCGGCCCCGCCTTCGGCGCCTGGCCCACCGGCTCCTCGGCCGTCAAGCGCGACTTCCAGCGCACCTACGACGACGTGATCTTCAACCGGGTCGGCGTCGCCGAGGCCGCCGCCCGCGTCGTCCAGGACGCCGAGACCTCACTGGGGTCCTGACCGAGATGACGCAGTCCGTGCTTGCCCGAGCGGGCACCCCCGACACCCCGCCGCCGGCACCCGCGCTCCCCGCGCGCCGGCGGCGGGGCCAGGGCGTGGCCTACCTGTTCCTGTCGCCCTGGATCGTCGGGGCGGTGCTGCTGACCATCGGCCCGATGGCCGCCTCGCTGTACCTGTCGTTCACCGACTACGACCTGTTCGACGACCCGGACTGGGTGGGTGTCGACAACTACGTCACCATGTTCACCGGCGACGAGCGGTTCTGGCACGCGGCGTGGACCACCACCAAGTACGTGCTGCTGTCGGTGCCGCTCAAGCTGGCCCTGGCGCTCGCCGTGGCGCTGCTGCTCAACCGGCCCCGCCGCGGCGTCGGCCTCTACCGGTCGGCGTTCTACGCGCCGTCGCTGCTGGGCGCGAGCGTGAGCGTGGCGCTGGCGTGGCGGGCGCTGTTCTCCACCGACGGCACCGTGGACGGGCTGCTGGCCCGGATCGGCATCGACACCGGCGGCTGGGTCGACCAGCCGCAGTACGCGCTGCTCACCCTGGTCGCGCTGGCCGCGTGGCAGTTCGGCGCGCCCATGGTGATCTTCCTGGCGGGCCTCAAGCAGGTGCCGCGCGAGCTCTACGAGGCGGCGGCCATCGACGGCGCGGGCCCGGCCCGGCGCTTCCTCAGCGTCACGCTGCCGATGCTCTCGCCGGTGATCCTGTTCAACCTCGTGCTGGAGACCATCAACGCCTTCCAGGCGTTCACCGGCGCGTTCGTGGTCAGCAGCGGGCGCGGCGGGCCCAGCGACTCGACCCTGCTCTACCCGCTGTACCTGTACCAGCGCGGGTTCACCGACTTCCGGATGGGCTACGCCTCGGCCATGGCGTGGGTGCTGCTGGTCGTGGTGGCGCTGCTGACCGCCCTGGTGTTCCGCAGCTCCAAGCGCTGGGTGTTCTACGCGGGGGAGGACCGGTGACGCTGTCCAGGAAGGTCCTGTGGCACGTCGTGGTGATCGGCGCGCTGCTGGTGCTGCTGTACCCGTTGGCGTGGCTGGTGTCCACCTCGTTCAAACCCGCCACCGAGGTGCTGTCCACGCTCTCGCTGCTGCCCCGGGAGCCGACCGGGGACAACTACGCCCGGGTGTTCGACGGGGTGGGCGAGTTCGGCGTGCTGCACTACTTCGGGAACTCCCTGCTGATCTCCGTCGGCGCGGTGATCGGCAACGTGGTGTCCTGCTCGCTCGCGGCCTACGCGTTCGGGCGGCTGCACTTCCGCGGCCGGGGACCCCTGTTCGGCTTCATGATGATCACCATCATGCTGCCGCACCACGTGGTGCTCATCCCGCAGTACGTCATCTTCCAGCAGCTCGACATGGTCAACACGTTCTGGCCCCTCGTGCTGCCCAAGTTCCTGGCCACCGACGCGTTCTTCGTCTTCCTGATGGTGCAGTTCATCCGCACCCTGCCGCGCGAGCTGGACGAGGCGGCCACCCTGGACGGCTGCGGCCCGGTGGGCACCTTCCGGCACGTGATCCTGCCGCTGCTGCGCCCGGCGCTGATCACCACCGCGATCTTCACCTTCATCTGGACCTGGAACGACTTCTTCTCGCAGCTGATCTACCTCAACGACGCGGAGAAGTTCACCCTGCCGCTGGCGCTCCAGCTGTTCATCGACCAGGCCACCGAGTCGGCGTTCGGGCCGATGTTCGCCATGTCGGTGCTGGCGCTGCTGCCCATCGGCTTGTTCTTCCTGGCCTTCCAGCGTTTCCTGGTGGACGGTGTGGCGACCTCCGGGTTGAAGGGGTAGCGATGAACGCGTGGGCGCGGCCGCCGGCACTGCTGGCCGAGGTGCTGCTGATCGGGGTGCTGGTGTGCCTGGCGGCGTTGCCGCTGGTCACGGCCGTGCCCGCGCTGGCGGCCGGGGCGGTGCTGCTGCGGGAGCTGGTGGAGGACGGCCGCACGCCGACCGCGCGGCGGTTCGCCGTGCTGCTGGGGCGGGTCCTGCGCGACCCGGTGGCCGTGCTCGCGCCGCTCGCCGTGCTCGCCGTCGGCGCGCTGGACCTGCTCGCCCTGGCCGGCGGGCTGCCCGGCGCGGCGGTCCTGGGCCCGGCGATCGGCCTGGCGCTGGCGGCCGCGGCGCTGGTGCTGCTGCGCACCGCCGCGCGGTGGCGGCCGGGGGAGCGCTGGGCCGCGCTGCTGACCCGACCCCCGCTGGACCCCGCCGGCCACGCCTACCTGGTCGTCGCGCTGGCCGTGATCGTGCTGGTGCTCCTCCAGGCGCCCGCGTTCGCGGTCGTGGCGCCGGGCCTGCTGGTGTTCGCCGCGGTCGCGGTGGAACGCCGGTGACCCCCCGCGTCGTGCTCGCCGGGGCCGCCGGGTACGGGCGGTTCCACCTGCGGGAGATCGCCGCCCTGGAGGCGGCCGGGCGGCTGGAGCTGGCAGGCGTGTGCGAGGTCGAACCGCTGGACGCCGAGGCCCGGCGCCTGGTCGGCGACCGGCCCGTGTCCGCCGACCTGGGCGAACTGCTGCCGGCGGCCGGCGGCTGCCCCGTCATCGGCATCGTCTCCACCCCCATCCACACCCACGTCGACCTGGCCCACCGGGTGCTCGGCGCGGGCGCGCACCTGCTGCTGGAGAAACCGCCCACGGCCACCCTGGAGGACTGGCGCGACCTGCTGCGGCGCTCGACCGGCCGGGTGGTGCAGGTCGGCTTCCAGGGCCTGGGCTCGCCCGCCGTGCGCCGCCTGGCGCACCTGATCCGCTCGGGCGCGCTGGGCGCGGTCCGGGGCATCGGCGTGCGCGGCACGTGGTCGCGCGAGGACTCCTACTACACCCGCGCGCCCTGGGCGGGCCGCCGCACCCTCGACGGCGTCCCCGTCGTGGACGGCGCCCTGACCAACCCGTTCGCCCACGGCATCGCCACCGCGCTCGCCCTGGACGGCAGCACCGGCGTGGACGACGTGGCCGACCTCGAGCTGGAGCTGCTGCGCGCCCGCGACATCGAGGCCGACGACACCTCCTGCCTGCGGCTGCGCACCCGCCGCGGCACGACCGTGGTGGTCGCGGTGACCCTGTGCGCCGAGGTCCCCGCGGACCCGGTGCTCGTCGTGCACGGCACCCGCAAGCGCGCCGAGCTGCACTACACCCGCCACCGGCTCGTCGTCGACGGCGTCGAGGAGCGGTTCGGGCACGACACCCCGCTGGTCAACCTGCTCGACCACCTGGCCGACCCCGCCGTGCCGCTGAACGCCCCGCTGGCCGACACCGGGGCGTTCATGCGCGTGGTGGAGGCCGTGCGCACCGCCCCCGACCCCGTGCCCGTCGACCCGGCGTGGCTGCGCCGCAACGGCAACCGGGTCGACGTGGACGGCGTCGACCACGCCGTCACCCGGGCCACCGAGGGGCTGCGCACCTTCGGCGAGCTGGAGGTGCCGTGGTCACCGCTGGGCGCCGCCGCCCACCACGGCCGCGACACCGCCCGGCTGCCCCTGGTCGTGCCCCGACCCGCGCTGCACCCGGTGCGCACGCTCGGCGGGGTCGTGGTCACCGGCGAGCACCCCGCCGACCACCCCTGGCACCGCGGCATCGGCCTGGCCCTGCCCGACGTCAACGGCGTCAACCTCTGGGGCGGCCGCAACTACGTCCCCGGCCGGGGCTACGTGCCCGGCGAGCTGGGCGTGGTCCGCGAGGTCGGCCCCGACGAGCTGCACTGGTGCGACTCCGCCGGGACGGTGCTGCTCGCGGAACGGCGACGCGTGCGCCGCCGGCTGGTCGAGGGCGGCTGGGAGCTGGAGTGGACCAGCGTGCTGACCGCCGACGCCGAGACCGTGCTGCACAGCCCCGGCAGCAAGGGCCGGGCCGGCGCCGGCTACGGCGGCTGGTTCTGGCGGCTGCCCGACCTCGACCCGGCCACCGTGCACGTGCTCACCCCCGGCGGCACGGGGGAGGAGCAGGTCAACGGGCGCCCCGCGCCGTGGCTGGCGGTGGTCGTGACCGACCCGCGCCGGCCCTGGACGGCCCTGCTCTCCGGACCGACCGACCCCTGGTTCGTCCGGGTCGGGCAGTACCAGGGCATCGGCTCGGCACTGGCCTGGGACCGGCCGCTGGTGCTGGGACCCGGCCGGCGGCGGGAGATCACCGTGCGGGTCGCCTTCCACGACGGCGTGCGCGTCCCGGACGACCTGCGACCCCGGTGGCCACCGTCCTGATCCGACAGTCCCGTGCCAACACCCGATCCCGGAGGTAGTCGTGCGACGTGTGTGCTTCCTGCTGCGGGTCCGCCCCGAGCGGATGGCGGAGTACCGCGAGCGGCACCGCGAGGTGTGGCCGGAGATGCGCGAGGCGCTGCGGGAGACCGGCTGGGGCAACTACACCCTCTTCCTGGCCGAGGACGGGCTGCTCGTCGGCTACCTGGAGACCCCCGACTGGGACGCCGCCCAGCGCGGGATGCGGGCCCGCGAGGTCAACGACCGGTGGCAGGCGGAGATGGCCGAGTTCTTCACCGCGCTGGACGGCCGGGACCCCGACGAGGCCATGCGACCGCTCACCGAGGTCTTCCACCTCGACTGACCCTCCCGCGCGTGCACTCGCATTGGTTCAGCCGTTGAACCGTTGTAACGGCGGAAAGCGCTGGTCCGGATGAGTGGGTCGGCGTCAGGGTGAGACGCTGAATGAATCGTTTCATCCTTGACGGCGGTTCGGGTGCGGTGCTGTGATGTCGCTCAGGGCGTTACCCTGCCGCCGTCTGGGAGCGCTCCCGGAATATCTGCGGACGAATGGAGCAACGGTGCTCACCAACTCGTTCAGAGCACGGGCGATCGCCGCCGCCACGGCGGTCGGCGCGCTGACGGGCGGCCTCCTGGTCGCGGGAGTGGCGTCGGCCGCTCCTGGCTGTGGGGTCGATTACGTGGTGCAGAACAGGTGGCAGGGTGGGTTTTCCGC
>NZ_JAUQOL010000014.1:0-294042 GCF_047689505.1 Saccharothrix sp. BKS2 | reverse complement strand
CCGGGCAGGCCACCGAATTCGGGTTCCAGGGCACCGGCTCCGCCACCGACCTCACACCCACCTGCACCGCGAGCTGATCGACGGGGCCCGTTGGCGCGGCGATCCCGGTCGCCGCGCCACGGGCCGTCCCGCTGTGGCGTGCGGCAGGTGGCGGTGGCGGTCCACCTCCCCCGAGGGGCTTACGGGGGAGGTGGACCGAGTTCGGCGTCGATCTCGCGCTGGTCGGCGATCCGTTCGCGGTCCCGGACCTCGCCGTCCCGCGCGTCGACCCGCCGGTCGTGCTCGACGGCGTCGTCCTCCCTGCGCCGGAGGTGCCGTTCCCGCTGGTCCTGTTCGGCGTCCCGCCGGCCCTGTTCGGCGTCCCGCTGGTCCTGTTCGGCGTCCCGCCGGCCCTGCTCGGCGTCCCGCCGGTCGAGGGCCTCCTCCCTGCTGTCCTGGCCGTGCTCCCTGCTGTCCTGTTCGAGGTCGCGCCGGACCTGGTCCTCGGTTTGCCGTATCACCTCTGACGAGAAGGCCACTTCGGTGTCGATCTCCTGCTGTTGGCGATAGCGGTCGTGGCTCATACCGGACAGGGTCCCACCGCGTCCCCGCCGTGGGCACTCACCCGATCCTGTCGACAACCTCCGTCCCCACCGCTCGTCGGGCCCACGCGCGGAGCCGGGCGACGAGCGCGACCGGGCCGAACCCGGCCGGGGACCCGCCGGCACCGGGGCGGGGATCCCTGCCCTTCCCGGGACTACGGGACGTGCCGGTCGACCGCGCCCAGCCGGCGCCGCAGGTGGGCGCGCTCCGGCTCGGTGCCGGCCAGGTCGAGCGCCTCGCGGTAGGCAGCGGCGGCCTCGGCGCGCCTGCCGAGCCGGTGCAGCAGGTCGGCGCGGGCGGCCGGGTAGGGGTGGTGGCCGCGCAGCAGCGGTTCCCCGGCCAGCCCGTCGAGCAGCTCCAGGCCCGCCGCCGGGCCGTCGCGCATCGCCACCGCCACGGCCCGGTTCAGCGCGACGACCGGTGACGGCGCGAGCGCCACGAGCACGTCGTAGAGCGCCACGACCTGCGGCCAGTCGGTGTCGGCCAGACCCGCGGCCTCGTCGTGCAGGGCGGCGATCGCGGCCTGCACCCCGTACGGGCCGGCCGGACCGCCGGTCAGCGAGGTGGTGACCAGGTCGCGGCCCTCGTCGATCATCGGGCGGTCCCACCGGTCGCGGTCCTGCTCCTCCAGCAGCACCAGCTCGCCGCCCGGCCCGGTGCGGGCGGCGCGCCGGGCGTGGACCAGCAGCAGCAGCCCGAGCAGCCCGGCCACCTCCCGCTCACCGGGCAGCAGCCGGCGCAGGATCCGCGCCAGCCGGACGGCCTCCTCGGCCAGGTCGAGCCGCTGGAGGTGGGGACCGGAGCTGGCCGCGTACCCCTCGGTGAAGATCGAGTACACCAC
Organism: Saccharothrix sp. BKS2; assembly: GCF_047689505.1. Taxonomy (NCBI): domain Bacteria; kingdom Bacillati; phylum Actinomycetota; class Actinomycetes; order Pseudonocardiales; family Pseudonocardiaceae; genus Saccharothrix; species Saccharothrix sp. BKS2. The sequence continues at coordinate 292,619 of NZ_JAUQOL010000014.1, read as the reverse complement.
CTGGAGCACGCCGGGCAGCCGCTCGGGCAGCTCGTCCGCGCCGGGCACGCGGAACGGGATGCGGGCCTCGCTGATCTTCTTCTTGGCGCGGGTGATGCGCTTGGCCATCGTCGCCGGTGGCACCAGGAAGGCCCGCGCCACCTCGGGCGTGGTCAACCCGGCCAGGCAGCGCAGGGTCAGGGCGGTGCGGTCCTCGGCCGCGAGCGCCGGGTGGGCGCAGGTGAAGAACAGCTGCAACCGCTCGTCAGGCAGGTCGCCACCGGGCTCCGCGGCGGGCACCGGCCCCGCCCGGTCCGCCTCCACCTGGAGGATCGCCAGCCGCGCCGCGAAGACCTGGTCGCGGCGCAGCCGGTCGACGGCCCGGCGGCGCGCCGTGGTCATCAGCCACGCGCCGGGCTTGGGCGGGACCCCGTCGGCCGGCCAGCGCTCCAGCGCCGCCTCGATCGCCTCGGAGGTGACCTCCTCGGCCAGGTCGAGGTCCCCGAACCGGCGGACGAGGGCCGCCAGCAGCCGACCGCGCTCCTCGCGGAACACCGCCTCCACGGACGCGACCGCCGACCCGCCGAACCGGCCGGCCTCGGTGACGCCCACCCCGGCCGCCTCGCCAACCTCGCCGGCCCTGCCCACCTCAGCTGTCTCGCCGGCCTTGCCGGCTGCGCCGGCCTCGCCCACCCCAGCCGACTCGCCGGCCTTGTCCGTCTCGGCCGCCTTGCCTGCCCCGTCCGCTTCGCCCACCCGGCCCGCCTCGCCCACCCCGCCCGCGCCCGCCTCGCCGGCCTTCCCGGCCTCAGCCGCCTTCCCGGCCCCGCCCGCTCCGGCGACCTCTGCCACCTCAGCCCCCGAAGTCGGCGACCGGCCGAACCACGACCGCCCCGTCCCGAGCACCGGGGCAGCGGGCGGCCCAGTCGAGCGCGGCGTCCAGATCAGGCACGTCGATCACGTAGAAACCGCCGAGCAGCTCCCGGCTCTCGGCGAACGGTCCGTCGGTGACGGTGCGCCGACCGTCCGGCCCGACCCGCACCGTCGTGGCGGTGACCAGATCGGCCAGGGACTCCCCGGAAACGAGGATCCCGGCCTCCCGCACCTGCTGGTCGTAGGCCATCCACTCCTCGACGGAGCACCCGACCGCCCCGCCGTTCTCGTCGGCGGCGCCGGCCATGATCAGCATCATGTACTTCACGGTTCCGAACTCCCTCGGTAGGTCTGCCGTGCGGCAGGGCCGCCGCACGACATCACCACGAACGGAACCGGGTCAAATGGACGCGGTCGCGAAAAAAATTCCCCAACCGCTCCCGGCCGACCGCTCACCAGTACCGCAGGAGCGCGTCCTCCAGCTCGTCGGTGACCTCGACGTCCTCGGGAGCGCGGTAGTCCCACCCCCGGACGTGCGCGGCGAAGTCCGGGTCGATACCCGTCAACGCCGTGGTGTCGCTCCGCGCCGTCGCGACCAGCGGGTTGCTCACCGGTGCAACCCGTCCACCCGCGCCGACCCACCGGATTCCCGCGCGTCACGCCCCCCGGCGTTCACCACGTCCTGCACGTGCACCAACGGAACGGTCATCGGTTCCCCCTCCGGTGACACTGCGTTCCGGCCGACGTACTCCAGGTCGCGAGCCCGTCGCCCGCTGTTCGCGAGGTTGCCGAGGCGGGTTGGCCCCGGTGGTCGGCGTCAGGTGGAATGCCCGGTGCGGGGTGGTTGTCCCCCTGCGAGACGACTGGTGATCGAGGAGTGGGAGACGCGTGCCGATCCTGGACGAGAAGTTGGGTGACACCTACGACGAGGTGTTGCGTCGCAACCCCGGCGAGGACGAGTTCCACCAGGCGGTGCGCGAGGTCCTGGACAGCCTCGGCCCGGTGGTGGCCAAGCACCCGGAGTACGCCGACGCGGCGGTGATCCGCCGGTTGTGCGAGCCCGAGCGGCAGATCATCTTCCGGGTCTCCTGGGTGGACGACGCCGGGAACGTGCAGATCAACCGCGGTTTCCGGGTCGAGTTCAACTCGGCGCTCGGGCCGTACAAGGGTGGTCTGCGGTTTCACCCCACCGTGTACCTCGGGATCGTGAAGTTCCTCGGCTTCGAGCAGATCTTCAAGAACTCGCTCACCGGGATGCCCATCGGCGGAGGCAAGGGCGGCTCGGACTTCGACCCGAAGGGCCGCTCCGACGGCGAGGTCATGCGCTTCTGCCAGGCGTTCATGACCGAGCTCTACCGGCACATCGGCGAGCACACCGACGTGCCCGCCGGGGACATCGGGGTCGGCGGCCGGGAGATCGGCTACCTGTTCGGCCAGTACAAGCGCATCACCAACCGCTACGAGTCCGGCGTCCTCACCGGCAAGGGGCTGGCCTGGGGCGGTTCGCAGGTCCGCACGGAAGCCACCGGCTACGGCACCGCGTTCTTCGTCGAGGAGATGCTCAAGACCCGCGGCGACTCGTTCGACGGTAAGGAGGTGGTGGTCTCCGGCTCCGGGAACGTCGCCATCTACGCGGCGGAGAAGGTGCGGCAGCTCGGCGGCTCGGTGATCGCCTGCTCGGACTCCAACGGCTACGTCGTCGACGAGCAGGGGATCGACCTCGACCTGCTCAAGGAGATCAAGGAGCAGCGCCGGGCGCGCATCTCCACCTACGCGGACACCCGGTCCGGCGCCCGGTACGTCGAGGGCGGGTCGGTGTGGGACGTCCCCTGCGAGGTCGCGCTGCCCTGCGCCACGCAGAACGAGCTGAACGGGCGTGACGCCGCCACCCTGATCGGCAACGGGTGCGTCGTCGTCGCCGAGGGCGCCAACATGCCCTGCACCCCGGACGCCGTGCGGTTGTTCGCCGACGCCGGGGTCCTCTTCGCCCCGGGCAAGGCGGCCAACGCGGGTGGCGTGGCCACCAGCGCCCTGGAGATGCAGCAGAACGCGTCCCGGGACTCCTGGAGCTTCAGCCACACCGAACGCCGCCTCGCGGACATCGTGCACGGCATCCACGATCGCTGCCTGGAGGCCGCCGACCTGTACGGCAAGCCCGGGAACTACCTGGCCGGGGCGAACATCGCCGGGTTCATCCAGGTCGCCGACGCGATGCTGGCGCTGGGCGTGATCTGAGCTGCCGCCGGGGGCTCGTGAAGTGGACCGCTGGTCAACCTCCCCCGGCCGAACCACCTCACCAGGGGAATGACCGCTCGGGCGCCCACCGGCATGATCTTCCCGGAACCGGGAGGGCAGCAAGATCATCAGCACCGAGGTGGAGGTCCGCGCGGCGGTCGCGGACGCGTGCGCGCGGCTCGCCGGCCGGCTGTCCGACGACGCCCTGGCCACCGTGCGGGGGCACTTCGCCGCGGGCGAGCGGGAGTCGGCCGGGTCGGCGCTCGCGCTCGGCCTGGCCCGGCAGGGCGTGGGGATCACCGGCGGGGAACGCGAGTCGCTCCGCTCGTTCCTCGGGGACGCGGACCTCCTCGACGTGCCGGCCGTCGAGGAGGCGCCGTCGGTCCCGTACCGCTTCGGGCCGACCGCGCCCGCCGACGCGGTCGACCCCGGCCGGGCGGACATCCTCCTGCTCACCAACGCCCGGTACCACGGGGGCCTCTGCCTGCACCGCGCGTGGCGGGAACCGCTGGAGGGCGCGCGTGACACCGCGACCTGGGTGTACCTGCTCCGGGTGGTCGCGGACACGGACGAGGTGACGGCCTGCTCCGGCCTGGCCTCGCGGTTGCGGACCGTGCTCGGGGAGGAGCACGCGCTCGAGGTCGTCGCCGAGGACCGGCCGCTGCCGCCCTACCAGGCCGCCGCGCTCGACCGGGCGCACCTGGTCTGGACCGCCTGACGCGCGGCCGGCCGGCTGGTGGCGTGTCGGAGGGCACGGTCCGTCACCGACCACTTTGGTCCTCATGGGGTACACTGGTGATCACAGGACCGCCTGCTGCCTGCGTCCCGCAGGAGCGCTCCCGCAGTTCCCCCGACCCGGTTCCGCGCTGAATCCGGTTCCACGTTCGGGGACGGGGGACACCGGCGGCACTGCGGGTCGCCCGGTCACTTCGCCTCCACGGCCTGTGCACGCCCCGGCCGCTCGCCCGCGACGGCCCGGCACCGCGACCAGCCCGAGACCGCGACAGCTCCGCACCAGACCGGCACCCCGGTGACCGGTGCACGGGGCTCGTCACGTCCACAGCCGGCCACGTCCACCGCCGGCCACCGCCACCGACCAGCCGAGTACACGAACGCTGGGCAGACGGAGTCCACATGACACAGACCGGACCACTCAACCCCCTCCCCGCCAACGCCGTCCGCCCCACCAACGTCGTCGCCCTCCGCAGCCGGATGGGCACCGACCCGGCGCGGCGCCCGCGCAGCACCACCGTCACCCCGCGCAGCACCACGGCCACTCCGCGCAGCACCACCGTTACGGGGCCCCGCTCCTCGGACGACCCGCTGCCCGGCGTCGTCGCACCCCGCCGGCCGCCCGCGCCCAACGACGGCCCGCACGTCCTGGCCCGAGCGCTGCGCGACTACGTGTGGGCGGTGGCCGAAGCGGTCGGTGTGCCCCGCGAGGGAACCACGTGCGAGGTCACGGACACGGCCACCGCGTACCTCGCCCTGGGTTGCCGCTCCGCGGACCACCCGGACCACGACGTCATGCTGGTCTGGAGCTCGTCGCACGGCTGGTCGGTCCTGGTCGAGACCTCGCCCGCCGAGCCGCCGATCGTGCTCGACCGGTCGACCGACGACCTCGTCCCGGCCCCGGAGGCGGTGGCGCGCTTCGTCACCGATTCGCTCACCCGACGCGGAACAGGACGGCCCCCGGTGGCCCTCCCGTCGCACGCGGACTGGTCCGACCTGGCCCAGCGCATGGAGCACTTCGCCTCGACGTCCTGATCACCTCCCCCCGCACCTCGAAATCCGTCACCTGAACCACAGGGAACCCCATGGCACCGACAAAAACCCACCCGATCACCGACACCCCGAGCATGGTTCACCCGGTCGTGTTCAGCCATCCCGACGACGACCGGGCCGTTCCCCGGCAGCTGCGCGGCACGCCGTCCGCGCCGTTCGAGCCGCTGCCCGCGCCGGACGAGGTCTGAAGAAGGTCTGAGAACGACGAAGGGCGGACACGGTGACCGTGTCCGCCCTTCTCGTCATCGGTGCGTCAGAGGACCCGGGACGACCGGGCCCGCGGCCCCTCGTCGTCGCTGGACCACGTGACGGTTCGCCCGGTCATCGACGTAGTCCGCCGGTCGACCGGGCGTCAGGAGCATCCCGGTGAGAGCCGTCCACGTCGTGCGTCGCGACAGCGGCGTCCAGCTTCCGGCCCGACAGGCCCAGCATGGACAGCAGCTCCCGGCAGTCGCCCACGTCGTTCGAGTGCTGAGCCACGGTGAGGGCGGCCCGGACGCGCTGGCCGGCCTCCGCCCTGTCGGTGGCGGCCCTGGCCTCGGTGAAGTTGACCGCGGCGCCCCGGTTCTTCGTGGGCGGACTGGTCCACGTCATGACAGCCCCTTTTCCGCTGAGGACGGTTCCCGACGCGCGGCGCGGTCGGAGGCGTTTGCCCCGGACCAGGTGCGCCCGCGAGCCGTGGAGATCAGGGAAAGTGGTCTGACGAACTGGTGATCCGGCGACAAGCCGGTGCTCCCGTCCCCGGCCGGACAACCACCGGACCGGACTGGGTTGGGGAACCGCGGCGGCGGGCGTGCCGCAACTGGTGTCCCAACCCGAATGACTCTACCTCAGGGAACGCGGGCGTGGGTGGGTGCGACCCAGTACGGTCGTCACATGTCGGAACAAGCCGGTGGTCCCGCCGTGGGCCCCACGCTGGCGGAGTGGCGCAAGGCCCGCGAGGAGACCGAACAGCACCTGACCACCGGGGCGACACCGCCGGTCGACGCGGAGTGGGTGCAGCGGCTGGCCGACCTGCTGGCCACCGAGCGGTCGTGGCAGGACCAGTACACCGACCTCATCGCCCTGGGCAGCAGCGGCGGGCGGTTCCCCTCGTCCAACCGCTGACGGCGGGGGCCTCCGGAAAACCGAGGACGTCGCCTGCCGAGTGGGGTTCACCGCCCGTTCCCGGGAGTTCACACCCGACCTACCCGCGAGGCCGCCGCCTGTCGAGGGAGGGGTTCGCGGTGGCAGGGCAGAGCAGCCCCACCACCGAATCCACGATCCACGCCGTCCGGGCATCGCGAACACCGGCATCGCCCACCACTCGGCCAACGCGGTGCGCGAACGTCTCCGCCGGTACGGGTGCCCGTCCTGAACAGGAGGCGTACCCGGTCATGGTCATCACCGACCTCTCCTGCCTGCCGCGCTCTGCGGGAGCCCGATCCCGTGAGGATCATGCCGCAGGTCCCCGAAAAGGGAATTCGCTCGATCCGGTGGTCCGGCAACGACCGGTGGACCACCGGTCCGGGTTCAACGCGTCCCGGAGCCGGTCCGGACGACCAGGTCCTCCGACAGCCGACAGGGGCGCTCCACCGGCAGCAGGGCGGCAGCCTCCTCGTCACGACCAGCCGCGACCAGCCCTCCCACCGCGCGCATCACGTCGGTGACGTGCGTGATCGCGGTGATCCACTCCTCCACGTAGCGCCGCACCGCCTCCCCCCGCAAACCGACCTGGAGGGACCGGTGCCCCAACGGCCGGTGCCGCAGGTCCCGCTCGGGATCCCACTGCACCCGCACCGGGCACGCCTCCACCGCCGCCGCCCACGCGTCGTGGTCACCGTGCACCGAGGGCACGAAGTGGCTGAGCGCCGAGTGGGCCAAGGCCCAGCCGAACCCCTCTCACGTGATGTCGACGGCCAACACCCGCTCCTGCCCGGGTTTACCCGCGTAACCGCAGCGGTGGGCCATCCACAGGAACGAGGGCTTGACCCAGGTCATCCGCTCGCGCTTGAAGGGAGCCACGAACGTCCCGGCCGCAAGCGCGGCGTCCGCAATGGCCGGAGGATATGCCTGGTAAACCCTGATGGTGTCCTCCGTGCACCAGGCGCGCACTGCGCGTTCGGGCTGCTCCGTCGGTGCCACGGCACCATCGTGCCCCACCCGTCGAAGCCTTGAATGGGTCCACACCCGCAACGAGGCCCACCACCGTCGGCGCAAAGCCTCCCCGGCAGCAGGCGCGGCCGAACCCGCTCAGACCGCCTTCGTGAACGGGCCGCGCCACATATCCGGAGCCGGGTTCGGGACAGGAGCCGAGAGGGAGCGCAGCGCCTGGTCCGAGATCCACCCCGTCCGACCGTCGCGGACGCCTGTCCCGGTCACCGCCCGACCAACTCGACGCGGGAACGCATCTCCTGATGGGGGAACACCTGCCACGCAGGGCTTTTTCCCGGACATGCCCACCACCGCCCTCACTGCTCGCGCACCTGCGCGAACGTCGGATTCCGGGAACATCATGCCGATGATCGTCGCAACAGGCATTTCCCTGATGTGGTGGTCCACCCGGGGTTGTTGACCACCGGGCCAGGAATGACGTGGTTCTCGGTCGGTCGGGTGAAGCGCTGAAGGCGCCCGGCCGGTCGACACACCCGTCGATGTGCAGAAGGCCCTCCTGGGCGATGGCGCCCGTGAGGAGGCTCCTCCGACTTCAGGCCGAGGTCTACAAGGTCGCAAGATCTTGTCGGCGCCCAAGAGCGTGCACACGGTGGATCGGCGGTCGGTGGCCAACCCGGTGCAGGCGCGGACGTTGCTGGAGGCTGTGGGCACTCAGCAGCGCAGCGGGCCGCGCCTGGTGGCGTTCTTCGGGTGTCTCTACTTCGCGGCTGTGCGGCCCGGGAAAGCCGTTGCGCTGGTCAAGCACAACCGGTCCCTATTGGCCGAAGGTGGGGAGAGCCGACCATCGACACGGCCGAACCGCACGCCGGGCCGGAGGTGGCCGCCACGCCGCTGGCGGGCACGCCGTACGACCTGCGGCACGCGGCGGTGTCGACGTGGCTCAACGGGGGAGTGCCCGCGGTGACGGTTGCCGAGTGGGCGGGGCACTCGGTGGAGGTGCTGCTCAAGATCTACGCCAAGTGCTTGGACGGGGAGGCGGTGACGGTTCGGCAGCGCGTAGAGGCCGCATTGGGCCACCGTCAGAGGTGATTAGAATTTGATCGGAATACCTGCAAATGGCCGAACTCGACCAGATGTGGCCGGACAGGCGAGTAAAGTCCCTGACCAGCGTATCCGCTGGTCAGGGACTTTACGTGGTGGCTTCGGAGGGAGCGCCATGGGATGGGTGCAGGGTTGACCGGTGATTTTATACTGGCAGACTGGCGGTAAAGCAGATGGGGTATTCCTCCGGCGGCTTGGTATGGTGACAATTTCCTCGTGCTTTAAGGAGCATTCGTCTACTCCTCGTCCGCCGCTCTACGGTTGCTGTGTCGTCCGGTGGGGGCTTGTGTCGCCGCGCGGATCACCTCTCGCTGGTCAGGTCTTCCACTGTCTCACCGTACTTGTACCAGTACCAAGTCTGGTCGTAGAGGCTTTTGTAGTGCTTCCATGTTGCCCAGGTGGAGTAATAAAACGCGAGGTTGGTGTTGGGGATTCCGTATCTTCCGAAGTAGAAGGGTGGATTGCCATCATTGTGCGGTCCGATGCCGAAAACAAACGGGCATGGGTAGTTCTTGAAGAGAGGGGATAGTTCATCGAACTTCTCGATGTCAAGGGAGAAGTTGTAGAATAGGTTGTTGTAATTGTTGTTGACTTTCCATTCGGTCAGGATGAGTGGTGAATTCTTACTGGGGTCTATGAGGCCTCCCGCGTTTATTGCTAGATCCACCCTGCGGTTGCCCATTGGATACTCACGTCGGTAGTAAAAATCACCGTTGATGCCTCGAACATAAAGAAGGTACGTCATGAGGGCCCAGTTCTCGAATCCGCCCCCTCCTTTCGTGGCGGCGGCTTGGGAGAAATAGCCGGACAAAACGGGCTGATTGAACATGTCCAGCATTCTGTCAAAGATCCAGTCCGGATCGTATGTCCAAGGTCCGGGCATCTGTGTCCTCCGTTGGGGTATCGGGAATAGGGGCACAATGCGGAGCTTCTAAGAGTAGGCAGTGTCTCGCCCATGCCTCGAGCGGAGGCGAAACGTCATTCTTTAGATAGGGTACTTTCACCTGATAGAGCCCTGGCCGGTGTCTCGTCACCAGTCGCGGTTCCGGGGAGGGGCGGTGCCCAGCTTGCTGGGCGATCCGGGGCGTTGCACTTCCACATCAGGCAGTTCGGCACGGCGGCGGACGGTCGGCTGTTCACTGGGGAGCGCAACGGCAAAGAGTTGCCGTAGCTCACCATCGTCCGGGCCTGGCAGCGTGCGCGGACCGAGATCTTCACGCCGGAGGTGGCCGCAACGCCGCTGGCGGGCACGCCGTACGACCTGCGGCACGCGGCGGTGTCGACGTGGCTCAACGGGGGAGTGCCCGCGGTGACGGTGGCGGAGTGGGCGGGGCACTCGGTGGAGGTGCTGCTCAAGATCTACGCCAAGTGCCTCGACGGGGAGGCGGTGACGGTTCGGCAACGCGTAGAGGCTGCTCTGGGGCACCGGCCGGGCTAGCCCAAACTTTGGCCCGTATTTGGCCCGGACACCCGTAGACGGCCGGACTTCACCGGACATGGCCGGATAGACGAGTAAGGCCCTTGACCGCGTTAGCGCTGGTCAAGGGCCTTTTCGTGCTGGTGGAACGATGTGCCCCCGGCAGGATTCGAACCTGCGCACCCGCCTCCGGAGGGCGGTGCTCTATCCCCTGAGCTACGGGGGCCGCAGCTACGGGGAGAAGCTTAGCGCACCCCGCGAGACGGTTTCACCCCACCCCCCACCGGCCACCTCAAGCCCACGACCTGCGGTTCCCCACCCCCAGGCCAACCCCCCGAAGACCCGCACCCCGCCCAACACGCGAGTTGTACTCATGCGCATATGACTATATGTTCGCACCCATGGGTCACGGACACGGCCACGGAGCGGCAGGCACCGGTGCCAAGCACCTCAACCGCCTGTGGGTCGCCTTCGCCATCGGCGCCGCCTTCATGATCATCGAGTTCGCGGTCGGCCTCACGACCGGCTCGTTGGCCCTCATCTCCGACGCCGCCCACATGCTCACCGACGTCCTGGGCGTCGGCATGGCCCTGGCCGCCATCCTGCTCGCGCGCCGCGCCGGGGCCAAGGGGAGTCGCACGTTCGGGCTCTACCGGGCCGAGGTGCTGGCGGCGCTGGCCAACGCCGTGCTGCTGTTCGGGGTGGCGGGGTACGTCGTGTTCGAGGCCGTGCAGCGGTTCGACGACCCGCCGGCGGTGCCGGGGTTGCCCGTGGTGCTCGCGGCGACGGCCGGGTTGGTGGCGAACCTCGTGTCGTTCTTCGTGCTGCGGGACGGGGCTGAGGAGAGCATCAACGTCCGCGGCGCGTACCTGGAGGTGCTCGCGGACCTCATCGGGTCGGTCGGGGTGCTGGTCAGCGGGGTGGTGACGCTGGTCTTCGGGTGGCGGTACGCGGACCCGGTGATGGGGGTGGCGATCGGCTTGTTCGTGCTGCCGCGGACCTACCGGCTGGCCGCCAGTGCCCTGCGCATCCTGTTCCAGCACGCCCCCGAGCGCCTGGACGTCGCCCAGGTGCAGGCCGACCTGGGGCGCCTGCCGGGGGTGGCGGAGGCCCACGACCTGCACGTCTGGACGCTCACCTCCGGCATGGAGGTCGCCTCCGCCCACCTCACCACCCACCCGGACGCGGACCCGGCGCAGGTCCTGAGGGCCGCTCAGGACCTGCTCTCCGGGCGCTACCACATCGAGCACGCCACGCTCCAGGTGGAGCCGAGCGACTGCGCGCAGAGGTGCCGCGAGATCTCCTGGTGACAGCCCCTAGAGCCGGCCGCACTGGCCGGTTCGGGGCCCCCTCACCTCGTTCGCCCAGCCGTTGTTCACCGGGGCCGGGTCGCTGATGACGCACGACATCGGGCCGGTGACGTCGTTGGCGGCCAGGACGGTGCCGCCGCGGTTGCCGACCAGGTTCACCGGACCGGAGATCGTCGCTTGTTCGAGTGACACCGGGCCGGTGGCGCGGGTGATGCTGACCGGGCCGCCGACGCTGCTGTCGACCACGATGACGGCCGCGGCCCCCGTGGCGGAGAGGGCGCCGCGCAGCTCGCTGCCGAAGACGTGCAGGGACGCACCGGCGGACACGGTGACCGGGCCGGTGACGGTCGCGCCCTGGACGCAGGTCACGCCGGTGCGCACGACCAGGGGGCCGCGGTGCTCGCCGGTGACCGTGGTGCCGCACGTGACGTGCGGCTTGGCCAGCAGCTCGAACTCCGCCAGGGTGGCCGCGGCCGGGAACTCCAGGCGGTAGTGCCGGTAGTGGCCGGGTGCGGCGACCTTGAACGCGCGGGTCTGCTGGCGCCACCGGAACGCCTCGTCGGTCCGCTTGTCCACCGTCACCCAGGTGGTGCCGTCGTAGGACGCCTTCAGCTCCCACGAGGTGGGGTCGCCCCCGGCCTTGCCGGACGTGAGCGTGTAGAAGGTGGCGGTCTCCCTGTTGTCCGGCAACGACGCCTGGAGCCAGGACAGCGAGCCGGACGTCTGCGAGGTGTCGTCCAGCACGGCCGCGGGCGCGCCGGTGACCGCGGCGCCGGGGGTCACGTCGCGCAGCGGCGCGGGCGGCTCCGAACCCGTCGTCAGCGACGGCGGCGCGGCGTCGGGACCGGTGGCCCAGCGGGAGGGCTCCGAACCCATCTCGAAGTCGAGCGTGCCGCCCTGGGCGATCTCCGCGTGCGGCAGGTACGACCTGTCCCAGTTCTTGCCGTTGACCTTGAGGGACTGCACGTAGATGTTCCGCGCGCTGTTGCGGGGCGCGTTGATGGTCAGCGTGCGGCCGTTGTCCAGGCGCACGGTCATCCTGGTGAACAGCGGGGAGCCGATCGCGTAGGTCGCGTTGCCCATCTGCAACGGGTAGAAGCCCATCGCGCTGAACAGCCACCACGCCGACTGCTCGCCGTTGTCCTCGTCACCGGGGTAGCCCTGGCCGATCTCGCTGCCCAGGTACAGCCGGGACAGGATCTCGCGCACCTTCTCCTGCGTCTTCCACGGCTGACCGGCGTAGTCGTACATGTAGGTGATGTGGTGCGACACCTGGTTGGAGTGGCCGAGCTGCCCCATCCGCACGTCGCGGGCCTCGGTCATCTCGTGGATCACCCCGCCGTAGGACCCGGGGAACTTCGCGGTCTCCGGCGTGGCGAAGAACTCGTCCAGCTTGGACGCCAGGCCGTCGCGGCCGCCGTAGAGGTTGGCCAGGCCCTGGCCGTCGTGGGGCACCGAGAACGCCATGTTCCAGCCGTCGGTCTCGGTGTAGTCGTAGCCCCACACGCGCGGGTCGTACTCGTCGGGCGCGGCGCGGCGCGTGCCGTCCGGGTTGCGGCCCTGGAAGAACCCGGTCTCCGGGTCGAACATGTGCACGTAGTTCTGCGCCCGGTTGGCGAAGTACTCGGAGGACGCCAGGTACTGCGGGTCACCGGTGCGCTCGTGCAGCGCGCGCGCCATGTTGGCGATGCCGTAGTCGTTGACGTAGCCCTCGATCGCCCACGACATGCCCTCGTGGGTGGCGGTGGAGGTCCAGCCGGTGAAGATCGAGGTGTCCAGGCCCTTGCGGCCCACACCCGGGCTGGGCGGTGCCACGGTCGCGTTCCGCACCGCCGCCTCGTAGGCCGCCACGGCGTCCGGCAGCTCGACGCCCTTGACGAACGCGTCGGCGAACGCCACGTCGGAGCTGGTGCCGGTCATCAGGTCGGCGTAGCCGGGGGAGGACCAGCGGGAGATCCAGCCGCCGTCGCGGTACTGCTGCACGAAGCCGTCGACCAGCCCGGCCGCGCGGCGGGGCGTCAGCAGCGAGTACGCGGGCCACGTGGTGCGGTAGGTGTCCCAGAACCCGTTGTTGACGTAGACCTTCCCGTCCACGACCTTCGCGCCGGTCTGCGTGGGCGTGGACGGCCCGGCGGCCTGCACGGGGGAGGCGTACCGGTGCCGGGGCGCCTCGGCGGTGCCGGTGTTCTCGTAACCGGAGTTCGGGTAGAGGTAGAGCCGGTAGAGGTTCGAGTACAGCGTGGTCAGCTGGTCCTCGGACGCCCCCTCGACCTCGACCATGCCCAGCACGTCGTCCCACGCGGCCTGGGCGCGCTCGCGCACCGACTCCAGGGTGTCGGAGGCCGAGATCTCCTGGTCGAGGTTGCGGCGCGCCTGGTCCACGCTGATCAGCGAGGTGGCCAGCCGCATCGTCACCGCCCGGTCGGCCGAGGTGTCGAACGAGAAGTAGCCCGCCACGTTGTCGCGGCCCGCGCCGGTCAGCCGGCCGCTGCCGGTCACCGGCCGGTCCACGGTCCCGTAGACGAACAGCCGCGTCGCGCCGACCGACAGGCCGCTCCTGACGTCGGAGAAGCCGGTCACCACGCCGGAGGCCGGGTCGAGGGTGAGCCCGCCGTTGTTGTTGACGTTGTCGAACACCAGGTTCGAGGAGCCCCCGGTGAAGGTGAACCGGAACAGCGCCGCGTGGTCGGTCGGCGCGATCTCGGTCTTCATGCCGTTCTCGAACGCCACGCCGTAGTAGTGCGCCCGCGCCACCTCGTTCTCGTGCCGGAACGGCAGCGCGCGCACGGCCCGGTCGGCGGTGGGCGTGCCGGTGGACGGCATCACCTGGAACGTCTGCCGGTCGCCCATCCACGGGCTGGGCTCGTGGCTGGCGGTGAACGCCTGGAGCGTCGGCAGGTTGTCACGGTTGTTGTTCTTGGCGTACTCGTAGAGCCAGCTGGTCGAGCCCGCGTTGGTCATGGGCGACCAGAAGTTGAAGCCGTGCGGCACCGCGGTGGCCGGGAAGTTGTTGCCGCGGGAGAACGAGCCGCTGGAGTTGGTGCCGCGGGTGGTCAGCACCCAGTCGGACGGGCGGGCGCGCTCGACGACGGCGGGCGCGGACTTGACCGCGATGTCGTCGATCCAGCCGTTGAACGCGGCCGGGCCCCTCGGGTTGTCGTAGGCGACCAGGATGCGCTTGATCGTCTTGCCCGCGGCCACCGGGCCGACGACGGCGGCGACGCGGTTCCACTGGTTGGTGTAGAGCGACTTGGCCTCGCCCTGCCCGCGCGGGGACAGCCCGAAGCCGTGCTGGTCGCGCGCGCCGAGCTCGCTGAGGTAGGTGCCGTCGGAGAAGGCGAGGTCCACCGCGGCGAACGTGGCCGGGTAGTTCAGGTCGTCGGTGGTGAACGACGGGAAGATCAGGTAGGACAGCTCGGTGGTCGCGGTGACGGGGATGTCGACCTCGACGACCTTGTTGTAGGAGTAGCCGCGGCCCTCGGCCGTGTGCGTCCCCTGGTAGCGCAGGGCCCGCACGCCGGTGAAGCCCGCGCCCGCCTTGGCGTTGTAGCCGCCGTTCGCGCCCTTGCCCACGGTGGTGCGCATGTGCCGCGCGGGCGGGGTGGTGGAGCCGTCGGAGAACTGGACCTCGGCGAGCTGGAGGGCGTCCGCGCCGCCGTTGGCGGTGATGTCGAGCTGGTAGAAGCGGAACGCCACGGTGTTGGCCAGGTCGTAGACCTTGGTCTGGTGGCGCTCGGCGAACACCTCGCCCGCGCGGGTGTCCAGCGCGGTCCACGTGGTGCCGTCGGCGGAGCCGCGCAGCGTCCAGTCCCTCGGGTCGCGGCCGGGTTCGTCGTTGGCAGAGGACAGCGCGTACCGCTTGACCGCCACCGGCTCGGCGAAGGTGAACCGGGCCCAGCCCGCCTCGGCGAAGGCCAGCCACTTCGACGAGACGTTGCCGTCGACCAGGTTCTCCTTGACCTCGCCCGCGTCCGCGAACTCGGAGTTGGCCGCGACGTCGACCACGCGGTCGGTGACGTTGCCGGGCAGGCCGGTGGAGTCGGAGCCGTTGACGCCCGAGGTCTTCGGCGCGCCGTCGGGACCCGTCTCGACCTCGCTGAGCCAGGTCGGCTGCGGCTGCCCGTCCTCGAACGACGTGGCGAACAGGGTCTCGCTCACGGCTGGCCTCCCGGGTTCCGGTGCGGCGGTGGCTGTGGACCAGCCTGCCACGCCGCCCAGCGCCAGCGCGGCGGTCGTGACGACCGCCAGCGATCTCCTTGCCCGCATGAGCCCCATTGCGCACGCCTCTCGCCTCAAGACCGATCTTCAGCGAAGCGAATAGGTGTGTGACATCGTTGTCAAGCCCGGTTCGCCAACTTGTCCGCAAGCCTGTCCGGCCACTGCTCCAACCGATCTAGACTCACTCCCTGTGACGGTCGACAAACCACCGGTGGGCACCCCGGCCGGGATGCGCGTGCTCAACCAGCGCGCGGTGCTCGACCGGCTGCGCGCGGGCGGCCCGGCCACCAGGCCGCAGATCGCCCGGGAGACCGGCCTGTCCAAGCCGACCGTGGGCCAGGCGCTGCTCGACCTGGAGCAGCACGGCCTGGTCCGCGCCATCGGCCGCACCACGGCGGGTCCCGGCCGGTCGGCCGTGGTCTACGAGCCGAACCCGGCGGCCGGGCACGTGCTCGGCGTGGACGTGGGGCGGCAGCGCATCCGGGCCGCGGTGGCGGACCTGGCCGGCCGGGTGATCGCGCGGGTGGACGAGCGCAACCGGTGCCGTTCGGCGTCCGCGCTGGTCAAGGCGGTCCGGGAGGTGGCCTCGCGAGCCGCGGCCGACGCCGGGCTGTCGCTGGACGACCTGCTGGTGAAGGTGGTCGGCCTGCCCGGCGTGCCCGATCCGCGCGGCCGCACGCTGCGGCACGCGCCGAACGTGCCCGGCCTGGAGCGGCCCGGCCTGCTGGAGGACCTGGAGGCCGCGCTGGGCGCCGGGCTGGTGGTGGAGAACGACGCGAACCTGGCCGCGGTGGGCGAGCAGGCGCAGGGCGCGGCGCGCGGCGCCGAGGTGTTCGTGTGCGTCTCCGTCGGCACCGGGATCGGCATGGGCATCGTGGTCGACGGCCGGCTGTTCCGGGGCGCGCACGGCGCGGCGGGCGAGATCGGCTACCTGCCCTGGTCGCCCGGCGGCGGGCACGTGGAGGCGTTCGCGGCGGCGGGGTCGGTGGTGGCGCTGGCGGCGGAGCACGGGCTGGTCGCGCCCTCGGCGCGGGACGTGTTCGCCGCGGCCGGGGCCGGGGA
Source organism: Saccharothrix sp. BKS2 (assembly GCF_047689505.1). Lineage (NCBI taxonomy): Bacteria > Bacillati > Actinomycetota > Actinomycetes > Pseudonocardiales > Pseudonocardiaceae > Saccharothrix > Saccharothrix sp. BKS2. The sequence goes on along the minus strand of NZ_JAUQOL010000014.1, from coordinate 276,545 downwards.
CGAGCGCGCGTTGGCGGCGGTGCGCGACGAGGCCGGGCGGCTGGCGTTCGTGGTGGCCTCGGTGGTGGCGGTGATCGACCCGGAGCTGGTGGTGCTGGGCGGCGGCATCGGCGGCAGCGCCGCCCTGCTCCGGGAGCCGATGGAGGCGGCGCTGCGCCGGCTGACGCCGTTCGTGCCGCGGGTCGTGGCGGGGGAGCTGGGTGACGGCGCGGTGCTCAGCGGGGCCGTGGCGATGGGCCTGCGGTCGGCGCGGGACCTGGTGTTCGACCGCCGGGACGACCGGCACGGATGACCGTTGCGGACAACGCTGCGGATGACGTCGCCGATGACCGTCGAAATGATCACGCTCCGACGGTACGTGAAGGGTCCTCACCTGCGGATTCACTCAATTGGCGTAAGTGTTAACCCGTCAGTAATGACGTAGCGTTACCCCACCTCCTCCTGGAGGGTATGTGTCCTTCCGATGTGGCACAGGGGAGTCGGGAAGGGAGTACGGGGGACGTGGTCCCTTCCCGACCGTGCCGCGCGGGGCAGGTGCCGCGCTGTGCCAAACACCTGCCCCGTGCGCGGGAGGACTCCCGGGACGCCGTGCGCGGGAGGAGTTCCAGGACGCACCGCGCCGCCCCCGGGGAGGTCAGCCCTCCAGCGGGGCCGCGCCGCGCTCGGTGATCATGGTCCTCATCAGCTCGCTCTCGCTCGCCTGCGACCGCAGCATGTTGTCCGCGAGCGTGCGCACGACCGGCTGACCGGCGTTCTCGGCCCCGAACCGGGCCATCGGGGCCCCGCCCTGGTGGTGGCGCAGCATGAGCTGGAGGAAGTACACGTCGAACTCGGGCCCGGACAGCCGGCGCAGCCGGTTCAGCTCCTCGGAGGTCGCCATGCCGGGCATCGGGCCGGTGGTGCCGGCGGACCCGGGATCGCCGCCGTGCCCGTGGCCCGACCCGCTCATCCACCTCATGTACCTGCCGTCGACCGACTGCTCGGGGTAGCCCCAGAAGGTCAGCCAGCCCTTCATCCGCCCCACCTGCTCCAGCTGCGTGGACTGGATGTCGAAGGCGAGCTGGCGGACGGCCGGGTCCGCCGTCTTGTCCCGCGCCAGGTTGGCCATCGTCACGCCCTGGAGGTGGTGCACGGCCATGTCCTGCGCGAAGCCGACGTCGACCGAGTCGGCGGCCGGGACCGACGTGTCGTCCCGGCCGGGCAGCTGGATCAGCAGCCCGACGGCCGCACCGAGCAGCAGCACGGCGACCACCGCGATCGAGAGGACGACCACGCGGGTCGCGGTGCCGCCGTGCCGCTGCTCGGGTTCGGTCATCAGCTGGACGGGGTGGTGCTCGCGGTCTCCGAGCCGGCCGGGGCGTCGGTGGCGGGGGCGCCGGTCGCCGGGGCGCCGGTGGGCGCGCCCTCGGTGCCGCCCGTCTCGGCGGGATCGGTCGTGCCGCCGTCCATCGGCACCGCGTCCGGGCCCGGGGCCTCGGCCACGAAGGCCGGCGGGTTGGTCACGTCGAACGTGTTGGAGTCGCAGGTCGCGCCGACCTCGGGGTAGGTGTTCGGGTTGCGGCGCAGCGACTGGATGAACTGGTCGATGCGCTCGTCGTCGGCGCTGTCCAGCTTGAGCTGGTGGCCCCACGACTGGAGCGAGATCGCCTTGTCCAGACCCGGGTACGGCGACATCATGGTGAACTGCTGGCCGTCGACCTTGGCCTTCAGCTTGTCGAGCGCCTCACCGGTCACCTGGTCCGGGTTGTAGGCGATCCACACGGCGCCGTGCTCCAGGCCGTGGACCATGTTCTCGGTGCGCACCGCGGTCTCGTAGACCACGCCCGAGCACACCGCCCAGACGCCGTCGTGCGGCCCGCCGATGGGCGGCGACATGTCGTAGGCGACCCGCTGGTCGGCGGTGACGTGCTTGCCGGCCTCGTACTCCTTCTTGAGCACGCCCTGGATGCCGTCCGAGGGGTCCTTGTTCTCCTCGGAGGGGTTCCACCGGGCCAGGGCCGCCTCGCGGTCGTTCTTCTCGTCGATCCGCGCGTACGCGTACCCGAACACACCCGCCGCCAGGCCCAGGACGGCGACCACCGCCAGGATGGTCCCCCACGGCTTCGGCTTCTTCGCCACCACCGAGGAGCGCGCCGCCGCAACGCTGGAGCGCGCGGCCTTGTTCTTCTTGCCGCTGGTCATGTCCGCCTCAGTCTCGTCATACGCCCATGCCGCGGGCCAGTGTAGGGACCCGGTGTCGGATCACCGTCAACTCCCCGTCACCGAGGGTTGCCGTTCACAGTTGCCCTTCTCACGGATCGGGACGAGCATCCCAGTCGAGACCAGCGGGAACGCTTCCCTAGACTTGCCGGGTGACTCCCGCTGCGCTAGCCGAACTGGTCCGGGCGACGGCCCTGGACGTGATGTCCACCCGCGGCCTCGACCCCGCCGCCCTGCCGACAGCGGTCACGATCGAACGCCCCCGCAACCCCGAGCACGGCGACTACGCGACCAACGTGGCCCTCCAGACCGCCAAGAAGGCGGGCGTCACCCCCCGCGACTTCGCCGGCTGGCTCGCCGAGGCGCTGACCTCGACCGACGCCATCTCCTCGGTCGAGGTGGCGGGCCCCGGCTTCCTCAACCTGCGCCTGGCCGCCGACGCGCAGGGCGCGATCGTGCGGGACGTGGTCGCGGCCGGCGCGGACTACGGGCGCGGCGCCGCCCTGGCCGGGCGGAAGATCAACCTGGAGTTCGTCTCGGCGAACCCGACCGGTCCGATCCACCTGGGCGGCACCCGCTGGGCCGCGGTCGGCGACGCGCTGGGCCGCGTGCTGGCGTTCAACGGCGGCGAGGTGACCCGCGAGTACTACTTCAACGACGCGGGCGCGCAGATCGACCGGTTCGTGCGGTCCCTGATCGCCGCCGCCCAGGGCGCCCCGGCCCCCGAGGACGGCTACGCGGGCGGCTACATCGGCGACATCGCGGCCGAGGTGCTCCGGCAGGAGCCCGGCGCGCTGACCTCGGCGGACTCGCCCGAGGTGTTCCGCCGGATCGGCGTGAACCTGATGTTCGAGGAGATCAAGGAGGACCTCCACGACTTCGGCACCGACTTCGACGTCTTCTTCCACGAGAACTCGCTGCACGAGTCCGGCGCCGTGACCAAGGCCGTCGAGCAGCTGAAGTCCTCCGGCGCGCTGTACTTCGACAACGGCGCGTGGTGGCTGCGGTCCACCGAGTTCGGCGACGACAAGGACCGCGTGGTCATCAAGAGCGACGGCGACCCGGCCTACATCGCGGGCGACATCGCCTACCTGGTGGACAAGCGGTCGCGCGGCTTCGACCTGTGCATCTACATGCTCGGCGCGGACCACCACGGCTACGTCGGCCGGCTCAAGGCCGCCGCCGCGGCGCTGGGCGACGACCCCGACGCGGTCGAGGTGCTGATCGGCCAGCTGGTGAACCTGGTCAGCGACGGCAAGCCGGTCCGGATGAGCAAGCGCGCGGGCACCGTCATCACCATGCAGGACCTGGTGGACGCGGTGGGCGTGGACGCGGCCCGGTACGCGATGAGCCGCTCCTCGGTCGACTCGTCCCTGGACATCGACCTGGACCTGCTGCGCAAGCGCAGCAACGACAACCCGGTGTTCTACGTCCAGTACGCGCACGCGCGGCTGTCGTCGGTGCTGCGCAACGCCGCCGAGCTCGGCGTGACCCCCGGCGACGCGCTCGACCTGCTCACCCACGAGCGCGAGGGCGACCTGATCCGCACCCTCGGCGAGTTCCCGCGCGTCGTGGCCACGGCCGGCGAGCTGCGCGAACCGCACCGCGTCGCGCGCTACCTGGAGGAGCTGGCGGGCACCTACCACCGGTTCCACGAGGCGTGCCGGGTGCTGCCGCGCGGCGACGAGGAGACCACCGACCTGCACCGCGCCCGGCTCCGGCTGGTCGCGGCCACGCGCCAGGTGTTCGCCAACGGCCTGGGCCTGCTCGGCGTGACCGCCCCGGAGCGGATGTGATGCGCGCGCACCCGGCCGGTCCCCGGCACGCCGACGTCCTGCTCCCCGGCAGCACGGCGGGCCAGCGCCCGACCACGCCCGGGGAACTCGACCAACTTCACCCGAACGTGTGGCCGCGGAACGCCGGGCGCGGTGCCGACGGCGTGGTCAGCCTGGGCGGCGTGGACGTGCGGCGGCTCGTCGAGGAGCACGGCACCCCGCTGTTCGTGATGGACGAGGCCGACTTCCGCTCGCGCTGCCGCGACCACGCGAAGGCGTTCGGCGACCCGACCCTGGTGCACTACGCGTCCAAGGCGTTCCTGTCCGTGGCGATCGCCCGGTGGGTCGCCGAGGAGGGCCTGAGCATCGACGTGTGCAGCGGCGGCGAACTGGCCGTCGCGCTGCGCGCGGACTTCCCGCCCGAGCGCATCGCGCTGCACGGCAACAACAAGTCCGCGGCCGAGCTGGCCGCCGCGGTCGAGGCGGGCGTGGGCGCGGTCGTGCTCGACTCGTTCCACGAGATCGCCCGGCTCGACCACCTCGCCCGCGAGCGCGGTCGCGTGCAGCCGGTGATGATCCGGGTCACCGTCGGCGTCGAGGCGCACACCCACGAGTTCATCGCCACCGCCCACGAGGACCAGAAGTTCGGCTTCTCGCTGTCCTCCGGCGACGCCGCCGAGGCCGCCCGCCGGGTGCTCAAGGCCCAGGGCCTGCGGCTGATCGGCCTGCACAGCCACATCGGCTCGCAGATCTTCGACGCCAGCGGCTTCGAGGTGGCCGCCCGGCGGGTCGTCGCGCTGCTGGCCGAGCTGCGCGACGAGCACGGCGACGGCGTCCTGGAGCACGTCGACACCATCGACCTCGGCGGCGGCCTCGGCATCGCCTACACCCGGGACGACGACCCGCCGCCGCCCGCCGAGCTGGCGCGGCAGCTGCACAACATCGTGTCCAAGGAGTGCGAGCACGCCGGCCTGCCGGTGCCGAGGATCGCGGTCGAGCCGGGCCGGGCGATCGTGGGCCCCGGCACGGTGACGCTGTACGAGGTGGGCACCATCAAGGACGTCCAGCTCGACGCGGGCGCGGTCCGCCGCTACGTCAGCGTCGACGGCGGCATGAGCGACAACATCCGCACCGCCCTCTACGACGCGGTCTACGACTGCCGGCTGGTCTCCCGGGGCGCGCCCGAGGACGCCCGGTCGGTGCTGTGCCGCGTGGTCGGCAAGCACTGCGAGTCCGGCGACGTGGTGGTGCGCGACTGCTGGCTGCCCGACGACCTCGCGCCCGGCGACCTGCTCGCGGTCGCCGCGACCGGCGCCTACTGCTACTCGATGGCCAGCGGCTACAACCGGCTGCCGCGGCCCGCGCTCGCCGCCGTACTGGACGGGGAACCCCGGCTGCTGCTGCGCCGGGAGACCGAGGAAGACCTGTTCCGCCTGGAGGTATGACGTGCCAAGCCAAAAGCCGATCAGGGTCGCGTTGCTGGGCTGCGGCACCGTCGGCACCGAGGTGGTGCGGCTGCTCACCGGCCAGGCGGCCGACCTGGCCGCCCGCGTCGGCGCGCCGGTGGAGCTGGCCGGCATCGCGGTGCGCAAGCCGAACAAGCACCGCGAGGTGCCCGCCGACCTGCTCACCACCGACGCGGCGGCGCTGGTCGCCTCGGACGTCGACGTGGTGGTGGAGGTCATCGGCGGCATCGAGCCCGCCCGGACGCTGCTGCTCGACGCCCTGCGCGCGGGCAAGTCGGTGGTGACGGCCAACAAGGCGCTGCTGGCCGAGCACTCGGCCGAGCTGTCCGCAGCCGCCGACGGCTCGGGCGCCGACCTGTACTTCGAGGCGGCCGTGGCGGGCGCGATCCCGCTGCTCCGGCCGCTGCGCGAATCGCTGGCGGGCGACCGCATCACCCGGGTGATGGGCATCGTCAACGGCACCACCAACTTCATCCTCTCCGGCATGGACTCCACCGGCGCGAGCTACGGCGAGACGCTGGAGGAGGCCACCCGGCTGGGCTACGCCGAGGCCGACCCGACCGCCGACGTGGACGGGTTCGACGCCGCGTCCAAGGCCGCGATCCTGGCCTCGCTGGCGTTCCACACCCGGGTCACCGCCTCCGACGTGCACCGCGAGGGCATCGCCTCGGTCAGCGCGGCCGACATCGCGGCCGCCAGGGCGCTGGGCCGCACGGTCAAGCTGCTGGCCATCTGCGAGCGCGTGACCGAGGGCGACCAGGAGTCGGTGTCGGTGCGCGTGCACCCGGCGATGATCCCCCGGTCGCACCCGCTGGCCGGGGTGAACGGGGCGTTCAACGCCGTGTTCGTCGAGGCCGACGCGGCCGGCGAGATGATGTTCTACGGCCAGGGCGCCGGTGGCGCGCCCACGGCCAGCGCGGTGCTCGGGGACCTCGTCGCGGTGGCCCGCAACCTGGTCCAGGGCGGGCGCGGCCCGCGCGAGTCGGCCTACGCGGGCCTGCCCGCGCGACCCATGGGGCAAACCCCCACGCGTTATCACATCAGCCTCGACGTCGCCGACCGGGCGGGCGTGTTGTCGCAGGTCGCGGCGGTGTTCGCGGAGCACGACGTGAGCATCGCCGCGGTCCGGCAGGAGGGGCGGGTCGACGACGCCAGCCTGGTGGTCGTCACCCACGCCGCGACCGACGCGGCACTGCGGTCGACCGTGGACAAAATCGGCGGGCTGCCCGTGGTCAGGGAAGTGGTCAGCGTGATGCGCGTGGAAGGCGAAGAGACATGACGACCCAGGCTGCCCCCGGCGGAGCCGGGAACCGGACAGCGGTGCGGGCGGGGTGGCCCGGCATCATCCACGCCTACGCGGACCGGATCCAGCTGCCCGCGGGCGCGCGCGTGATCACCCTGCACGAGGGCGGCACCCCCCTGGTGCTCGCCGAGCACCTGTCGGAGGTCACCGGCTGCGAGGTGCACGTCAAGGTCGAGGGCGCGAACCCGACCGGCTCGTTCAAGGACCGCGGCATGACCGTGGCCATGACGCACGCGCTGGCCGGCGGCGTGCAGGCGGTCATCTGCGCGTCGACCGGCAACACGTCGGCGTCCGCGGCGGCCTACGCGGCCAAGGCGGGCCTGCGGGCGGCGGTGCTCGTCCCGCGCGGCAAGATCGCGCTGGGCAAGCTGGCGCAGGCCGTGGCGCACGGCGCGCGCATCCTCCAGATCGACGGCAACTTCGACGACTGCCTCGAACTGGCGGCCAAGACCGCGAGCGAGTACCCGATCACGCTGGTCAACTCGGTCAACCCGGTGCGGCTGGTCGGGCAGAAGACCGCCGCGTGGGAGATCTGCGACGTGCTCGGCCGCGCGCCGGACGTGCACTGCCTGCCCGTCGGCAACGCGGGCAACATCACCGCGTACTGGCGCGGCTACTCCGACTACCTCCGGGACGGCGTGGTGGCTTCGGCTCCCCGCATGTTCGGGTTCCAGGCCGCGGGCGCCGCGCCGCTGGTGCTGGGCGAGCCGGTGGCCGACCCCGAGACCATCGCGACCGCCATCCGGGTGGGCAGCCCCGCGTCGTGGACCGGCGCGGTCACGGCCAAGGAGGAGTCCGGCGGGCTGTTCGAGGCGGTGACCGACGAGAAGATCATGGAGGCGTACCGGCTGCTCGCCGCCACCGAGGGCATCTTCGTCGAGCCCGCGTCCGCGACCAGCGTGGCCGGCCTGCTGGCCACCGCCGCCGACGGTCGGCTGCCGAAGGGCTCCACGGTCGTGTGCACGGTCACGGGCCACGGCCTCAAGGACCCCGGCTCGGCGCTGCTCGACATGGTCGAGGTCGAGCCGGTGCCGGTGGACCCGGGCGCGGTGGCGACCCGCCTGGAGCTGGCGTGACGGGCCCGGGGTCCGCCACCGCGGAGGTCCCGGCGGGCGTGGCGGACGTGGCCGGCGTCACGGGGGTCCGGGTGCGGGTGCCCGCCTCCACGGCGAACCTCGGCTCCGGCTTCGACACCCTGGGCCTGGCCCTGGGCCTGCACGACGAGCTGGACTTCGAGGTCGTCCCGGACGGGCTGGTGGTCGAGGTCGGCGGCGAGGGCGTGGCGGGCGTGCCCACCGACGAGCGTCACCTGGTCGTGCGGGCCTTCCGCGCGGCGGGCGCCCACCTCGGGCTGGAGGTGCCCGGCCTGCGGCTGAGGTGCCGCAACGCCATCCCGCACGCCCGCGGCCTGGGCTCGTCGGCGGCCGCGGTCGTGGCGGGCGTGGCGGCGGCCTACGGGCTGGCCGGTCGCGAGTTGGACACGAGCGCGTTGCAACTCGCCGCGGAGTTCGAGGGCCACGCCGACAACGCCGCGGCCAGCATGTTCGGCGGCGTGGTGATCGCCTGGACGGAGGGTGACCGCTACCTCGCGGTGCGCGTGGACCCGCACCCGGGCGTGTCGCCGGTGGTGCTGGTGCCCGCGGAGGAGTCCTCCACGCACACGACCCGCGGCCTGCTGCCGCGGGAGGTGCCGCACGGCGACGCGGCGTTCGCCGCGGCCCGGTCGGCGCTGGCCGTGCACGCGCTCTCCACCGACCCGTCACTGCTGGTCAACGCGCTGGACGACCGGCTGCACGAGCCGTACCGGGAGCCGGCCTGGCCCGCGACCTCCCGGCTGGTCCGGGCGCTGCGCGCGGCCGGGGTGGCGGCGGCGGTGTCCGGGGCGGGACCCTCGGTCCTGGCCCTGCCGGTGGGCGGCGAGCTGCCGGCGGGGGTGGACCTGGAGGGGTTCGAGGCGCACCGGGTCCCGGTTGACCTGGGCGGGGTGTGCGTTGCGCCACTCGGCTGAGTGACGCGACGCGCCGCGCGTCGGTTGTTGCACCTGGCCGGACCGGCGTCTACCCTCGGGGCCATCAGTCACCGCGCGCACGGGCGCCGGTGTGGTGCCCGGACGTTCGTTCCGGATCGCATTCCTCCAGTGACTTGGCCCGGTGCCGGATGGACGGGGTTGGCGCTGGGAGGCACCCGCTCGCCGTGTGACCGAAAGTCCCGTACCGGAGGGCTCCGCCGTTCGCGCGCGTTCCGCGCCGACGAAGTCCGACCGCACCGGGGCGAAACTGCCGGTCCGCGTTCCGTCGGACGGCAGGTCCGCTGGGCCGCGTAGGAGGCGCGGTCCGGTCAGGAAGGACATGTGTGAGCAACACCGATGTGCTGAGCAGCGAAGCTCCTGCTGCTCCCAACACCGCCAGTTCCGGAGCCGAGGAGAACGCTCTGACCACCCCTACGAACGGCAGCGCCCCGCCGCGCAAGCGCGCCGGACTCTCCGGCATGGTGCTGGCCGAGCTCCGTGAGCTCGCGGGTCAGCTCGGCATCACCGGCACCGCCGGGCTGCGCAAGGGCGACCTGATCGCGGCCATCAAGGAACGGCAGGGCGGCACCTCCGGTCGGGGCAGCGCCGCGACGCCGCCCAAGGCCGAGAAGAAGGCCGCCTCGACGCCCGCCGCCGCCAAGGCGCCGGTCGCGGAGAAGGCCGCCGAGGCGTCCGCGCCCGCCGAGAAGCCCGTGGAGAAGCCCACCCAGCAGCAGCTCGACGTGGTCGACCGGCAGGGCGAGGAGGAGGGCGGTCGCCGGGGCAACCGTCGCCGCCGCTCCGCCAACCGGCCCGCCGGCAGCCCGGAGGCGCCCGTCGCCCCCGCCGCTGCCGCCGCGCCGGCCGAGGCCCAGCCGCAGCAGTCGGCGCCCGCGGTCGAGCGTCCCCAGCAGGACCGGCCCGAGCGCGGCGACCGTGGCGAGCAGCGCGAACAGCGCCAGGACCGCGGCGAGCGCGGTGACCGGGGCGACCGCGGTGGCCGCCAGGACCGCGGCGAGCGGGGTGACCGCGGCGAGCGCGGTGACCGGAGTGACCGCGGCGATCGAGGTGACCGCAGCGACCGGAGTGACCGCGGCGACCGGAGTGACCGGGGCGACCGCAGTGGTCGCGGCGACCGCGATCGGGATCGTGATCGCGGCCGTGACCGCGATCGGGACCGCGATCGCGAGGACCGCAACCGCTCGAACGTCCCGGACGACGACGGTGACGACGAGGGCGGCCGCAGGGGTCGTCGCTTCCGCGACCGCCGCCGCCGCGGTGGCCGGACCGAGACCGGTGGCGGCACCACCGACACCGAGGTGCGCGACGACGACGTCCTGCTGCCCGTGGCGGGCATCCTGGACGTGCTGGAGAACTACGCGTTCGTCCGCACGTCGGGCTACCTGGCCGGGCCGAACGACGTCTACGTCTCGCTGTCGCTGGTCCGCAAGTACGGCCTGCGGCGCGGTGACGCGCTCATCGGCGCGGTGCGCCAGCCCCGCGACGGCGAGCAGCAGCGGCAGAAGTTCAACCCCCTGGTCCGGGTCGACAAGATCAACGGCCTGGACCCGGAGGAGTCGCGCAACCGGCCGGACTTCACCAAGCTGACGCCGCTCTACCCGAACGAGCGGCTGCGCCTGGAGACCGAACCGCACATCCTCACCACGCGCGTCATCGACCTGGTGATGCCGATCGGCAAGGGCCAGCGGGCCCTGGTCGTGTCGCCGCCGAAGGCGGGCAAGACCTCGGTGCTCCAGTCGATCGCCAACGCGATCACGACGAACAACCCCGAGTGTCACCTGATGGTGGTGCTGGTGGACGAGCGCCCGGAAGAGGTCACCGACATGCAGCGGTCGGTGAAGGGCGAGGTCATCGCCTCCACCTTCGACCGCCCGCCGTCGGACCACACCACGATCTCGGAGCTGGCCATCGAGCGGGCCAAGCGCCTGGTCGAGATGGGTCACGACGTGGTCGTGCTGCTGGACTCCATCACCCGCCTGGGTCGTGCCTACAACCTGGCGGCGCCGGCGTCCGGCCGCATCCTGTCCGGTGGTGTCGACTCGACGGCGCTGTACCCGCCGAAGCGGTTCCTCGGCGCGGCCCGCAACATCGAGGGCGGCGGCAGCCTCACGGTCATCGCCACGGCGCTGGTCGAGACGGGTTCGGCCGGCGACAGCGTGATCTTCGAGGAGTTCAAGGGCACCGGCAACGCGGAGCTCAAGCTCGACCGCAAGATCGCGGACAAGCGCACCTTCCCGGCGGTGGACGTCGACTCGTCCGGCACCCGCAAGGAAGACCTGCTGCTCTCGCCCGACGAGCTGGCGGTCATGCACAAGCTGCGCCGGGTGCTCCACGCCCTCGACGGCCAGCAGGCCATCGACCTGCTGCTGGACCGCCTGCGCAAGTCCCGCACCAACATCGAGTTCCTGATGCAGGTGGCCAAGACCACCCCGGGTGGGGACAACGACTGACCCGGCACCACCAGTTCACCAGGCCCGCCCGGCCCCACCGGGCGGGCCTACCCACATCCGCGAGTCGTACGCCCAGACCCGGCGTGTCGTACGTTCGCGCCCCCCGAATTCAGCGTTCGTGTCACCCCATCGGGGCCTCCGCCCCGTTCTGAACACTGAATTCGGGGGTCCTGGACGTACGACTCGCGAGGTCTGGAGGTACGACTCGCGGGTCAGCAGGGGGTGGTCGGGGGGTGGCCGGCTTTGGACAGGGCTGCGGTGCGGCGGCGTTCGCGGAAGTACTGGGTGACCAGGAGGGTCGTGGTCGGGAGGCCGATGGCCAGGGCGGGGAGGATCGGCACGGGTAAGCCGTCGGTGGCGGTGCCCAGGCACATCACGCCCGTCAGGTAGGGCCAGCGCAGCCAGGTGCGCTGCCACGGGGCGGTCCAGGCGACCGAGCCGGAGGCGACCACGGCCACGGCGACACCCGCGCCGAACAGCGGGCTCGACAGGGTCACGGGGTCGGAGGAGCCGACCAGCAGCCCACCCAGGCCGGTGAGGCCGAGGACGGCACCGCTGAACAGGAACGGCACGGCCAGCCACGTGGTCAACCGCAGGGGGCGTCCGGCAGCGCACAGCACGGGCCCAAGTGTGGCGTTCCGGCAACGCGACACCCACGCCCCGTAGGTCAGCGGTCACCCGCTGCGCCGAAAGGTCGGCGGCCATCGGCAAACGGTAGTGACCCCGGCCACGGGAACATCCGCACCCGGGCACGCGTTGCAGTGCACGTCAGCCGATCTGGCACACTGTCGGGTCGAGTCCGGCTCCGGTTCACCTCGAAGAACGACGAGAACCACGAGGACCCGGCGGCCATCGAGGAAAGGGACGAGACGTTGAAGACCGGCATTCACCCCGAGTACGTGACGACCGAGGTCACCTGCGGTTGCGGCAACACCTTCACCACCCGCAGCACCAAGTCGTCCGGCGCCATCCACGTCGAGGTCTGCTCGAACTGCCACCCGTTCTACACGGGCAAGCAGAAGATCCTCGACACCGGTGGTCGGGTCGCGCGCTTCGAGGCCCGATACGGCAAGCGCGCCAAGTAGCTGCCAGAACGGCGTCCACCCCGGCACGTGGGTGGGCGCCGTTGTCGTCTCCGGACACCGCTGTCGTCTCCCCCCTCGGGAGACACCCCTGAGAGACATCCCGAGAGACACCCCCGAGACACCGGAGCACCGACCGTGACGCTGGACGCCCTGCTGGCCGAGCACGCCGAGCTGGAGGTCATGCTCGCCGATCCCTCGGTGCACGCCGACCAGGCGGGGGCGCGCAAGCTCGGCAAGCGCTACGCCGAGCTGACCCCGATCGTGCGGACCGCCCGCGAGCTGGAGCGGGTGCGGTCCGACCTGGAGACGGCCCGGGAGTTCGCGGCCGAGGACCCGACGTTCGCGGCGGAGGCCGAGCAGCTGGCCGGCAGCATCCCCGCCCTGGAGGGCCGCCTCACCGAGCTGCTGCTCCCGCGCGACCCGCACGACGGCGCCGACGTGGTCATGGAGATCAAGTCCGGCGAGGGCGGCGAGGAGTCGGCCCTGTTCGCGGGCGACCTGCTGCGCATGTACGTCCGGTACGCCGAGCGCCACGGCTGGAAGACCGAGGTCCTCGACGGCACCGACTCCGACCTGGGCGGCTTCAAGGACGTGACGGTCGCCATCAAGAGCCGCGGCGACGACCCGGACGGCGTCTGGGCCCGGCTGAAGTGGGAGGGCGGCGTGCACCGCGTGCAGCGCGTGCCCGTCACCGAGTCGCAGGGGCGCATCCACACCTCCGCCGCGGGCGTCCTGATCTTCCCCGAGACCGAGGACGTGGAGGTCGAGGTCGACGAGAACGACCTGCGCGTCGACGTCTTCCGCTCGTCGGGCAAGGGCGGCCAGAGCGTCAACACCACGGACTCGGCCGTGCGCATCACGCACCTGCCGACCGGCATCGTGGTGTCCTGCCAGAACGAGCGCAGCCAGCTCCAGAACAAGGCCCGCGCCATGCAGGTGCTCCGGGCCCGGCTGACCGCGCTGGCCGAGGAGAAGCAGCAGCAGGAGGCGTCGGACGCCCGCCGCTCGCAGATCCGCACCGTGGACCGCTCCGAGCGGGTCCGCACCTACAACTTCCCGGAATCCCGCATCTCCGACCACCGGGTGGGGTACAAAGCCCATAACCTGGACCAAGTGCTGGACGGCGACCTCGACGCGGTGCTCGACGCCCTCGCGGCGGCCGACCGGGCGGAGCGGCTCGCCGGCGGCTGACCGACGAGAGGGGCGCGCGATGGCCGAGATCCTGGTGGACCCGATCGGCGCCCCGCTCGACACCGCGCTGGACGTGCGCGTGGAGGGCCTCGAACCGGACCGGGTCGTGACCGTGCGGGCCCGCGAGGGCGACCGCGCCGCCGAGGCGGTGTTCCGGGCCGACGAGCGCGGTGTGGTCGACCTCACCCGGCACGCCCCGGTCTCCGGCGACTACTCCGGTGTGGACCCGATGGGGTTGTTCTGGTCGATGGCGCCGACCGGCGCGGAACCCCTCGGCACCGCGGTCGTGGAGGTCGACGGCGTGGGCCGGGTGGAGGTCGAGCGCCTCACCGTGCCGGCGGACGTCAAGCGCACCGAGGTGCGCGAGAACGGCTTGGTCGGCGTGCTGTTCGAGCCCGGCGACGAGGGCCCGCACCCCGGCGTGGTGGTGCTCGGGGGCTCCGAGGGCGGTCTGCACGAGCTGGACGCCGCCCTGCTCGCCGGGCACGGGTTCACCGCGCTGGCCCTGGCCTACTTCGGCGTCGAGGGCGTGCCGGCGGACCTGGTCGAGATCCCCCTGGAGCACTTCGCCCCGGCCCTGGACCTGCTGGGCGACCGCGTCGGCCTGGTCGGCGGGTCGCGCGGCGGTGAGCTGGCGCTGCTGCTCGGTGCGACGTTCCCGCAGGTCAAGGCCGTGGTGAGCGTGGTGGGCAGCGGGGTGGTGACGCAGTGCGTCGGGCCCGGCCACCGGTTGCTCCAGAAGCTGGAGCACGAGGCCGCGTCCTGGACGCTCGCCGGCCGCCCGCTGCCGTACCTGCCGTACTCGGTCCCGGCGGAGCTGCGGGCGGCGGTGGTCGACGGCGAACCGGTGCCGCTGGGGCTCGCGTTCGACCTCACCGACGGCGTCCCCGAGGACACCGAGATCCCCGTCGAGCGGATCAACGGCGGTGTGCTGCTCCTCTCCGCCGGTGACGACCGGTCGTGGCCGAGCGCGGAGCTGGGCGAGGTCGCCCACCGGCGGCTCGAGGCCCACTCTCACCCTTTCCGGTACGAGCACGTGGTGTACCCCGGCGCGGGGCACCTGATCGCGGGCCCGCCGCACCGGTCGACCGCGGACGTGGTGGTGCCCGGCCCCGGTGTGCGGTTGCTCGTGGGCGGCACGCCCGCCGCCACGGCCGCGGCCCGCGCCGACGCGTGGCGGCGCACCGTCGAGTTCTTGTCGGACCAGCTCCGCGCCTAGTGTTGGGGCCATGAGCGCACACTTCGACGTCGTGGTCCTCGGTGCGGGGCCAGGCGGGTACGTCGCCGCGATCCGCGCGGCCCAGCTGGGCCTGAAGACCGCTGTCATCGAGGAGCGTTACTGGGGCGGGGTCTGCCTCAACGTGGGCTGCATCCCGTCGAAGGCCCTCCTGCGCAACGCCGAGCTGGCCCACATCTTCACCCACGAGCAGAAGACCTACGGCATCCAGGTCGACGGCTCGGTGAAGTTCGACTTCGGCGCGGCGTTCGACCGCAGCCGCAAGGTCGCGGACGGGCGCGTCAAGGGCGTGCACTTCCTGATGAAGAAGAACGGCATCACCGAGATCAACGGTTGGGCGACCTTCGTCGACGCGAACACCGTCCGGGTGGGTGACGACACGGTCACGTTCGATCACGCGATCATCGCCGCCGGCGCGACCACCCGCCTCCTGCCGGGCACGGAGCTGTCCGACCGGGTGGTGACCTACGAGGAGCAGATCCTGACCAGGGAGCTGCCCGGCAGCATCGTCATCGCCGGCGCCGGCGCCATCGGCGTGGAGTTCGCCTACGTGCTCCACAACTACGGCGTCAAGGTCACGATCGTGGAGTTCCTCGACCGGATGGTGCCGCTGGAGGACGTCGAGGTCTCCACCGAGCTGGCCAAGCGCTACAAGCGGCTGGGCATCGAGGTGCGCACCTCCACCCGGGTCGAGTCCATCGACGACAGCGGCGACAAGGTGCGCGTGACCGTGTCCAAGGACGGTCGGGAGGAGGTCCTGGAGGCCGACAAGGTCATGCAGGCCATCGGCTTCCAGCCGCGCGTCGAGGGCTACGGCCTGGAGCACACCGGGGTCGAGCTGACCGAGCGCGGCGCCATCGCGGTGGACGGCCGGGGACGCACGAACGTGTCGAACATCTACGCGATCGGGGACGTGACGGCGAAGCTGATGCTCGCCCACACCGCCGAGGCCATGGGCATCATCGCCGCCGAGACCATCGCCGGCGCGGAGACCGTGGAGCTGGACTTCGTGATGATCCCGCGGGCGACCTACTGCCAGCCGCAGATCGCCTCGTTCGGCTACACCGAGGCGCAGGCCCGCGAGAAGGGCTTCGACGTCCAGGTGGCGAAGTTCCCCTTCACCGCCAACGGCAAGGCGCACGGCCTGGGCGACTCCACCGGTTTCGTCAAGCTCATCAGCGACGCCAAGTACGGCGAGCTGCTGGGCGGGCACATGATCGGCCCGGACGTGACCGAGCTGCTGCCCGAGCTGACCCTGGCGCAGCAGTGGGACCTGACCGTGCACGAGGTCGCCCGCAACGTGCACGCGCACCCCACGCTCAGCGAGGCCGTCAAGGAGGCCGTGCACGGCCTGGCCGGACACATGATCAACTTCTGAGAGCCCTACCCTTGCGCGCATGACCCGACACCCGCTGCGACTGGCCATCCTCGAAGCCGAGCGCATGCTGGCCGCCGCGGGTGTCGACAGCCCCCGGGCCGACGCCGAGCTGCTCGCCGCGCACGTGCTCGGCGTCGAGCGCTCGCGGCTGCCGCTGATCCCGCTGGTCGACCCGCCGGTGGTGGACGCCCTGCACAAGGTCGTGCTGCGGCGGGTGGAGCGCATCCCGCTCCAGCACATCACCGGCTGGGCCCACCTCGGGGGCGTCGACCTCGACGTCGGCCCCGGCGTGTTCATCCCGCGCCCGGAGACCGAGCTGCTGCTCGCCTGGGCGCTGGCCGCGCTGGAGGGGAAGGACCCGCTCGTGGTCGACCTGTGCACCGGTTCCGGCGCGCTGGCGCTGGCCGCGGCGCACCACCTGCCGGCGGCCCGCGTGCACGCGGTCGAGCGCGACGTCACCGCGCTGGCCTGGGCGCGCCGCAACGCCGACACCCGCGCCGACGCCGGCGACACCCCGATCACCCTGCACTCGGGCGACGTCACCGACCCCGGCCTGCTGGCCGACCTCAACGGCCGGGTGGACCTGGTGCTGTGCAACCCGCCCTACGTGCCGGAGAGCACCGAGGTGCCCCCGGAGGTGGCCGAGCACGACCCGCACCAGGCCGTGTTCGGCGGCCCGGACGGGCTGGCCGTGATCCGGCACGTGGTCACCGCCGCCGCGCGCCTGCTGCGGCCGGGCGGGCACGTGGTGATCGAGCACGACGACACGCAGGGCGGGTCCGTGCCCGCGCTGCTCGCCGCCCGGCGCGTGCTCACCGACGTGGCCGACCACGTCGACCTGGCCGGCCGGCCCCGCTTCGCCACCGCCCGCCGGGTGTGAGGACCGGGGCTCAGTCCGCCACCGCGATCGCGATCACCCCGGCGGCCACCTCGGTCCGCCGGCCGCCGGTCTCCACGTAGAGCGTCCCGACCCGCAGGTACTCGTCGAGCCCGGCGACCACCACGCGCGCGTCGTCCCCGACCGGGCGCGAGGCCAGCAGGGGACCCGGGTCCACCAGCACCCACCGGCCGCCCTCCAACCGCCAGTGGCTCGCGGGCAGGCGCGGGGTCGAGTTGCCGCCGGACGCCGTGCACGCCCAGTCGGCGTAGACCGCGTTCAGCCTGCCCCCTCGGTCGTACCAGAGGTCCCGGGTGATCGAGCCGCCGCCCTCGGGCAGCTCGCCCACGGGACTGGTCCGGGGCGCGCCGGTCGCGGCGTCCACCTCGATCACCGACGTCGCCTCCTGGCAGGCCCCGCCGTGCCAGGTCCCCGCGTACGCGACGGTCCGGCCGTCGGGCGCGAGGACGGCGGTGCCGGTGCCGAGGCCGATGTTGGCGTCGGTCACCCCCAGGTCGCGCACCGGTCCGTCGAGGTCGACCAGGTAGAGGAGGTCGGGGCCGCCGTAGACCGACGGCTGGTCGGGTGAGGCGACGAGCACGACCCCCTCGCCGCCGGCCACCGCCTTGGGCGGGAGGACCAGGGGGTCGAACCGGGGGTCCTCCACCCGCCGTTCGGGCAGCGCCAGCACCGCGGCGGGCTCGGCGCCGGGCTCGCCCAGGTCGAGGACGACCAGGTCGCGCGCCGGCCCGGTCCAGGCGATGCGGCTGCCGCCCACCGGCACGGCGGACCCGCAGTCACCGCAGGCCACCACGCGGCCGCTGCCCGCCGCCACGTCGACCACGGCGACACCCGCGGCCGAGGTGGCGAAGGCGAACCGGCGGTCCGCGGTGAACTCCGGGTCGGACGAGGTGAACTCCCCGGCCACCTCCGCGATCACGCGCTCCCCCCGGGCCACGCCCAACCGGGTCTGCGTCACGAACGCGTAGGCGGGTGGCTCCGGTGGCGCGGTGACGCTGATACGGGCGGCGTCGGGGGAGTCGGGCACGATCAGCTTGTCCAGCTGCTCGGTCAGCTCGGCGGCGTCCTCGGTGAAGGCCACCGCCTGCACGGCCTGCTCGCCCGCCAGCCGCTCCAGCGGTTCCCGCTGCCCCTGGGGCACCCGGTGGCCGACGACGCGGATGTCCAGCTCCAGCCCGGCGGCGGCCACCCGGTCGCGGATCGCCCGCGACACCTCGGCCTGGTCCGACGTGCAGGCGTCCACCCCGGTGCTCGACACCACGACGATCCGGTTGCGCCGCGAACCGCGCAACGGGTAGACCCCGGAGAAGTCGTCGATCGCCGCGAGGATCCCGCTGAGCAGCGTCGCCCGCCCCGAGGGCGTCAGGCCCCGCACCGCACCCGGCACCTCGGCTGCCTCGTCGGCCACCTCGCCGGTGTTGTCCGCCGCCCCGCACTCCCCACCGAACCGCCGCAGCGCCAGGACGTCCCCGCTGCCGGCGTTGTGCGCGACCGCCTCCACCGCCTCGGCCACCGAGGCGAACCCCGCACCCGGCGCGGAAGCATCCACCAGCAGAGTGGTCCGGTACTCCGGCACCGACACCAGGTAGGTGACCAGGCACGTCGCCAGCACGACCACCACCACCGCGCCGACGACCAGCTTCCGCCTCACCGCGTCACCCCCGGGCTCGTGGCGCGCAGCGCGGCGAGGACCTCGTTGACCGCGTCCACCTGGGCGTTGTAGTCCTCCGCCGCCCGCTGGAACGCCTCGAAGCGCTCGCCGAAGGGTGTGCCGGACCGCGCCGCGTCGAGCAGCTGCCGCGCCGCCTCGATCACGCGCCCCTGCCGGTCGCGCAGCTGGACGGTCTTCGCGTGCAGGTCCACCGCGGCGGGTGTTCGCGCCCGGCTGCGCAGGTTCTCGAACTCGGCGTCGGCGGTGATCGGGGCGACGTCGTCGATCGTGCGGTCGGCGACGTCCAGGCGGCCGTCCACGATCGCCCGGACCGCCTCGTTCAGGTCGGCCACGGTGGGGTCGAAGACGTCGATGACCTGGCGCGCGGACCGCAGGACCGGCTCGACGTTGGTCACCCACTCCAGCGCGGCGCGCAGCTCGTCGGGGGAGTCGGGCAGCAGCGGCTCCGGGGCGTCCGCACCGGTGGCCAGCCTCGCCAGGTTGTCCCGGTGGTCGTCGTCGAGCTGGTAGCCCACGAACCGGAACTCGATCGCCAGCCCGGCGGCGGCGACCCGGTCCCGCATCTCCTCCTCGACGAAGCCCCGGTCGTCGTCGCAGGCGTCCACGCCGTTGCGGGTCACCACGATGATGCGGTTGACCTGCTTGGCGTCCTGCGAGAACGGCTCCGAGAAGTCGGCGGTGGCCTCCACCACCCCGCGCAGCAGCGTCGCCCGCCCGGACGGCGACGCCGCGCGCACCGCGTTCCCGATCTCGTCGCGGTTGTCCTTGCCGAAGTCGACCAGCTGCGTCGTGTTGCCCTCCGCGCCGCACTCCCCGCCGAACCCGCGCAGCGCGACGGCGTCGTCGTCGCCGGAGTTGCCCAGCGCCTTGCCCAGGGACTCGACGCTCGCCGCGAAGTCCTCCGGGGCGGCGCCCGCGCCGGACAGGTCGACCAGGAACTCCGTCTTGTAGATCGGCGCGAACTGCGGCAGCACCAGGGTGACCACGGCGTGCGCGCCGCCCGCGAACAGGGTCGCCACCAGCGCCGCGACCACGGTCCGGCGCACCACCGGCGGCATCTCGACGGTGAAGCGGTAGAGCCGCCCGGTGACCCCGCCGCGGATGGTGCCCGCCTGCACGACCGTCTCGACGGTCGTCGCCGTCACCGTGTTGTGCCGGTCGCCGTCGTGCCGGTCGCCGTCGTGCCGGTCGCCGTCGTGCCGGTCGCCGTCCTCCGGCTGTCCCATGCGCCTTGCCCCCTCGGTGCGCGGGGCCGGGTCCCGGCCCCGCGCACCACCTCACCCCTCGGTACCCACCATGATCGACCTGACAGCGGCGAACCCGTCCGCACGATTGCGGCCCGGCGGTGGTGCGTTCGGGGGGAATGCGCGTCAGGGACGGGCCGCGTCGACCATCGCGGTCAGCAGCGCCTGCGTGTCCGGCCACGACTCCGGCGGCCCGGACGCGTAGACCACGTACTCGACCCCGCCGGTCTCCCAGTACGCGACCGCGGTCCGCCCGGCGGGCTCCGCGAACTCCCACCGCACGGCCGGGAAACCCCGGATCGAGGTCTCCGCCAGCGCCAGCCGCTCGTGGCCGGGTTCCCGCCCCCGCTCCTCGGCCGCCGCGGTGATGCGCTCCAGCAGCGTCCGGCCGGGGTCGGTGACCGGCGCGCCGCCGAACCGGGCCTCCCGCCGCCCGCCCGGGTCCGTGGCGACCAGGGTCGTGGCCACCGTGCCCGGCGCGACCGCCCAGTCCGACGGCACGACCGTGACCAGGCCGCCGGGGGCCTCCACGCGCCGGAAGCCCGGCGGCGGGGCGGGGGTGGTGCTCGTGGTGGGCCCGGACGACGGCGCGGGCTCGGACGACGGGGGAGCGGCCGGTGGCGCCGTGGTGATGACCGGTAACCGCGGTGTCGTGCTCGCCGGGGCGGCCGCCGGCGGCCCGGCCGCGGACGTGCCCGCGCGCAGGGCCAGCACGCCGGCGGCGCCGCCCACCACGACGTACGCGGCGGTGATCGCGAAGGCCAGCGGGAGCGCGCCGAGGCGGCCGGCGCGGGCGCCTCCGGAACGCCTCGCCATGGTGGTCCTCCCCCTGCGGATAACCTGGTGGTCCCAGTCCGCAGCAGTAAACCGGAGGGTCGGCGGTGCCCGTCAACGGCCCGATCGAACGGGCGCCCGGCGAACGGGTGCCCGGTGAGCACGAGGAGCTGCGCGAACGCCTCGCCGCGCTCGCCGCGCGCCCCACCGACCCCGCCGACGACGCCGCCGCCCGCTCCCGGGCCGCGCTCGCCGACGCGTTCGTGCCGGGCCGGGCGGCGACGGCGGTGGAGCGGGTGCGCCGCGAGCTGCGCCACACCGGCCCGACGCCGGTGCTGCGCGACCACCTGGCCATCGCCCTGGCCGCCCGCAGCACCGAGGTGCGCGACGTGGCCGAGGACGGCGCGCTGGTGATCACCGACCGCGGGCAGCTCGACGCCTGCCGCGCGCTCGCGCGGGAGGTCCTCGACCTGCGCCCGCACCCCGACCTGGCCGCGTTCGCCGCGGACCTGCTCGACCGGCTGGAGCACGCCGAGCGGTGGCGCTGGGTCGCCCCGGACTCCGTCCTCGGCGCGGCGGTCGTGGCGCTGGCGGTGCTGGTGCTGCCCTTCGTGGGCGCCGCGGTCGGCGACCCGGCGGTGACCGCGGGCGGCGTCGGCGTGGGCGCCGCGCTCGTGTTCGGGTGGGTGCTGGCGCACCGCAGGCGGCGGTGGGCCGCGGACGCCCGCCGGCCCGCTCCGTGACCTCCGCCGCAGCGCTTCCCCGCGCTGTGCTTGGATCGTCCGGGTGAGCACGATCTACGACTGCAGCGTCCAGGACGACCGCGCCGCGGGTCTCTCCGCCGCCGCGGGCGCGGTGCGCTCCGGGCGCCTCGTGGTCCTCCCCACCGACACCGTGTACGGCATCGGCTGCGACGCGTTCGACGCGACCGCCGTCCGCTACCTGCTGGAGGCCAAGGGACGGGGCCCGGACATGCCGGTGCCGGTCCTGGTCGGTTCGTGGACCACCGTCGACGGCTTGGTGCTGAGCGTGCCCCGGCAGGCCCGCGCGCTGATCGAGGCGTTCTGGCCCGGCGGCCTGTCGCTGGTCCTCCAGCACGCGCCCTCGCTGTCCTGGGACCTCGGGCACACCCGCGGCACGGTGATGCTGCGGATGCCGCTGCACCCGGTGGCCCTGGAGCTGCTGCGCGACGTCGGCCCGATGGCCGTGTCCAGCGCCAACAAGTCCGGCTTCCCGCCCGCGGGCACCGCGCAGGAGGCGTGGGACCAGCTCGGCGAGGACGTCGGGGTCTACCTCGACGGCGGCCCGGCGACCGAGAACGTCGCCTCCACCATCGTCGACCTGACCGGCCCCGACCCGGTGGTGCTGCGCGAGGGCGCGGTCCCGCTGGCCGAGGTGTCCGAGGTGCTGGGCGCGGAAGTCGAGGTCGCCCGCTAGTGGATCTTCCCGATCGGAGTAGCGTGGTGCCCACTCCGCCCGACACCCAGTCCCCGAGGGGCTAGTCTGCCGTGGGCCAGTTGCCTGCCGTGTCCAACGTCCTCCCCGTCCGGGAGTACCTGCTCGTCGCGTTGACCGCCGCCGTCGTGACCTTCCTGCTCGTGGGGCTGGTCCGCGCGCTGGCGTACCGGATCGGCGCGGTCGCCCATCCCCGGACGCGCGACGTGCACGTCAAGCCCATGCCCCGGATGGGCGGGCTGGCCATGTACGGCGGCGTGCTCGGCGGCATGTTGCTGGCGCACCAGCTGCCGGTGCTGCGGTCGGCCTTCGACTTCTCCAACGACCCGTACGCGGTCATCGTGGGCGGCGGCGTGATCGTCCTGGTGGGCGTGCTCGACGACCGGTTCGAGCTCGACTCCCTGACGAAACTCGCCGGTCAGGTCACCTCGGCGGGCATCCTGGTGCTCTTCGGGCTCCAGTGGCTGCTGTTCTGGGTGCCGTGGGGCGACGACGGCGAGGGCACCGGCTCGCTGCTGTCGCTGGACCAGAACCAGGGCGCGATCCTGAGCGTGCTGCTGGCCGTGACCATGATCAACGCGATGAACTTCGTGGACGGCCTGGACGGGCTGGCGGCCGGCATCGGCCTCATCGCCGCCGCCGCCACCTGCGTGTTCTCCATCGGCCTGCTGGGCAACAACGGCGGCGACGTGGGCGCGTACCCGCCCGCGCTGATCGCCGCCACGCTCGCCGGCGCGTGCCTGGGCTTCCTGCCGCACAACTTCAACCCGGCGCGCATCTTCATGGGCGACTCCGGGTCGATGCTGATCGGCCTGATGCTGTCGGCGGCCACCATCTCGGCCTCGGGCAAGATCAACTACGAGTCGGTGCGCGCCACCGACGTGCTCGGCCTGCTCTCGCCGCTGGTCGTGGTCGCCGCGGTGCTGTTCGTGCCGATGCTGGACCTGCTGATGGCCATCGTGCGGCGCACCCGGCGCGGCGAGAGCCCGTTCTCGGCGGACAAGATGCACCTGCACCACCGGCTGCTGGAGATCGGCCACTCCCAGCGCCGCGCCGTGCTGCTGATCTACCTGTGGGCGGGCGTGCTGGCGTTCGGCGCGGTGGCGCTCACCCTGTTCGACGTGGTGGTCGTGGTCTGGTGCCTGGCGATCGCCCTGCTCCTCGCGCTGCTGGTCTCGCTGGTGCCCAGACTTCGGGAAGTGCGCCGTTCCTGACCCCCGATCGTGGGGTGAGGATCACCCGCCTTTTACACTCGGTCCCGACCGGTGGGAAGGGGTGACATGAGCCAGGACGACACTGCGACCACCACGGAGTGGACGCACGAGAAGGTCGTGCAGCGCCTCGCGGGCGAGATGTTCCGCGGAGCCCTGTGGGCGGCGCTCGGGACGATCGCCGTCGCGGCGGTGGTGTGGACCGTGCTGGCGGGGGTCCCCGGCCTGGTCAGCTCCCTCATCGGCGGCGCGCTCGCCTGCCTGTCGTCGGTCGCGACGCTGCTCGTGATGCGCAAGACCGCCGCGCTGCCGCTCCAGTTCATCATGATCGCCGCGTTCGCCGGCTTCCTCGGCAAGCTGGTCCTGCTGGTGGTGGTCATGCTGCTCGTGCGCCGGTTCCCGGTGCTGCACGACGACGCGCTGGCGCTCACCATGGTCGCGACCATCGTGGTGGCCACCTTCATGGAGGTGCGCGCTTCCAAGCGCAGTCGCAGTCAGATGGTGGTGCCCACCCCCGGCAACACCTGAGCTACCGGCTGGTATACGGTGCGCGCAGACGGGACACCCAGGTAGGAGGGGTGCCTCTCGCGGGCGCTTGCGGTCCGTAAGGTACGTTAAGTCCCGATCGTGACGATTCCCCCGGCGGAGTGAACGCCGGCCGGGAGAACCGGAAGGAACACAGTGACCATGACGGTGCTGGCCGCGGGCGATGAGTTCGTCGCTCCCGGCACGAAGGACTTCTTCCCGCCGGCGATCTTCGGCGACGTCACCAAGCCCATGGTGCTGCTGGTGCTGTCGGTCGTGATCATCGGCGCGTTCTTCCTCGCCGCCACGCGCAACCTCAAGCTCGTCCCGGGCAAGTTCCAGTTCCTCGGGGAATCGGCCTACGACCTCGGTCGCAACTCGATCGCCCGTGAGCAGATCGGCGCCAAGGACTTCATGCCCTTCGTGCCGCTGATCCTCACGATCTTCAGCTTCATCCTGGTGAACAACCTCTTCGGCCTCGTTCCGCTGATCCAGTTCCCCACGATGTCGCACATCGGGTTCCCGCTGGCCGTCTCCCTCCTGGTCGTCTACCCGGTCTACCACTTCGTCGGGTTCCGCCGCCACGGTTTCCTCGGCTACTTGAAGCACCAGACCATGCCGCCCGGCGCGCCGTGGTACGTGCTCATCCTGCTGATCCCGATCGAGTTCTTCCAGAAGTTCGTCCTGAACCCGCTCACGCTCGCGATCCGAGTGTTCGCGGCCATGTTCGCGGGTCACCTGCTCCTGTTGGTGTTCACCTTGGCGGGTGAGTACCTCCTCTTCGCCGGCGGCGTCACCGTGGTGGTCGCGCCGATCGCCTTCGCCTTCGCCATCGCGCTGACCTTCCTGGAAGCGCTGATCATGGTCCTCCAGGCGTACATCTTCGCGCTGCTGTCCGCCAACTACATCGGCGCGGCGCTGGCCGAAGAGCACTGAGAAACCACTCAAAGCCTCCGATCCGCGGGTGTTCCGCGGACCGAAGTGAAAGGGAACAGCACAAGTGAGCGCTATCGTTCTTGCCCAGGAAGCCGCCACCAGTGGTGTCACCAACGCCGGCCTCGCGGCCATCGGCTACGGCCTCGCGGCAATCGGTCCGGGCATCGGCGTGGGCCTGATCTTCTCCTCGGTCATCAGCGGCACCGCCCGCCAGCCCGAGGCCCGCGGTGTGCTGCTGGGCCTGGCGTGGACCACCTTCGCCATCGTCGAGGTCCTCGCGCTGCTCGGCTTCGTCGTCTACTTCCTCGCCGCCGGCTGATCCTCCGCTCACCGCTACAGAGGAGAAGAGGTCCTAGATGACTACCCTCATCCTGGCCGCGGGAGACGAGATCAACCCCGTCATCCCGCACACGTCCGAGATCATCCTCGGGCTGGTCGCGTTCCTGCTGCTGCTCTTCGTCATGAAGAAGTTCGTGGCACCGCGATTCGAGGCGTTGTACGCGGAGCGTGCCGCCAAGATCGAGGGTGGCATCGAGAAGGCCGAGCAGGCGCAGGTCGAGGCGCAGAAGCTGCTGGCGGACTACCGGGCTCAGCTGGCCGAGGCGCGTGCCGAGGCGGCCCGCATCCGCGACGACGCCCGCATCGAGGGCGAGCAGATCATCAGCGAGCTGCGGGTCAAGGCCCAGGAGGAATCGGCGCGGATCGTCGCGCAGGGGCAGACCCAGCTGGAGACGCAGCGGGCGCAGATCGTCGCGGAGCTGCGCGGCGAGCTGGGCAGGCTGGCCATCGACCTCGCGGACCGCGTGGTCGGCGAGTCGCTGGAGGACGAGGTGCGCCGCCGGGGCACCGTCGACCGCTTCCTGGCCGACCTCGACGGCACGTCGGCCCCGGCCGTCAAGTGAGGGAACGCCGATGACGCTGCACGCCGCTAGCCGAGACGCCCTGGCCGCCGCCGAACTGCGGCTGCTGGAGGTCGTCGACGCCACGAAGAACAGCGCGGCCCTGGGCGAGCTGGGCGACGAGCTGTTCGCGGTCGTCGGCCTGCTGTCCGGCCAGCCCGCGCTGCGCCGCGCGCTGGCCGACAACGCCGCCGAGCCCGCGGGGCGCGAGCAGCTGCTCCGCGGCCTGCTCGGGGCGAAGGTCACCGACCCGACCCTCCAGGTGCTGGCCACGGTCGTGACCAGCCGCTGGTCCAGCCCGCGGGAGCTGGTGGACGGCGTCGAGTCCCTGGCCCGCACCACGCTGCTGGTGCGGGCGGAGCGCGACGGCCGGCTCGACGCGGTCGAGGACGAGCTGTTCCGGTTCGGCCGCATCATCGCGGGCAACCACGAGCTGGAGCTGGCGCTCTCGGACCCGGCGGCCGAGCCGGCGGGCAAGGTGGCGCTGGTCGACGGGCTCATCGCGGGCAAGGTCGACGCCACCACCCGGTCCCTGGTGGACCAGCTCGTCCGGGAGCCCCGGGGGCGCGGCATCGTCGCCGGTCTGGTCGACCTCGCGGCGCTCGCGGCCAAGCGCCGGGAACGATCCGTCGCCCACGTCCGTTCTGCTGTTGACCTGGACGCGGCGCAGCGTGACCGCCTCGAAGCCACGCTGACCCGGATCTACTCCCGACCCATCGCCCTCCACGTGGAGGTCGACCCCGCCCTGCGCGGCGGCCTGCTGATCAAGATCGGTGACGAGGTCATCGACGGCAGCGTGGCGGGTCGGCTCGCGGCACTGCGCCGCGACCTCGCCGGCTGACCGACCGGAACCGCGGCCCACAAGCCCCTTTCCCAGAACGAAGTGAGAGCAGGAACGACATGGCGGAGCTGACGATCTCGTCGGACGAGATCCGCAGTGCGATCGAGAAGTACGTCTCGACCTACTCCCCGGAAGTCAGCCGGGAAGAGGTCGGCGTCGTCGCGGAGACCTACGACGGCATCGCCATCGTCGAGGGTCTGCCCGGCACCATGATTAACGAGCTGCTGGAGTTCCCCGGCGGCGTGCTCGGTGTCGCCCTGAACCTGGAAGTGCGCGAGATCGGCGCCGTCATCCTGGGTGACTTCGACAAGATCGAGGAGGGCCAGGAGGTCAAGCGGACCGGCCAGGTGCTCTCCGTGCCGGTCGGCGACGGCTTCCTGGGTCGCGTGGTGAACCCGCTCGGTCAGCCGATCGACGGTCTCGGCGACATCGTCGCCGACGACAACCGCGCCCTGGAGCTCCAGGCCGCCTCGGTGCTCCAGCGCCAGCCGGTGGGCGAGCCGATGCAGACCGGCATCAAGGCCATCGACTCGATGACCCCCATCGGCCGCGGCCAGCGCCAGCTGGTCATCGGCGACCGCAAGACCGGCAAGACCGCGGTCTGCATCGACACGATCATCAACCAGAAGAAGGCCTGGCAGAGCGGCGACCCGCAGCAGCAGGTCCGCTGCGTCTACGTCGCCATCGGCCAGAAGGGCTCCACCATCGCGGGCGTCAAGACCGCGCTGGAGGAGGCGGGCGCGCTGGAGTACACCACCATCGTCGCGGCCCCGGCGTCGGACTCCGCGGGCTTCAAGTGGCTGGCCCCGTACACCGGTTCCGCCATCGGCCAGCACTGGATGTACCAGGGCAAGCACGTCCTGATCATCTTCGACGACCTGACCAAGCAGGCGGAGGCGTACCGCGCCATCTCGCTGCTGCTGCGCCGCCCGCCGGGCCGCGAGGCGTACCCGGGCGACGTCTTCTACTTGCACTCGCGCCTGCTGGAGCGCTGCGCGAAGCTGTCCGACGACATGGGCGGCGGCTCGATGACCGGTCTGCCGATCATCGAGACCAAGGCCAACGACGTGTCGGCGTACATCCCGACCAACGTCATCTCGATCACCGACGGCCAGTGCTTCCTGGAGTCGGACCTGTTCAACGCCGGTGTGCGCCCGGCCGTCAACGTGGGCATCTCGGTGTCCCGCGTGGGTGGCGCCGCGCAGATCAAGGCGATGAAGACGGTCTCCGGCTCGCTGCGCCTCGACCTGTCGCAGTTCCGCGAGCTGGAGGCGTTCTCCGCCTTCGCGTCCGACCTGGACGCCGCCTCGCGCGCCCAGCTGGACCGCGGCGCCCGCCTGGTCGAGCTGCTCAAGCAGGGCCAGTACGCGCCGGTCCCGGTCGAGGAGCAGGTCGTCTCGATCTACCTCGGCACCAAGGGCCACCTCGACTCGGTCCCGGTCGGCGACATCCGCCGGTTCGAGGCGGAGTTCCTGGAGCACGTGCGCCGCAACCACGAGGCCATCCTCTCCGGCATCCGCGAGTCCAAGGTGCTCTCGGACGACGCCGAGAAGGGCATCGTCAACGCGGTCGAGTCGTTCAAGCAGCAGTTCACCCCGTCCGGCGGCACCCCGGCGGTCAACGACGCGCCGGCCACCGCCATGGACGCCGACAAGGTCGGGCAGGAGTCGGTGAAGGTCAACCGACCGGCTCCGACCGAGAAGTGACGTAGGCATGGCGGCACAGATCCGAGAGCTGCGCCAGCGGATCCGAACGGTCAACTCGACCAAGAAGATCACCAAGGCGTACGAGCTCATCGCCACGTCGCGGTTGGCCAAGGCCCAGGGACGGGTCGAGGCGTCGCGGCCCTACGCGCAGGAGATCACGGGTGTGCTCTCCTCCCTGGCCACGGCGTCGTCGAACCTCGACCACCCGCTGCTGACCGAGCGCAAGAACCCCAAGCGGGCCGGCGTGCTGGTCATCACCAGCGACAAGGGCATGTGCGGCGGCTACAACGCCAACGTGCTCAAGGCGGCCGAGGAGCTGTTCTCGCTGCTGCGGTCCGAGGGCAAGGAGCCCGTGCTCTACGTCGTCGGCCGCAAGGGCGTGGGCTACTACCGGTTCCGCCGGCGGGAGATCGTGGGCGACTGGACCGGGTTCTCCCAGCTCCCGCAGTACGTCAACGCCTCCGAGGCCGGTGACGCGCTGGTCGAGGCGTTCGTCGCGGGCAGTGACGACGAGGGCAACGACCCGGGGCCCGACGGCGTCCTGGGCGTGGACGAGCTGCACGTGGTCTACACCGAGTTCAAGTCCATGCTGAGCCAGCAGCCGGTGGCCAAGCGCATCGCGCCGATGGTCGTCGACTACGACCCGGAGCCGCAGAAGCTCCAGTCGGTGTACTCGTTCGAGCCGAGTGCCGAGACGTTGCTGGGCGCGATGCTGCCGAAGTACGTCAAGACCCGGCTCTTCTCGGCGCTGCTGGACGCGGCGGCCTCGGAGTCGGCGGCGCGGCGGACCGCGATGAAGGCGGCGACGGA
Organism: Saccharothrix sp. BKS2; assembly: GCF_047689505.1. Classification (NCBI taxonomy): domain Bacteria; kingdom Bacillati; phylum Actinomycetota; class Actinomycetes; order Pseudonocardiales; family Pseudonocardiaceae; genus Saccharothrix; species Saccharothrix sp. BKS2. The sequence goes on along the minus strand of NZ_JAUQOL010000014.1, from coordinate 247,461 downwards.
CAACGCCACCGAGCTGGTCCGCACGCTCAGCCGCCAGGCGAACGCGGCCCGTCAGGCCCAGATCACCCAGGAGATCAGCGAGATCGTCGGTGGCGCCTCCGCGCTTACCGGTGGCGCAGGAAGTGACGAGTGACATGACCGCAATTGCTACTCCCACCACCACCCGCACCGGCCGTGTGGTCCGGGTCATCGGTGCCGTCGTCGACGTGGAGTTCCCGCGCGGCGCGGTGCCGGAGCTGTTCAACGCCCTGCACTCCGAGATCACCTACGAAGCGGTGGCCAAGACGCTGACCCTGGAGGTCGCCCAGCACCTGGGTGACAACCTGGTCCGCTGCATCTCCATGCAGCCCACCGACGGCCTGGTGCGCGGCGCTGCCGTGAGCGACACCGGCGCCGCGATCAGCGTGCCGGTCGGCGACGTCGTCAAGGGGCACGTGTTCAACGCCCTGGGCGACTGCCTCGACCAGCCGGGCCTTGGCCGCGACGGCGAGCAGTGGGGCATCCACCGCAAGGCGCCGGCCTTCGACCAGCTGGAGGGCAAGACCGAGATCCTGGAAACGGGCATCAAGGTCATCGACCTGCTGACCCCGTACGTCAAGGGCGGCAAGATCGGCCTGTTCGGCGGCGCGGGCGTGGGCAAGACGGTGCTCATCCAGGAGATGATCACCCGTATCGCCCGCGAGTTCTCCGGCACGTCGGTGTTCGCCGGCGTCGGCGAGCGCACCCGTGAGGGCACCGACCTCCTCCTGGAGATGGAGGAGATGGGCGTCCTCAACGACACCGCCCTGGTGTTCGGGCAGATGGACGAGCCGCCCGGCACGCGCATGCGCGTCGCGCTCTCGGCGCTGACCATGGCCGAGTACTTCCGCGACGTCCAGGGCCAGGACGTGCTGCTGTTCATCGACAACATCTTCCGCTTCACCCAGGCGGGCTCCGAGGTGTCGACCCTGCTGGGTCGGATGCCGTCCGCCGTGGGCTACCAGCCGACGCTGGCGGACGAGATGGGCGAGCTCCAGGAGCGGATCACCTCGACCCGGGGCAAGTCGATCACCTCGCTGCAGGCGATCTACGTGCCCGCGGACGACTACACCGACCCGGCGCCCGCCACCACCTTCGCCCACCTGGACGCGACGACGGAGCTCTCCCGTCCGATCTCCCAGAAGGGCATCTACCCGGCGGTGGACCCGCTGTCCTCGTCCTCCCGGATCCTGGAGCCGACCATCGTCGGCGAGGAGCACTACCGGGTGGCGCAGGAGGTCAAGCGGATCCTGCAGAAGTACAAGGAGCTCCAGGACATCATCGCGATCCTGGGCATGGACGAGCTCTCCGAGGAGGACAAGGTCCTCGTCGGTCGGGCCCGTCGCCTGGAGCGCTTCCTGGGCCAGAACTTCATCGTGGCCGAGAAGTTCACCGGCCAGCCGGGTTCGTTCGTGCCGATCAAGGACACGATCGAGGCGTTCGACCGCGTCTGCAAGGGCGAGTTCGACCACTACCCGGAGCAGGCGTTCTTCTCCTGCGGCGGGCTCGACGACGTCGAGGCCAACGCGAAGAAGCTCGCCGGCAAGTGAGCCGTGACCCGGGAGGGCCGCTCCCCGTTGGGGAGCGGCCCTCCCGGGCTTTTCGGGGTTGACGCGTTGCCGGGGCTCGGCGGGTGCCGGGGCTCCGCGGGTCTCAGGGCTCCACGCGTGCCGGAGCCCAGGGCGTGCCGGGCTCCGCGCGCGCCGAGGCCCGACGCGTGCCGGGGCTGACCCGTGCCGGGCCCGGCGTCAGGGCTCCACGCCCCACCCCAGCACGCGCGAGATCGTCAGCCCGCACGCCCGCACCGCCGGCACCACGGTGTCCCGGCTCGTGCTCGCGGGCACCACGACGGACACCGCCGCCACCACCTCCCCGTTCGCGTCGCGCACCGGCGCGGCCACCGAGCAGGTGATCATCTCGATCTGCCGGTCGCTGATCGCGTAACCGTCGCGGCGCACCCGCGCCAGCGCCGCCCGCAGGTCCCGCGGCCGCACCACCGTCCTGGGCGTGAACCGCCGAAGCGGCCCCGCCAGCACCTCCTCCTGCACCCGCGCGGGCGCGGCGGCCAGCAGCACCAGCCCGACGCCCGTGCAGTGCAGCGGCATCCGGCTGCCCACCCGCGTCACCACGTTCACCGCGTCCCGCGCCGAGATGCGCTCGACGTAGACCGCGTCCAGCCCGTCCCGCACGGCCAGCTGCACGTTGTGCCGCGTCACCTCGTACAGGTCCTCCAGGAACGGCAGCGCCCGGTCGCGCAGGTCCAGGCTGCTCGGCGACAGCGCGCCCAGCTCCAGCAGCCGCAGGCCGACCGAGTAGCGGCCCCTCGCGTCGCGGGTCAGGGCGCGCAGCTCCACCAGCGCGGCCACCAGCCGGTGGGTGGTGCTCAGGGGCAGCCCGGAGCGGCGGCTGAGCTCCGACAGCGTCATCGCCGACCGGTCCGCGGTGAACACCGCCAGCAGCGCGAACGCCCGTTCCAGCACGGACTTCGGCGTCGTCACCCGGTGCAGTGTCCCACCGGCGGGGGAGGGCCTCACCGGGTGCCCGTGACCTGTCTCACCTTACCGCCCGCCGCTCGGAGCCCCGCCGGGCCGGTGGGGCACCAGGTCCGCAGGTCGCGGTCGGGATCACCGCTGTTGGAGCGACCGCCGGGAGGGTGGTACCTCACGTAGAGCACACGTGATGCGGCCTGGTGCGGCGCTGCCCGGTGGCCACCGTTTAGACTGCTCCTCGACTCCAGTCGACGAGGGAGATGCGCGTGGCCGAGATGACCGTCCAGTTGGTCGCCGTGGAACGCCGCCTGTGGACGGGCACGGCCACGTCCGTGGTCGCCCAGACGCTCGACGGCGAGATCGGCATCCTGCCGGGCCACGAGCCCGTGCTGGGCCAGCTCGTCGAGGGCGGCGTGGTCCGCGTCCGCACCACCGACGGCGAGGTCGTCACGGCCGCCGTCCACGGTGGCTTCCTCTCGGTGACCGGCGAGGGCGTGAGCATCCTCGCCGAGACCGCCGAGCTGTCGGGCGAGATCGACGTCGAGCGGGCTCGGGCGAACGTCTCCAGCGGCGATGACGCGGAGAAGGCCAGGGCGAACGCGCGGCTCCGCGCCGCGGGGCACACGGCCTGACGCGGACGAGCGGACGAACGCCGTGGGGATCGCCGAAGTCGTCGGGGTGGTCCTGTTCGCCGCGGTGGTGGTGCTCGCGTACGTCGTGTGGCGCCGCGTCCGCGTTCTGCGCGCCGGTGGCGTGCACGTGGCGCTGAGGTCCCGGCTGGAGTCCTCCGGCCGGGGTTGGCACCTGGGTGTCGGCCACTACCGGGGTGACGAGTTCACCTGGTTCCGCGCGCTGAGCCTGCGCTCCGGCCCGGACGTGCTGATCTCGCGCGAGGGCTTCGAGATCGACGACCGGCGCGAGCCCACGCCCGCCGAGGCGTACGCCATGCCGGCGGGCGCGGTGGTGCTGCGGTGCAGCGGCTCCCGGGGCGAGGTCGAGATCGCGATGGGTCCGGACGCGCTGACCGGGTTCCTGTCCTGGCTGGAGTCCGCGCCCCCGGGCCGCTCGATCCCCTGGGCCTCCTGACCCCTCCCGGGGCCGGGCGCTGCGGCCCGACCGCCGGCACCCCATGCGGGGTCAGGCGTCGCCGCCCGGCCGCCAGAGCACGTCGCCGTCCGGGTTGGCCACCCGCGCCAGGATGAACAGCAGGTCCGACAGCCGGTTCAGGTACTTGGCCGCGAGCGGGCTCGTGGTCTCCGGCTCGGCCTCCAGCAGCGTCCACGTGGCGCGCTCGGCGCGCCGGGACACGGTGCGGGCCTGGTGCAGCAGGGCGGCGCCGGGCGTGCCGCCGGAGAGGATGAACGAGTCCAGCTTGCCCAGCCGGGCGTTGAACTCGTCGCACCAGGACTCCAGCCGGTCCACGTAGCCCTGGGTGACCCGCAGGGGCGGGTGCTCCGGGTCGGGCGTGATCGGCGTGGACAGGTCCGCGCCCACGTCGAACAGGTCGTTCTGCACCCGCCGCACCACCTCGGTGACGTCGGGGGCGAGGTTCCCCAGGGCCAGCGCGACGCCCAGGACGGCCCCGGTCTCGTCGACGTCCGCGTAGGCGGCGATGCGCGGCGAGGTCTTGGGCACCCGGGAGAAGTCGCCCAGCCCGGTGGTCCCGTCGTCGCCGACGCGGGTGTAGATCTTCGTCAGGTGCACGGCCATGGTTGCACTCTAGACACGTGCGCGAGCCCGAACCCGCCACCGCGAACGGGCTCGATCAAGTACCTCCGTAGGATTGCGGCACGACGAGCGAGGAGTTCCTTACGTGAGCGAGCACTTCCGGGTCCAGGGCGGTGCGCGCCTGGTCGGCGAGGTCGACGTCGTGGGCGCCAAGAACAGCGTGCTGAAGCTGATGGCGGCGGCGCTGCTGGCGGAGGGCACCACCACGATCACCAACTGCCCGGAGATCCTGGACGTCCCGCTGATGGCGGACGTCCTGCGCAGCCTGGGCTGCGAGGTCGACCTGTCCGGCGACGTCGCCACCATCACGACGCCGGCGGAGCTCAACCACCGGGCCGACTCCGAGGCGATGGGCAAGCTGCGCGCGTCGGTCTGCGTGCTGGGCCCGCTGGTGGGCCGCTGCCGGCGGGCCGTGGTGGCGCTGCCGGGCGGCGACGCGATCGGCTCGCGCCCGCTGGACATGCACCAGAACGGCCTGCGCAAGCTCGGCGCGCACAGCGAGATCGAGCACGGCTGCGTGGTGGCCGAGGCGGAGAACCTGCACGGCGCGCAGATCTGGCTCGACTTCCCCAGCGTCGGCGCCACCGAGAACATCCTGATGGCGGCGGTGCTGGCCAACGGCACCACGGTCATCGACAACGCCGCCCGCGAGCCGGAGATCGTGGACATCTGCGTGATGCTCCAGCAGATGGGCGCCAGGATCGAGGGCGCGGGCACGTCCACGCTGACCGTGCACGGGGTGGAGTCGCTGCGGCCGACCGAGCACCGGGTGATCGGTGACCGCATCGTCGGCGCGACCTGGGCGTTCGCCGCCGTCATGACCCAGGGCGACATCACCGTGCGCGGCGTGGACCCGCACCACCTCGACCTGGTGCTGGAGAAGCTGCGCACGGCGGGCGCCGAGGTGACCCTGGACGGCGACCGCGCGTTCCGCGTGGTGCAGCACGACCGGCCCCGGTCGGTGGACTTCGTGACGCTGCCCTACCCGGGGTTCGCCACCGACCTCCAGCCGTTCGCGATCGCGCTGTCCACCGTGTCCGAGGGCACGTCGATGATCACCGAGAACCTGTTCGAGGCGCGGTTCCGGTTCATCGAGGAGATGGTGCGGCTGGGCGCGGACGCGCGCACCGACGGCCACCACGCGGTGGTGCGGGGCGTGGAGCGGCTGTCCAGCGCGCCCGTGTGGGCCTCGGACATCCGCGCGGGCGCGGGGCTGGTGCTCGCGGGGCTGTGCGCGGACGGCGCGACCGAGGTGTACGAGATCTTCCACATCGAGCGCGGTTACCCGGGCTTCGTGGAGAACCTGCGCAAGCTCGGCGCGACGGTGGAGCGGGTCGGCGCCTGACCGGCCCGACGGCCGACGGTCCGCGTCAGGTCGTCAGCAGGAGTTTGGCGTCCGGCGCGTCGGCGGGGAACACCAGCAGCAGGTGGACCCCGCCGCGCCGGACGGCGGTCACCTTGATCCCGGCCCGGCGCAGCCGTGCGGTCAGCACGTCCGCCGCCTCCGCCGTGGGTGCCGCGGCCACCTCGACCAGCAGCCCGAAGTCGCTCCCGGTGTGGTCGGGCACCCCGCGGCGGTCGTTGCCGAACGCCCAGTAGAGCACCAGGGCGAGCGCGGCCAGCACGAACAGCGGCAGCAGGGTCAGCGTGAGCGCGGTCACGTCCGCCATGGTCCTCCGACTTCGATTCAGTGAGCAACGGCACGCCGTGCGTGAGTTACCCGTCAGTACGCTACGGGCAACGACGACGCAGGAGGTGGCTGGTGCCGTACCCGGCAGACCGCGAACGCGACCGCCCCTGGGTGATGCGGACCTACGCGGGCCACTCCAGCGCCGCCGCCTCCAACGCGCTGTACCGCCGCAACCTGGACAAGGGGCAGACCGGCCTGTCGGTGGCCTTCGACCTGCCCACCCAGACCGGCTACGACCCCGACGACGAGTTGGCGCGCGGCGAGGTCGGCAAGGTCGGCGTGCCGATCAGCCACGTCGGCGACATGCGGCAGCTGTTCGACCGGATCCCGCTGGCCGGGGCGAACACCTCCATGACCATCAACGCGACCGCCATGTGGCTGCTCGCGCTGTACGTCGGCGTGGCCGAGGAGCAGGGCGCGGACCGCGCGGCCCTCGCCGGCACCACGCAGAACGACATCATCAAGGAGTACCTGTCCCGGGGCACGTACGTGTTCCCGCCGGGGCCGAGCCTGCGCCTGATCACCGACGTGGTCGCGTGGACCGTGGCGAACGTGCCGAGGTGGAACCCGATCAACATCTGCTCGTACCACCTCCAGGAGGCGGGCGCGACGCCCGTGCAGGAGATCGCCTACTCCCTGTCCACCGCGATCTCGGTGCTGGACTCGGTGTTCGACTCCGGGCAGGTGCCCGAGGAGCGGCGCGGCGAGGTGGTCGCGCGCATGTCGTTCTTCGTCAACGCCGGCGTGCGGTTCGTCGAGGAGATGTGCAAGATGCGGGCGTTCGTCCGGCTCTGGGACGAGATCACCCGCGACCGGTACGGCATCACCGACCCCAAGCACCGCCGCTTCCGCTACGGCGTGCAGGTCAACTCGCTGGGCCTGACCGAGGCGCAGCCGGAGAACAACGTGCAGCGGATCGTGCTGGAGATGCTGGCCGTGACGCTGTCGCGCGACGCCCGCGCCCGCGCGATCCAGCTGCCCGCGTGGAACGAGGCCCTGGGCCTGCCCCGGCCGTGGGACCAGCAGTGGGCGCTGCGGATGCAGCAGGTGCTGGCCTACGAGACGGACCTGCTGGAGTACGGGGACCTGTTCGCGGGCTCGCACGTGGTGGAGGCGAAGGTCGACGAGCTGGTCTCGGGCGCGCGGGCCGAGATCGACCGGGTGCGGGCGATGGGCGGCGCGGTCGCGGCGGTCGAGTCCGGGTACATGAAGTCCGCGCTGGTGTCCTCGCTGGCCGAGCGGCGCCGCCGGGTCGAGTCCGGTGAGGACGTCGTGGTGGGCGTGAACAGGTTCGCCACCACCGAGCCGTCGCCGTTGCAGGCCGAGGGCGCGAACGCGATCGAGCAGATCGACCCGGCCGTGGAGGCGCGGGCGGTCGAGGCGGTGCGCGCGTGGCGCGCCGGGCGGGACGACGAGCTGGTCCGGTCCACGCTCGACGAGCTGCGGGCGGCGGCCAAGACGGACCGGAACCTCGTGGAGCCGACGCTGGCGTGCGCGCGGGCCGGCGTCACCACCGGCGAGTGGGCGTCCGCGCTGCGCGAGGTGTTCGGCGAGTACCGGGCGCCCACGGGCGTGTCCGCCGCCTCGGCCCCCGGTGAGGCGGGGGCCGAGATCGGGCGGGTCCGCGAGCGGGTCCGGGCCACCGGCGAGGAGCTGGGCGAGCGGCTGCGCATCCTCGTCGGCAAGCCCGGCCTGGACGGTCACTCCAACGGCGCCGAGCAGGTGGCCGTGCGCGCCCGCGACGTCGGCTTCGAGGTGGTCTACCAGGGCATCCGGCTGACCCCGGCCCAGATCGTGGCGGCCGCGGTGCAGGAGGACGTGCACGTGGTGGGCCTGTCCATCCTGTCCGGCTCGCACCTGGAGGTCGTGCCCGCCGTGGTCGACGGCCTGCGCGAGGCGGGCGCGGGCGACGTGCCGGTGGTGGTCGGCGGGATCGTGCCGCCCGGCGACGCGGAGCAGCTGCGCGAGCGCGGGGTGGCGCGGGTGTTCACGCCCAAGGACTACGAGCTGACGCAGATCATGGACGAGATCGTGTCGGTGGTGCGCGGGGCGCGGGGCCTGTAGGACCGGCGTCGTCGGTGTTGCCCCGCCGGATACGGTCCACCCATGGCCGAGCACCAGCACCTCCGCGTCGAGCGCACCGACGACGTCGTGCGCATCACCATGGACCGCGCCGAGCGGCGCAACTCGCTGTCCGGCGAGCACCTGGTCGAGCTGCTGACCGCGTTCCGCGAGATCGCCGCCTCGGACGCGGTGGGGGTGGTGCTCGCGGGCGAGGGGCCGGTGTTCTGCGCCGGGCACGACTTCGCCGACGTGGCGGCGCGCGACCTGGAGGGCGTGCGCGAGCTGCTGACCCTGTGCACGGACCTGATGCGCACCATCGAGTCCGTGCCGCAGGTGGTGATCGCCCGCGTGCACGGCCTGGCCACCGCGGCGGGCTGCCAGCTGGTCGCCTCGTGCGACCTGGCGGTGGCGGCGGAGGAGGCGGCGTTCGCGCTGCCCGGCGGCAAGGGCGGCTGGTTCTGCCACACGCCGGCCGTGCCGGTGGCGCGGTCGATCGGCCGCAAGCGGCTGATGGAGCTGGCGCTGACCGGTGACGCGGTGGACGCGCGGACCGCCGAGCGGTGGGGCCTGGTGAACCGCGTGGTGCCGGCGGCCGAGCTGGACGAGGCGGTGGCCGACCTGCTGGGCCGGGCCACGCGCGGCAGCCGGGCGGGCAAGGCGCTGGGCAAGCAGACCATCTACGCCCAGCTCGACCGGCCCGAGGCCGACGCTTACGCGATCGCGCTGGAGGTGATGGCGGCGGCGTCGCAGACCGACGCGGCCAGGGAGGGCATGGCCGCGTTCCTGGAGAAGCGCCCGGCGGTGTGGACGGACTGACCGCGGGCCCCGGGCACGGCGGTCGGGCGGCGGCCGGCGGGCGGTGGCCGATGGCGGGCGGTGGCGGGTAGCGGGCGCTGGCGCGTGGCGGCGGGCGGCGCCGGGCCGCCCGCCGCAAACGGTTGCGCTAGGCGTGGACCCGCCGGTGGAACGGCGTCGCCGGCCGCCCGGTCGCGGCCGGCCCCTCGCCCTCCGCCCTCACGGCTGCGCGTGCTCGTGCAGCAGGAGCAGGGTGTAGGCGGCGATGGACTGGGCGTCGGTGATCTCGCCGCGGGTGATCATCGCCTCGAACTCCGCGCGCGGGAACCACGCCGAGCGCATGTCCTGCTCCTCGTGCTCCCGCTCGTGGAAGCCCTCGATCAGCTCGGTGGCCAGGAACACCCGCCCACGCTGGCTCGACAGGCCCGGCGCGACGTCCAGCAGGCCCAGCTCGACCATCCGCCCGGCGCGCAGCCCGGTCTCCTCGCGCAGCTCGCGCTCGGCCAGCGCCGCCGGGTCCGCGTCGGCCAGTTCCGGCGCGGTGCCCTGCGGGAACTCCCACCGCCTCATGCCCAGCGGGTAGCGGTACTGCTCGACCAGGCGCAGCCGCTCGCCGTCCATGGGTATCACCAGCGCGTAGTGCGGCTTGTCCACCACGCCGTAGATGCCGGTGGTCCCGTCCGCCCGCTCGACGGCGTCCTCCCGGACCACCATCCACGGGTTCGCGTACACCTCGCGGGTGCCGAGGGTCTCCACGATCACTCTCCCTGTGCCAACTTCGACCGGTGCCGACCGTAGGCGAAGTACACCACCAGGCCCACGGCCGACCACACGCCGAAGGCCAACCAGGTGGCCGACGACAGACCCGTCACCAGCAGCGCGCACATGCCCAGCCCCAGCAGCGGCACCACCGGCACCCACGGGACGCGGAAGGATCGCGGCAGGTCCGGCCGGGTGCGCCGCAGCACCACCACCCCGATGTTGACCAGGCCGAACGCCACCAGCGTGCCGATGCTCGTGGCCTCCGCCAGCTGTCCCAGCGGCACCAGCGCGGCCAGCACCGCCACCACCGAGCCGACCACCAGCGTGTTGGCCGTCGGCACGCGCCGCGCGCCCACCCGGGCGAACAGCGGCGGCACCAACCCGTCGCGGGACATGGCGACCAGAACCCGCGTCTGTCCGTAGAGGACGGTCAGCACCACCGAGGCGATCGCCACCACCGCGCCCGCCGCCAGCACCGTCGCGGGCCAGCCCGAACCGGTGACCTGCTGGAGCACCGCGGCCAGCGAGGCGTCCGAGCCGGCCAGCACGTCCACCCCGACCGCGCCCACGGCGGTCAGCGCCACCAGCACGTAGACCACGGTGACCAGGGCCAGCGAGACGACGATGGCGCGCGGCAGGTCCCGCTGCGGGTTCCGCGCCTCCTCTCCGGCCGTGGAGGCGGCGTCGAAGCCGATGAAGGAGAAGAACACCAGCGACGCGGCGCCCGTGATGCCCGCGATCCCGGCCGGCGCGAACGGCGCCAGGTTCTCGGCCCGGAACCCGAACACCGCGACCACCACGAAGAACACCAGCACCGCCACCTTGAGCGCGGTGGTGACGGTGGTGACCGCGCCGCTCTGCCGCACCCCGCCCAGCAGCACGACCGTGGCCAGCAGCACCACCACCGCCGCGGGCAGGTCCACCACGCCGCCGGTCAGCGCGGCCGGCAGCCGCACGCCGAGCGTGGCGTCCAGGAACGCGTCGAGGTACCCGCTCCACCCCACCGCGACCGCGGCCACCGACACGCCGTACTCCAGCAGCAGGCACCAGCCGCAGACCCACGCGACCAGCTCGCCCAGCGTGGCGTAGGTGTAGGAGTAGGCGGACCCGGACACCGGCACCGCGCCCGCCAGCTCGGCGTAGGACAGGGCGGAGAACAGCGCGGCCAGCGCCGCCACGGCGAACGACACCGCGACCGCGGGACCGGCCTCCGGCGCGGCCTGGCCGAGCACGACGAAGATGCCGGTGCCCAGCGTGGCGCCGACGCTCAGCGAGATCAGCGGCACCAGCCCGAGACCGCGGCTCAGCTGGGTGCCCGCGCCCTCCTCGGTCATCCGGTCGACGGGCTTGGTGCGCAGGAGCCGGTGCGGTGGGGACACGTCGGCCGACGGTACCTGCCGGTGGTCCGGCGCTCGCACCCCGTAGCCTGTCGGCCGTGCGCCTCGTCATCGCTCGCTGCCAGGTCGACTACGTCGGACGCCTCACCGCCCACCTGCCCATGGCGCAGAGGCTGCTGCTGATCAAGGCGGACGGCTCGGTGTCGATCCACTCCGACGACCGGGCGTACAAGCCGCTGAACTGGATGAGCCCGCCGTGCTGGCTCATCGAGGAACCGGACCTGTGGGTGGTGCAGAACAAGGCGGGGGAGAAGCTGGTCATCACCCTGGCCGAGGTGCTGCACGACTCCAAGCACGAGCTGGGCCCCGAGCCGGGCCTGGTCAAGGACGGCGTCGAGGCCGACCTCCAGAAGCTGCTCGCGGAGCACGTGACGACCCTCGGCGAGGGCTGGACCCTGGTCCGCCGCGAGTTCCCGACCCCGATCGGCCCGGTCGACCTGATGTGCCGCGACGCGTCCGGCGGGTCGGTGGCGGTGGAGATCAAGCGGCGCGGCGAGATCGACGGGGTGGAGCAGCTGACCAGGTACCTGGAGCTGCTCAACCGCGACCCGCTGCTGGCGCCGGTGCGGGGGGTGTTCGCGGCGCAGCAGATCAAGCCGCAGGCGCGCACGCTGGCGGAGGACCGGGGAATCCGGTGCCTGGTGCTGGACTACGACGCGCTGCGCGGTATCGAGCCCGACGAGTTCCGGCTGTTCTGAACCGGTCGTTCGGCGTCCGCCACCCGGGGTCCGGCGTCCGGCGCTCGGCACCCGACATTCGGCGGCCCCGCGAAATGCGGTCTCCCGGCGGCGTTTTCGCCTAGCGCGGCCCAGTCGTCATGCCCCCGTTCGGGCGCGTGGCAACGGCCGCACGGCGATATACGCTGTCCTCCCCTTTTACCAGGTAGGGAGGCGTCGTGCGCAGACGAAGACCCCGTTCGGCCGCCCCGCTGTCGGCCGTCCTGCTGGCCGCTCTCGCCCTCGCGGCCTGCGCCGACGGCCCCGGAGTCCCCCCGATGCCCACCCCCACCGGCCTGCCCGTCCCCACCGCCGTGCCCCTCCCGGCCGGCATCAGCTCCACCGCCGTCGCCCCGCCCGCCGCCCACCTGGCGGCCCAGCCCCTCGCCGGCCCGGCGGGCGGCGAGGTCCGGCTCAGCGGTGAGGGCTACCCCGCCCACGGGCGCGTGGTCTTCACCTTCCACGGCGAACGGGTCGGCGACACCACGGCCGACGCCGTCGGGCGGTTCGCCGGGGTGCCGGTCCGGGTGCCCGACGCGTTCCGCGACGCGGAGCCCGGTGCCCAGGTCACCGTCGGTGCCACCTCCGGCCCGTTCTACGCCGAAGTCCGGTTCGTCCTCACCCGGTAGTGGACATCTCCCGCACCCCTCCCACCTCAGGTTTAGTCCGGGGTAGTTCAAACCGGCGAAGCACGCCGAAGTGCACTACCGTCACCTTGATCGGTGTGGAGTAGTGTTCGCTGGTGTTTGAGGGTGTTGGATCGGGGAGGTGGGCGAGGGTGCCCGTACTGGCTCAGGCGGACCTCCGGCTGGACGCCGGACCACTGGACTACGCCCTGTTGGCGATCTACTTCGTGTTCGTGCTCGGCATCGGCTTCCTGGCCCGCCGCTCGGTGTCGTCGAGCCTGGACTTCCTGCTGTCCGGCCGATCGCTGCCCGCGTGGGTGACCGGCCTGGCGTTCATCTCCGCCAACCTCGGCGCGATCGAGCTGCTGGGCATGGCCGCGAACGGCGCCCAGTACGGCATGGCGACCATGCACTACTACTGGATCGGCGCGATCCCGGCCATGGTCTTCCTCGGCCTGGTGATGATGCCGTTCTACTACGGCTCGAAGGTCCGCAGCGTCCCCGAGTTCCTGCGCCGCCGCTTCGGCAAGGGCGCCCACCTGGTCAACGCGATCAGCTTCGCCGCGGCCCAGGTGCTGATCGCGGGCGTCAACCTGTACGCGCTGGCGTTCCTGCTGAACCTGCTGCTCGGCTGGCCGATCCCGTTCTCGGTGGTCGCCGCCGCGCTGATCGTGCTGGCCTACACCACCCTCGGCGGCCTGTCCGCGGCCATCTACAACGAGGTGCTCCAGTTCTTCGTCATCGTGGCCGCGCTGCTGCCGCTGACCATCGTCGCCCTGCACAAGGTCGGCGGCTGGAACGGCCTGGTCGACCGCGTCACCGCCGGGCCCGGCGGTGAGGAGCAGTTGTCGTCGTGGCCCGCGACCGAGCTGACCGGCATCGAGAACCCGGTGCTCAGCGTCATCGGCATCGTGTTCGGCCTCGGCTTCGTGCTCTCCTTCGGCTACTGGACGACGAACTTCGCCGAGGTGCAGCGCGGCCTGTCGGCCAAGAGCATGTCGGCCGCCCGCCGCACGCCCATCATCGGCGCGTACCCCAAGGCCCTGATCCCGTTCGTGATCATCATCCCCGGCATCATCGCGGCCCTGGTCGTGCCCGAGATGCAGGCGCTGAAGGCCGGCGACGACAGCAGCGGCGTGGTCTACAACAACGCGCTGCCCGCGCTGATCGGCGAACTGCTGCCCAACGGGATGCTCGGCATCGCGATCACGGGTCTGCTGGCGTCGTTCATGGCCGGTGTCGCGGCGAACGTGTCGAGCTTCAACACCGTCTTCACCTACGACCTGTGGCAGCAGTACGTCAAGAAGGACCGCCCGGACGAGTACTACCTGCGCATCGGCCGCCTGGCCACGATGGGCGGCACGGTGGTCGCCATCGGCACGGCGTTCATCGCCGCCGGCTACGGCAACATCATGGACTACATCCAGGCGCTGTTCTCGTTCTTCAACGCGCCGCTGTTCGCCACCTTCATCCTGGCCATGTTCTGGAAGCGGATGTCGGCGGCGGCGGGCTGGATCGGCCTGGTCGCGGGCACGCTCGCGGCGGTGCTGGTGTTCGTCCTCGCCGAGACCGGCGTGCTGGACCTGCCGGGCCAGGGCGCGAGCTTCATCGGCGCGGGCGCGGCGTTCGTGGTGGACATCGTGGTCAGCGTCGCGGTCACCCTGGTGACCAAGCCGGTGCCCGAGGAGCGGTTGCGCGGGCTGGTCTACAGCCTGACGCCCAAGGAGGACCGCAAGCACTCCACCACCGGCGACGACGCCGGGTGGTACCGCTCGCCGGCGCTGCTGGGCGCGGGCGTGCTGGTCCTGACCGTCGTGCTCAACATCATCTTCGCCTGAACACGGGCTTGAGGGAGGAGGTCGCCGTGGCGCACAAGGCCGGGCTGTTCGACCTGCGGCTGGTGATCGCGATTCTCTTCGCGATCTACGGAGCGGTGGTGCTGGTGGTCGGACTCGGCTTCACCGACGAGTCCGACCTCGCGAAGGCCGACGGGCTCAACATCAACCTGTGGTCGGGTGTCGGGATGCTCGCCCTCGCCGCGCTGTTCGCGGCGTGGGCGTTGCTCAGGCCCGTCGTGGTGCCGGACGGGACGCCGGCGGAGGAGGGTCAGCGCCGGGGGTAGACCGGGTTGAACGCCTCCACCGTCCAGGCGTCGAACCGGCGGATGGCGCGTCGGATGCGGTTGCGCACTCGGTGAATCCTTTCGTCGGGTTCCACGGGGTACAGCGCGTCGATCTTCTGAATCGTTCCCGAAGGTCACCGTGAGGACCGCCACAGGGTTACCGCCACGCGGGTCCGACGCGGGAGCTACCGTGCACGTCGTGACCCGTCTGGTGGCCGTCCTGAGCGCGTTCCTCCTGCTGACCGGCTGTGCCGGGCCGGATCTGGCGAAGCGGAACTTCCCGCGCAGCACCATCCCCGCCGAGGCCGGGAACACCACCGCGACCACCGGCGCGTCGGCCACCACCCAGGCGCCCGTCGGCCAACCGGTCGACCCGGCGTTCGCGACCGACCGGCTGCGGCTGGTCGACCCGTGCGCGCTGCTCACCCGGGACCTGCTCAAGCAGCTCGGCCAGCCGGGCACGGAGTCCCGCAGCGGGTTCAGCCGGTGCTCGAACTTCATGAAGGACGGCTCCGGCAAGGACCTCGGGGTCACCGTGGAGCTGGGCCAGACCATGACCGTCGAGCTGAAGGACGCGGACAAGCGGCTGGCCGGGCTGCGCAGCCACGAGCAGGTGCTGGAGAACAGCGCCTGCTTCGTCTCGGTGATCACCCAGGACGAGCCGGGGCTGGGCATCACCGTCCAGATCGGCTACGAGGACGGCGACGCGTGCGGGTTCGGGCGCAAGGTCATGGAATCGGTGGTCGAGCAGGTCAAGGCGCGCAAGGGCGCGATCACGCCGCCCAAGGGCTCGCTGATCGCGCTCGACCCGTGCGCGCTGCCCGACGAGGGGGCGGTCCAGGCGGTGGTCGGCCGCGGTGGTCACCGGGTGTTCCCGTACGGGCTGCACAACTGCTCGTGGACCGGCCCGGACCGGGAGGTCACGCTGGACCTGCGCCGCACGTTCCTGCCGACCGACCGGAAGTTCGACGACGCCCAGACCGAGGTCGACCTCGGGAACGGGGTCCGGGGCTACCAGGTGGCGGCCACCACGGCGTTCCCCTCGTGCGAGGTCCTGTGGGTGCAGCGGCCCGCGGAGGACCGCGAGGGCGAGGTGGTCAAGGTGAAGGCGGCCGGGCCGGAGGAGTCCGAGTTCGACCGGTGCGCCGCCGCGGTCGCCTTCGCCAAGGCGCTGCTGGGCAAGATCCCCAAGCCCTGACCGGGGCCGGCGGGGCGGAGGGCCCGACGGGGGCTGACACCGCGAGCGGCCACCCGTTACTGTTCGGTAACACGTAGGTCGTCGCCCTGGAGGTCCCGATGACGCAGACCGCTTCCACCACGTCCGCGCGGGCCGACGACGGGCGCAAGCGGTTCGCCTCGGTCGACCCCCGCACCGGGGAGGTCGTCGCCCACCACTCGATCGCCGGCGAGGACGAGGTGCGCGAGGCGGTGCGGCTGGCCCGCGGCGCGGCCGCGTTCTGGGCCGACCTGGGCTTCGACGGGCGGCGCGCGCGGCTCGACGCGTGGCGGAAGCTGCTGGTCAGGCGGCTGGAGGACGTTCAGCAGCTGATCAGCGCGGAGACCGGCAAGTCCGCCGACGACGCGCGCACCGAGCTGGCCCTGGTCATCGACCACCTGCACTGGGCCGCCAGGCGCGCGGCCAAGGTGCTGGGCCGGCGCAAGGTCTCGCCGGGGATGCTCATGTACAACCACGCGGCGACCCTGGAGTACCGGCCGCTCGGCGTGGTCGGCGTGATCGGGCCGTGGAACTACCCGGCGTTCACCCCCATGGGCTCCATCGCCTACGCGCTGGCCGCGGGCAACGCCGTGGTGTTCAAACCCTCCGAGCTCACCCCCGGCGTGGGGGTGTTCCTGGCCTCGACGTTCGCCGAGGTGGTACCCGAGCACCCGGTGTTCCAGGTGGTCACCGGGTTCGGGGAGACCGGCGCGGCGCTGTGCCGGTCCGGTGTGGACAAGATCGCGTTCACCGGCTCCACGCCCACCGGCCGGAAGGTCATGGCCGAGTGCGCCGCGACGCTGACGCCGGTGCTGGTGGAGTGCGGCGGCAAGGACCCGCTGATCGTGGCCGAGGACGCCGACGTGCGGGCCGCGGCCGAGGGCGCGGTGTGGGGCGGCATCTTCAACTCCGGGCAGACCTGCGCGGGCGTGGAGCGGGTCTACGTCGCGGACGCCGTCTACGACGAGTTCCTGGCGCTGGTGACCGAGAAGGCCGGGAAGCTGCGGCCCGGCGGCGAGCCCGGCGCGGACTTCGGGCCGATCACCATGCCCCGGCAGGTCGAGATCATCCAGGCGCACGTGGCGGACGCGCTGGAGCGCGGCGGTCGGGCGGTCGTGGGCGGCCTGGAGTCGATCCGGCCCCCGTACGTGGAGCCCGTGGTGCTGGTCGACGTGCCGGAGGACTCGACGGCCGTCACCGAGGAGACGTTCGGGCCGACCCTGGTGGTCAACCGGGTCGCGGACGCCGACGAGGGCGTGCGGCGCGCCAACGCCCTGCGCTACGGGCTGGGCGCCACGGTGTTCTCCCGCAACCGGGGCGAGGAGCTGGCGGCCCGGCTGCGCTGCGGCATGGTGTCGATCAACTCGGTGCTGGCCTACGCGTCCGTGCCCGGCCTGCCGTTCGGCGGGGTCGGCGACTCCGGGTTCGGCCGCATCCACGGCGAGGACGGCCTGCGCGAGTTCACCTACGCCCACTCCGTGGCCCGCAAGCGGTTCGGCGCCCTGCTCAACCCGATGACCTACGACCGGGGCTCGCGGACGATTCGGCACGTGCTCCGCCTGGTGCGCCTGCTCCACGGCCGCTGATCCGGGTTCCTGCGGTCAGTCGGGTGGAGTAGGAATGGGTGACCGACCACGAGGAGGTCACCCCGTGAAGAAGATCATCAACGATCCGTCGACCGTGGTGGAGGACGCGCTGCGCGGCATGGCGCTCGCGCACGCCGACCTGCTGGACGTCCACCACGACCCGACCGTGGTGGTGCGCGCGGACGCCCCGGTGCCGCGCAAGGTGGCGGTGATCTCGGGCGGCGGGTCGGGGCACGAGCCGCTGCACGCCGGGTTCGTCGGGCGCGGGATGCTCGACGCGGCGTGCCCCGGCGCGGTGTTCACCTCGCCGACGCCCGACCAGGTCGCCGCGGCCGTGTCCCGGACCGACGGCGGCGCGGGGGCGCTGCTGATCGTGAAGAACTACACCGGCGACGTGCTGAACTTCGAGACCGCCGCGGAGCTGGCCGCCGCCGACGGGGTGGACGTGCGCACGGTCGTGATCGACGACGACGTGGCGGTGCAGGACTCGACCTACACGGCCGGCAGGCGCGGCGTGGGCGGGACCGTGCTGCTGGAGAAGGTCGTCGGCGCGGCCGCCGAGCGCGGCGTCGACCTCGACGGGTGCGAGGCGCTGGCGCGGCGGGTGGTCGGGCAGGTGCGGTCGATGGGGCTGGCGCTGGCCGCGTGCACCGTGCCGCACGCGGGCGAGCCGTCGTTCACGCTGGGGAACGACGAGATGGAGCTGGGCATCGGCATCCACGGCGAGCCCGGCCGGCGGCGGGTGCCCGTGGGTCCGGCGGACGAGCTGGTGCCGGCGCTGCTGGAGCCGGTCCTGGCCGACCTGCCGTTCTCGGCGGGCGACCGGGTGCTGCTGTTCACCAACTCGATGGGCGGCACGCC
Organism: Saccharothrix sp. BKS2; assembly: GCF_047689505.1. Taxonomy (NCBI): domain Bacteria; kingdom Bacillati; phylum Actinomycetota; class Actinomycetes; order Pseudonocardiales; family Pseudonocardiaceae; genus Saccharothrix; species Saccharothrix sp. BKS2. The sequence goes on along the minus strand of NZ_JAUQOL010000014.1, from coordinate 229,391 downwards.
GCTGGTCGAGCTGTACCTGGCGCACGGCATCGCCGAGCGGCTGCTGGCCGAGCGGGGCATCGTGGTGGAGCGGCGGCTCGTCGGGCCCTACGTCACCAGCCTGGAGATGCAGGGCATGTCGTTGACGCTGCTCAAGGTCGACGACGAGCTGCTGGAGCTGTGGGACGCGCCCGTCCGCACGGCTGCCCTGAGGTGGGGGATCTGAGGTGGGGGATCTGATGGCGTGCACGGCGGAGTCGGTGGCGGCGGCGCTGCGGTCGGTGGCGGCGGTGGTGGCCGCGCACCGCGACGAACTGGTGCGGCTGGACCGCGAGATCGGCGACGGCGACCACGGCGAGAACCTCAGGCGCGGGTTCGACGCGCTGGTGTCCAAGCTGGACGAGGGGGCGCTGCCCGCGTCGCCGAGCGCGGTGCTGCGGCTGGCCGCGACGACGCTGATCTCCACGGTCGGCGGCGCGGCGGGGCCGCTGTACGGGACGGCGTTGCTGCGGGCGTCGACGGCGGTCGGGGACGTGGCGGTGCTGGGGGCGGCGGAGGTGGCGGCCGCGCTCGGGTCGGCGCTGGAGGGCGTGGTGGCGCGGGGGAAGGCCGAGGTGGGGGACAAGACGATGGTGGACGCCCTCACGCCCGCCGTGGCCGCGGCCTCGTCGGTGGCGGCGACCGGTGGCGGGGTGGCCGAGGTGCTGGAGGCGGCGGCGGGGGCGGCCGACCAGGGCGCGGGGTCGACGGTGCCGCTGGTGGCGCGCAAGGGGCGGGCCTCGTACCTGGGGGAGCGCAGCGCGGGGCACGGGGACCCCGGCGCGCGGTCCACGGCGCTGATCCTGCGGGCGTTGGCCGAGGCCGCCCGGTGATCGGCCTGGTGGTCGTGTCGCACAGCGCGTCGTTGGCGGCGGGGGTGGCGGAGCTGGCCGGGCAGATGGCGCCGTCGGTGGCGATCGTGGCCTGTGGCGGTGACGGGGCCGGTGGACTGGGCACGGACTACGCGGCGGTGGTCGACGCGCTGGCGGCGGCCGACTCCGGTGACGGGGTGGTGGTGCTGTTCGACCTGGGCAGTGCGCGGATGGTCGCGGAGATGGCGGCGGAGTCGGTGGCGGGGTCGGTGGCGGGGTCGGCGGGGGTGGCGGCTTCGGAGTCGGCCGGGGTGGTGCTGGTGGTGGACGCGCCGCTGGTGGAGGGGGCGGTGGCGGCGGCGGTGCGCGCGCAGGGTGGTGCTCCGTTGGCGGAGGTGGCGAAGGCGGCCGAGGCGGCTTTCGGACCCGGGGCCGGCTCGGTCCCGGCTTCGCCCGGGGACCTTCCCGCCTCACCCGCCGCGGCTTCCGCGGCCCCGGAGGGCGCGCCGGTCGTGCCCGGTGGCGCCTCACCCGCCTCACCTGCCTCACCCGCCGCGGCCCCGGGGGTCGCGGCGGTGGCGGCGGTCGTACCCCGTGGCGCCTCGCCCGAGGACACCGTCCGGGCCGAGGTCCGCCTCCTCAACGAGGTCGGCCTGCACGCGCGGCCCGCTGCCCTGGTGGTGCGCGCCCTGGACCCGCTGGACGCCTCCGTCGTGGTGCGGTTCGGCTCGGCTGAAGCGGACGCCAAGAGCGTGCTGGCCCTGATGGGACTGGGTGCGCCCGGCGGTGCGGCGGTCGAGGTCGTCGCCCGCGGCGCGGACGCGGCGGAAGCCGTGCGACGGGTGCTGGAGCTGGCCGAACGGCGGTTCGACGAGTGAGTTTCCCCCGCCTCCGCTGGACCGGTCACTTGCTCGATACCGATGGTGAAGCTCACGCGGACGACGCGTGAGCACCGTGGGATAGTCGCGACAAGTTACCGTCTGGTAGCCACTCCGGTGAGTGGGAGGTAAACAGTGACGCGGCAGTTCAGCACGGTGGGAGTCGTCGGCCTCGGCACGATGGGCGCCGGTATCGCCGAGGTGCTCGCCCGGACCGGTGTCACTGTCGTGGCGGTCGACGTGGACGACGCCGGCCTCGCCCGCGGACGGGACCACCTGGAGCACTCGACCGATCGCGCGGTCGCCCGCGGCAAGCTCACCGCCGCCGAGCGCGACGACCTGCTGTCCCGCATCTCCTACGACACCTCGCTGACCGCCCTCGCGGGCGCCGACCTCGTCGTCGAGGCCGTGCCGGAGCGGATGGGGCTGAAGGCGGCGGTGTTCACCGAGCTGGACCGGATCTGCCGCCCCGACGCGGTGTTCGCGTCCAACACCTCCTCGCTGTCGATCACCGAGATCGGTGTCCACACCGGACGTCCCGGCAAGGTCGTCGGCCTGCACTTCTTCAACCCCGCGCCGGTGCTGAGGCTGGTCGAGGTGGTGCGCACGGTCGTCACCGAGCCGGACGTGGTGGCCGACGTCGTCGCGTTCGTCGAGGGGCTGGGCAAGGCGCCGGTCGTGATCGGGGACCGGGCCGGGTTCATCGCCAACGCGCTGCTGTTCGGCTACCTCAACCACGCCGTGCGCATGTACGAGTCGCGCTACGCCACACGGGAGGACCTCGACGCGGCCATGCGCCACGGCTGCGGCTACCCGATGGGCCCGCTCGCGCTGCTGGACCTGATCGGGCTCGACACCGCCTACGAGATCCTCGACACGATGTACCACCAGTCGCGCAACCGGCTGCACGCCCCGGCGCCGCTGCTCAAGCAGATGATCACGGCGGGGTTGCTGGGCCGCAAGAGCGGGCGCGGCTTCTACACCTACGACGGCGCGGACTCCCCGGTCGTGGTGCCGGACGCGCTCACCCCCGCGGCGACGTCCGACACCGCCGCCGCGCGGGAGGTGCGGCGGGTCGGCGTCATCGGCACCGGCACCATGGCCACCGGCATCGTCGAGGTGTTCGCCAAGCGCGGGTACGACGTGGTGCTGCGGGCGCGGTCGGCGGACAAGGCGTCGGCGGCGGTGGAGAAGGTGCGCCGGTCGCTGGAGAAGGCGGTGTCGCGCGGCAGGCTGGCGGAGGCCGACCGCGACGCGGCGCTGGCCCGCGTCACGCCCGTGGTGGAGTTCTCGGACCTGGCCGACTGCGACCTGGTGGTCGAGGCCGTCGCCGAGGAGCTGTCGGTCAAGAAGGACGTGTTCCGCGAGCTGGACGAGGTCTGCAAGCCGGGCGCGGTGCTCGCGACCACCACGTCCTCGCTGCCGGTGATCGAGTGCGCGGCGGCCACCGGGCGCCCCGGCGACGTCGTCGGCCTGCACTTCTTCAACCCGGCGCAGGTGATGAAGCTGGTGGAGGTCGTGGAGACCATCTCGACCGCCGCGGACGTCGTCGCCACCGCCCGGCGGGTGTGCCTGGACCTGGGCAAGGTGCCGGTGCACTGCGGCGACCGGGCCGGGTTCATCGTCAACGCGCTGCTGTTCCCGTACCTCAACGACGCGGTGAAGATGCTGGAGGCGCACTACGCCGCGGCGGACGACATCGACGAGGCCATGAAGGTCGGCTGCTCGCTGCCGATGGGGCCGTTCGAGCTGCTGGACGTGGTGGGGCTGGACGTGTCGCTGGCCATCGAGCGGACGCTGTACCTGGAGTTCCGCGAGGCCGGCTTCTCCCCCGCGCCGCTGCTGGAGCACCTGGTGAAAGCGGGCAGGTTGGGGCGGAAGACGGGCAAGGGTTTTCGCGATTACGCAGCCTGAGTGGCTGGCCCCGTCCGGCGTTTGGCATCGTGGGCACCATGCGGCGTGTGGTGATCTCGCTCCTGGTGGCGGCGCTCGGTGTGACGAGCGCCTGTGCGTACACGGTGAACGGCACCGCGGTGTCGGAGCAGGTGCTCGACATCGATCCGCCGTTCACCTCGGAACAGCAGGTGCCGTCCACCGAGCCGTCCGAGCCGGAGGGCGACCCCGGGACGGGGACGGTCGGTGACATCTGCGCGCTGGTCGGGTGGGGGGACCTGCCCTATGAGGTGCCGGACAAGAAGGCGGAGCCGACCGAGACCGGCTACGACACCACGTTCGACCAGTCCTGCAAGTGGCAGACCTCGGTCGGTGACCTGGACGTGGGCGTGACGCTGCGCTTCCGCGAGGGGCGGGCGATCACCCTGGAGCAGAGCAACGGGGAGTTCGAGGTCGAGGGTCGCACGGTGACCTACTTCGACCGGACCACGGACACGTCGGTGCAGCCCTCGTGCGTGCTGGTGATGGACTACGCCGGGGGCGGTATCGGGATCATCGTGATCGACGGGTCGGCGCGGTTCGGCGCCATCTGCGACCAGGGAAAGAAGGTGGCCGAGGTGCTGCTGGCCAACGAGCCGACCGGCTGACCGATTGGCCGGCCGGCCAATTGGCCGGCCAGCTGCCCGCTGGCCTGCCTGCTGCCTGCTGGGGCGCTGTCGGCACAAGCTCGACGCGCTGGCCCGGCTGCCTGCTGGCCTGCCTGAGCGACCTGCCGGCCGCTGGTTGCTGCCTGATCGGCCTGCTGCCCGGTCGGCCTGCTGCCCGGTCGGCCTGCTGCCCGGTCGGCCTGCCGGCCGCCGGTTGCAGGCTGGGCCGGCTTCTGACCGGGTCGCCAGTCCGGCAGGTTTGGTCGCCCGCCAGGCTGACCGGCCGACCAAGCCTGCCGGACTGAGCGAGACCTGCTTCAGCCGGCCTCACCCAGTCCGCCCGCCCGGTCCCCGCTCAGCCGCAGCAGCCCCCGCCGCAACAACCACCGCCGCCGCCACCGCCACCACCGGCGGGCGTGTCGGCCTTGCCGCCGAGACCCGCCATGGTCAGCAGCTTCACGGTGTCCTCGTGGCCGTTCGGGCACGGTGCGGGCGCGGAAGCCTCGTCCATCGACCGCTTGACGTCGAAGGTCGACCCGCACGCCTTGCAACGGAACTCGTAGGTAGGCACGGACTCATTGTTGCTGCCGCCAGGGCGCCAGCGCCACCAAGGGCACCGCCACGGCTGACACGGTGGCGAGCAGCGTCAGCAGCGGCAGGCTGTGCACCCAGCCCAACCCCGCGGCGGCGGCGTGCGTGCCCGCGAACATCACCAACCACGTCCGGGACCGAGGCCGCGACCACACCGAAGCCAGCGCCGACATGGCCATGACCAGCATCAACGCCGTGGTGGCCAGCAACACGCCCTGCCGGAGCCCCGGCGGCTGGCCGATCGGCACATCGGGTTCCCGAAGCACGACCTCGGCCCGCTGAGCGGCTAAGACGTCCCCCGAGGGCCCTTCGAACAGCAACCCGCGCACCACGGGCAGCAGAGTGATCAGCGCCTCCACCACCAGCAATACGGTCAATATGCTCCGTTGCCACCTGCTCATCCAGTGGACCGTAGGGGATTCCCGAACGGACAGCCGGATACCGTGGTCCCTCATGCCCCGCCGCAACCGCCCGGACCGCCGCGACGAACCGCGACCCGTCGGCGGCCACGGCTGGGCCCACGCCGAGAACGCCCCGGACGGCAACTGGCTGGTCCGTTCGGTCTCCGGCGCCGCCACCACCAAGACCTACCGCTGCCCCGGTTGCGACCACGAGATCCGCCCCGGCACACCGCACGTCGTCGCCTGGCCGGCCGCCGACTACGGCTCGGTGGAGGACCGCCGCCACTGGCACCGGCACTGCTGGGCCTCACGAGGCCGCAGAGGCCCCACCTCCCGCCGCTGGTGAGCAGCGCTCGGCGCACCCGGCATCCCACACCCGGCACCCGGCACCCCGCACCCGCACCCCGAGCGTCATGCCCTGAGCCCTGAGCCCTGAGCCCTGAGCCCTGAGCCCTGAGCCCTGAGCCCTGAGCCCCGGGCCCCGCACCCCGGGCCCCGCACCCCGAGCCCTCAGCTCCGAGCAACCGGCGCGCCTTGTTCCCCAGCCTTGCGACCGGTGGCCAGGCCCGGGTGACCGGACCCTGAGGCCATCGGGCGCGTGCCGTGACCTGACTCGCTGTCCGCGTGCCCGACCCCGACCGGGTGGCAGGATCGGTGGCGTGGGCGAAGCGGTTCCGATCAAGGCCAACACCGTGCTCCCGGCGCGCCGGGAGGCGGTGACCCTGCGGACCGACGACGGCCTCGCGTTGGTCGGCGAGCTGTCGTTGCCGCCGGACCGTGAGCCGCGCGCCACCGTGGTGCTCCTGCACCCGCTCCCCACCCACGGCGGCATGATGGACTCCCACCTCTACCGCAAGGCGGCGTGGCGGTTGCCCGCGCTGGCCGACCTCGCGGTGCTGCGGTTCAACACCCGCGGGACCGCCAGTGAGGCCGGGCGGAGCGAGGGTGCGTTCGACCACGCGGTCGGGGAGCGGTTCGACGTGGCCGCCGCCCTGGCGTTCGCGGTCGAGCGCGGGTTGCCCTCGGTGTGGCTCGTCGGCTGGTCGTTCGGCACCGACCTCGCGCTGATGCACGGGTGCGACCCGCGTGTCCGCGGTGCCGTCCTGATCTCACCTCCGTTGCGTTGGAGCACGGGTGACCACCTGCGTGCGTGGGCGCGTTCGGGCCGGCCGGTGGTGTGCCTGGTGCCGGAGTTCGACACCTACCTGCCACCGACCGAGGCCAGGCGGCGGTTCGGCGCGGACATCCCGACCGCGGACGTGATCGACTTCCCCGGGGCCAAGCACCTCATGGTCGGACAGTCCGAAGGGGTGCTCGATGCGATCGTGTCCGCGGTCGTGCCCGAGGTGCCCACGCCGTTGCCGCGCACCTAGTCCGGCCCGCACGAGCAGCGTCAGGTGAGCATCGGGGCCTCCTGACGTCGCCAGACCAGCACCGGACCCTCAGCCGTCGTGCTTTCGCCCGCGTGCGCGAAGCCCAGCTTCTCCGCGACGCGCTGGGAGGGCTTGTTGTCGAGGTCGGTGATGATCACCACTGGACGGCCCGGCCGGGAGCGGCTCGCCCAGTCGACGGCCGCGCGTGCCATCTCCGGTGCGTAGCCGCGACCCCAGTGCCGGGGGCGGAACCGGTAGAACAGGTTGAACGTCGGTTCCCCGTCCAGGTCGTGGTGGCGCAGGCCGCCGAAGCCGATGACCTCCCCGGTCTCCGGCAGCTCCACCGCCCAGTACCCGATGCCGTCCCGTGCCCAGTGGGCCTGCCACTCCACCAGCATCTCGGCCGCTTGCTCCGCAGACGGCGGACCGGCCGGGTTGAAGCGGTTCGTCCCCGGATCGGACAGCACGGCGATCGCGGAGCGCACGTCACCCGGGCCGACGCGCCTCAGCAGGAGGCGGTCGGTGTGGATCTGGTCCGGGTTGGAGGTCATGGTCGCGACGGTAGCGACGGGGGCCGACAATCCAGGGGTGAATTCCTCGCCTTTGGTGCTGCTGCACGCTTTTCCGTTCGACGCGCGGATGTGGGATGACGCCCGTGACCTGCTGAAACCGATCACGTTCGACCAGCGCGGCGGTGATCGTTCACCCGATCTGGTGGTAATCGCGGACGACGTGGTCGCGCTGCTGGACGAGCGCGGGATCGAGCGGGCGGTGCTCGGCGGCTGCTCGATGGGCGGCTACGTGGCGATGGCCGTGCTGCGCCGCCACCCGGACCGGGTGGCGGGCCTGGTGCTGGCCGACACGCGCGCCGGGGCCGACACCGAGGAGGCACGTGCGAACCGCCTGGCGATGGCCGCGCGGGTCGAGGCGGAGGGGGTCGGGTGGGTGCCGGACGCCGTGCTGGCCGGGTTGCTCGGGCCCTCGCCGGACGCGGCGGTCGTCGAGCGGGCGCGGGAGCTGGTCCTGGCGCAGGACCCGGCGGAGGTGGCGTGGGCGCAGCGGGCGATGGCGGCCCGGTCGGATTCGACGGACGTGCTCGCGGCGGCCGACGTCCCGGCGCTGGTGCTGGTGGGCGAGCACGACGCCCTGACACCGCCGGCGTTGGCGCGGGAGCTGGCCGGGGTGCTGCGGCGGGGCGAGTACGTCGAGTTGGCCGGGGTCGGGCACCTCACGCCGCTGGAGGCGCCGGACGCGTTCGCCTCGGCCGTGCTGGAGTGGCGGCGCCGGGCCGGGGTGTGACCGCGCGGCTCATGACACCCGAGTGGGGAACGGGGCCGCGTCCTGAACGTAGAACTCGGGGGTCCTGAACGTTCGACACGGTCGGTCTGGGTGTTCGACTCGCGCGGTCTGAACGTGTAGTTCGGGGGGTCTGGGCGTACGACTCGCGAGGTCTGGAGGTACGACTCGCGCGGGGTCAGCGCTTGGCTGCTCGGGGTTTGGGGGTGGGGCGGGCGATCTTCTGGGTGGGGGCGTCGGGGGGTGGGGTGGTGGCTGCGGGGGGTTGGGTGGGCTGGGGAAGAGGGGACGGGGGGGTTTCTGCGGTGGGGGGCTGGGGGGCGGCTGAGGTGAGGGCGGGAGTGGGAGTGGGGACAGGGGCGGGAGCGGGGGTGGGGTGGGTGGGGCGTTCTTCGTCCAGGGGGTCCAGGAGGGGGGTTACTTCGTGCAGGGCGGTGCGGACCGCGTGGAGTTGCTGGGAGAGGCGGTTGCGCAGTTGCTTGAGGGCATCCACCTGGGTGGTCGCCTGGCTGACGCGGCGGTTGGACTCCTCGGTGGCCTCGCGCACGCGGCGGTTCGCCTCGTCGGTCGCCTCCTGGACGCGCGCGGTGGCCTCGCTGATCGAGTCGTGCCGCCGGCGGTTGGCCTCCTCGGTGGCCTCGCGGACCAGCCGCTGCGCCTCGGCGCTCGACGCCGCCGCCTCCTGGTTGACCTGCGCCCGCACGCGCGAGGCTTCCTCGGCCGCCTCCCGCACGCGCCGCTCGGCCTCGGCCTTGGACGCCGCCTCCTGCTCGGCGAGGGTCTTCATCGACTCGACCCGGCGGGCCGCCATCGCGATCTCGAAGTCCTCCTCGATCGTGGTGCGGCGCTGGAGCGACTCCTCGTCCAGCCGGGCCGCCGCCTCGCGCGCCTCGCCCACGATCCGCTCGGCCTCGCCCCGGGCCCTCTCCAGCACGCCCCGGTGCTCGGCCTCCATCTCGGTGCGGCGCTGGTCCAGCTCGGCGAGCAGCTTCTCGTAGCGGTTGCGCAGGGCCGCCGCGTCGGACTCGGCCTTGGCGCGGATGTGCCCGCCCTCGGCCTCGGCCCGCGCCTTGATCTCGTTCGCCTCGTCCTGGGCGAGCCGCAACATGCGCTGGAGGCGCTCGCTCAGGCCCTCCAGCGTGGTCGGCGGCAGCGACAGCCGCTCCACCTGGCCGCGCAGCTCGGCGATCTCGGAGCGGGCGGCCTCCAGCTGGCGGGCGAGGTCGTTGGTCTGCGACACCGCCGCGTCGCGGTCGGCGGCGAGCAGGCGCAGGTCCGACTCCAGGCGCTCCAGGTGGTCCTCGACCTGGGCGCGGTCGTACCCGCGCTTGACGATGTCGAAGCCGGATCCCAGGGGGACGAGGTCACGGTCGTCGGCGAGGCCCATGGCGTGCACGCTACCCGCTCCCGGTGCGCGGCGGGCACCTGCCGGCCGCGCACCGGGGAGCTCGTCACCCGGAACGCCTCAGACGCCCCGGAACCGGTTGATCCCGGACAGGTGACGCTCCCTCGTGGCCCGGTCCCGGACGCCCAGCCCCTCGGTCGGGGCGAGCGCCAGCACGCCGACCTTGCCCTGGTGCGCGTTGCGGTGCACGTCGTGCGCGGCCTGGCCGGTGTCCTCCAACGAGTACACCTTGGACAGTGTGGGGTGGATCTTCCCCTTCGCGACCAACCGGTTGGCCTCCCACGCCTCGCGGTAGTTGGCGAAGTGCGAGCCGACGATCCGCTTGAGGTGCATCCACAGGTACCGGTTGTCGTACTGGTGCAGGTAACCGCTGGTGGAAGCGCAGGTCACGATGGTGCCGCCCTTGCGCGCCACGTAGACCGACGCGCCGAAGGTCTCCCGGCCCGGGTGCTCGAACACGATGTCGGGGTCCTCGCCGCCGGTCAGCTCGCGGATCTTCGCGCCGAGCCGCTTCCACTCCGAGACGTCCTGCTCGTGCTCGTCCTTCCAGAACCGGTAGCCCTCGGCGCTGCGGTCGATGATCAGCTCCGCGCCCATCCGGCGGCAGATCTCGGCCTTCTCCGGGGACGACACGACGCACACCGGGGTGGCCCCGCCGTTGAGAGCGAACTGCGTGGCGTAGGAGCCGAGGCCGCCGGAGGCGCCCCAGACCAGGACGGTGTCGCCCTGCTTCATGTTCGCCCCGTTGGGCGACACCAGCTGCCGGTAGGCGGTGGAGTTCACCAGACCGGGGGACGCCGCCTCCTCCCACGTGAGGTGGTCGGGCATGGGCATCAGCTGGTTGGACTTGACCAGCGCGACCTCGGCCAGGCCGCCGTAGTTGGTCTCGAAGCCCCAGATGCGCTGCTGCGGGTCGAGCATGGTGTCCGCGTGCCCGTCGGGGTGCTCCAGCTGCACGTCCAGGCAGTGCGCGACGACCCGGTCACCCGGCTTCCAGGCGTTCACGCCGGCCCCGGTGCGCAGCACGACGCCCGCCAGGTCGGAGCCGACCACGTGGTAGGGCCGGTCGTGCCGACCGCCGTACTTCTTGAGGAACGCGAACGTCGGCAGCGGCTCGAAGATCGAGGTCCACACGGTGTTGTAGTTGATCGCGCTGGCCATCACGGCCACCAGCGCCTCGCCCGGCCCGAGCTCGGGCGTGGGGACCTCGTCGACGTGCAGGGACTTGCGCGGGTCCTTGTCCTTGGTCGCGAGACCCTCGAACATGCCGACCTCGTCGGCGTGCACCGTCACGCCCCGGTAGCTCTCCGGCACCGGGAGCGATCCGATGGCCTCCAGTTCGTCGGCGAGGATGGCATCGAGGATCTTCTGCACGGCGTTCCCTCCCTATTCGGGGGCAAGGGGGATGTGGCGCTGGAGCACCTGTCCACGCGGGTTGCCGGAGGTTACCCACGGGTAACCGATTCAGATGCCGGAGCTGTGAGCCACCGCACGCGACTTTCCCCCGATGGGTGGCAGGCAGGAGAGGGGTGCCGGGAACGCTGGGCAGGGGCGCCGGGGACGCTTGGCGGGGGCGCCGGGGGCGCCGGAGGGGTGGCACGCCGGTGGTGGCACGCCGGTGACTCCGCCGGGCGTCAGTGGCCGGTGGGCGGTTCCACCAGTTCGACCAGCACGCCGCCCGCGTCCTTGGGGTGCACGAAGTTCACCCGGCTGCCCGCCGTGCCCCGCATGGGCGCGTCGTACAGCAGCCGGAGGCCCCGGGCCCGCAGGGCGACGGTCGCCGCGTCCACATCGGACACCCGGTAGGCCAGCTGCTGGAGACCGGGGCCGAACCGGCCGAGGAACTTCGCGATGGTCGACTCCGGGGTCAGCGGCGCCAGCAGCTGGACCGCGGCGCCCGCGCCGTCGTCGCCGGGGGCGCGCAGCATCGCCTCCCGCACGCCCTGCTCCTCGTTGACCTCCTCGTGCGCCAGCACCAGCCCGAAGTGCTCGCGGTGGAACGCCACCGCGGCGTCGAGGTCGGGCACGGCGATGCCCACGTGGTCGATGGCGGTGACGAAATCCCGGAGTTCTTCCATGTCCGGGACGGTAACCGCCGAATCGGTGCAGGTGCCGCTGTGCGACGTCTCACAAGGCTACCGTCGGGTAACCCTGGGTATCGTGGCGTGTTAACAACCGCTTACACCCGCTGTGGAGGCCGCTGTGTCCGGTTCCGTCATCGTCGCCGGGGCCCGTACCCCGATGGGGCGACTGCTCGGATCGCTGAAGGACTTCTCCGGCGCCCAGCTCGGCGGCGTCGCCATCAGGGCGGCGCTGGAGCGGGCCGGGGTGGCGCCCGAGCAGGTCCAGTACGTGATCATGGGCCAGGTGCTGACGGCGGGCGCGGGCCAGATCCCTGCCCGCCAGGCCGCGGTGCACGCCGGCATCCCGATGACGGTGCCCGCGTTGACCATCAACAAGGTCTGCCTGTCCGGCATCGACGCCATCGCGCTGGCCGACCAGCTCATCCGGGCGGGCGAGTTCGACGTGGTGGTCGCGGGCGGCCAGGAGTCGATGACCCAGGCGCCGCACCTGCTGCCCAAGTCGCGCGGCGGGTTCAAGTACGGCGACGTCACCATGCTCGACCACATGGCCAACGACGGCCTGTTCTGCGCCTTCGACCAGGTCGCGATGGGCACCTCCACCGAGAAGCACAACGCCCGGTACGGCCTGACCCGCGAGGAGCAGGACGCGTTCGCCGCCCGCTCCCACCGGCTGGCCGCCGCGGCGGCGGAGAACGGCGTGTTCGACGAGGAGATCGCGCCCGTGGCCGTCCCCCAGCGCAAGGGCGACCCGGTGCTGTTCCGCACCGACGAGGGCGTGCGCGCGGACACCACGGTCGAGGCGCTGGCCCGGCTGCGCCCGGCGTTCGCCGCCGACGGCACCATCACCGCGGGCTCGGCCTCGCAGATCTCCGACGGCGCGGCGGCCGTGGTCGTGATGAGCAAGGCCAAGGCCGAGGAGCTGGGCCTGACCTGGCTGGCCGAGATCGGCGCGCACGGCGTGGTCGCCGGCCCGGACGCGAGCCTGCACGAGCAGCCCGCGAACGCGATCAAGGCCGCCTGCGCCAAGGAGGGCCTCGACCCGGCCGACCTGGACCTGGTCGAGATCAACGAGGCGTTCGCCGCGGTCGGCGTCGTCTCCACCCGGCAGCTCGGCCTCGCCGAGGACCGGGTCAACGTCAACGGCGGCGCGATCGCCCTGGGTCACCCGATCGGCATGTCGGGCGCCCGGATCGCGCTGCACCTCGCCCTGGAGCTCAAGCGCCGCGGCGGCGGCGTGGGCGCGGCGGCCCTGTGCGGCGGCGGCGGCCAGGGCGACGCCCTGATCATCCGTGTGCCCCGCGCCTAGGAATGCCTAAGGTCTGGGGATGTGGAACGGACCGTTGACGTAGCCGAGCTGGTCGACCGCGCGCGCGCCGGACAACCGCGCGCGGTCGCCAGGCTGATCTCCCTGGTCGAGGACGCGAGCCCGCGGCTGCGGGAGGTGGCCGCGGCGCTCACCCCGTACTGCGGCAACGCCAGGGTCGTCGGCCTGACCGGGTCGCCCGGCGTGGGCAAGTCCACCTCGACCTCGGCCCTGGTGCGCGCCTACCGGGAGCGGGGGGCGAGGGTCGGCGTGCTGGCGGTCGACCCGTCCTCGCCGTTCTCCGGCGGCGCGCTGCTCGGCGACCGGGTGCGGATGGGCGAGCACGCCACCGACCCGGGCGTGTTCATCCGCTCCATGGCCACCCGCGGCCACCTGGGCGGCCTGTCCTGGGCCACCCCGCAGGCGCTGCGCGTGCTCGACGCGGCGGGCTGCGACGTGGTGCTGGTCGAGACGGTCGGCGTGGGCCAGTCCGAGGTCGAGGTGGTGTCGCTGGCCGACACCACGGTGGTGCTGCTCGCGCCCGGCATGGGCGACGGCGTGCAGGCCGCCAAGGCGGGCGTGCTGGAGATCGCCGACGTGTTCGTGGTGAACAAGGCCGACCGCGACGGCGCCGACCAGACCGCGCGCGACCTCAAGCACATGATCTCCCTGGGCCGCCGGGACCGCGAGGGCGGTCTGTGGCGGCCCCCCGTGGTGAAGGCGGTGGCCTCGCGCGGCGAGGGCGTGGCCGAGGTGGTGGACGAGATCGAGAACCACCACGCGTGGCTGGTCGAGCGCGGTGAGCTGGGGCGCCGCCGCACCGCCCGCGCCGCCCGCGAGGTCGAGGCCATCGCGCTGGAGCGGGTGCGGTCCCGGATCGGAGGGCTGCGCGGCGGCACCGCGCTGGAGGCCCTGGCCGGGCGGGTCGTGGCGGGGGAGCTGGACCCCTACGCCGCGGCCGACCGGCTGGTCGAGGGGGTGGGCGGGTGAACGCCGGCGCTCAGGGCGCGGTCGAGCCCGCGTGGGCCTCGTGGGCCTCGTGCTGGGCCACCGCCTTCGGCCACAGCACCTCCAGCTCGTCCCGGGTGAGCACCAGCCCGTAGACGTCGGCCAGCGCGGCGGACCAGTCGGCGGGCGAGTCCAGCAGGGTCCTGGTCGTGGTCCCCGCCACCCGCGACAGGGTCAGCGCCCGCAGCACGTCCCACCCGCGGCCGTCCGCCCGCAGCACGCCGAACGTGCGCACGAACCCCGACTCCGGCGACGTGGACAGGTGCTCGTGCCGGTCGGTGAAGTGGTCCAGGTCGACCACGTCCGGCGCGAAGTCCATGCACGCGAAGCTGCCGCGCCGGTCGTGGGTCAGCCGCCACCCGCCCGGCGCCACCGGCGACGGCGCGAGCCCGAAGGTGAACGGGCCCTGCCGGTGCAGGCCCTCCACCAGCGGCAACGGCGAGTGCAGGCCGTCGCCCAGACCCACGTCCACCAGCCACGCGTGCGGCGAGTCGGGCAGGTCGCGCACGGTCAGCGCCAGGTGGTTGCGGTTGATGCCCACGGGCTGGTCGAGCGTCATCTGCACCCCGCCCGGGTGCCTGGTCACGGTGTAGCCCAGCGCGTCCAGCAGCTCGGCGAAGGCCCCGTTGAGCTGGAAGCAGTACCCGCCGCGCCCGGCCAGCACCCGCGCCACCGAGCTCGTCGGGTCGATCGGGGCGACCCGGCCCAGCTGGATCTCCACCGCCTCGTACGGCACGCGCTCCGCGAAGGCCCGGTGCAGCCTGGTCAGCGCCTCGGCGCCCGGTGGCTCCGCGCCGGTCAGGCCGAGCCTGCGCAGGAACGCCGGCACGTCCGGCAGCACCCTTCGGACCATCGGGACATCCCCCATGTGCAATCCCTCGTTCGGGTAGGTCGTGGAAGCCGGGACTTCCGACTCTAGGCAAGGACGATCACGCGGCAGACCGTTTTACCCCGGCTACCGGTGGAACAGAGAGGTGCCATGTACGACGCCGCCGGCTTTCAGGTCCTGTCCCGCGACGAGTGCCTGCGCCTGCTCGGTTCGACCGCCGTCGGCCGCCTCGTCTACACCGATCGGGCACTCCCGGTCGTTCACCCGGTCGTGTACGTGCTGGACGGGGAGTCGGTGGTGCTGCGCGTGCCCGAGGGCAGCGCGATGCTCGTCGCCCGGAACACGATCGTGGCGTTCCAGATCGACGAGGTGGTCCCCGACCTGTCCAAGGGGTGGTCGGTGATGGGCGTCGGGCACGTCGTGGAGGTCGAGGACGAGTGCCGGCTCGTCCACCTGCGCCGGCTGCCGCTGCCCTCCCGGGGCTGGGGCAACCACGACCACTACTTGGTGGTGGAACTCGAGGTGATCTCGGGTCGTCGCATCCCGTAGCGGGAGGCGTTACTCTCTTGACCCCCAGCCCTAGGTGGTTTCGCGTGCCCGGATCCCCGGACGACAACGCGGTGCGGCTGGACGGCCTGCTGCGCGAGCTGACCGACCGCACCGCCGAGGTGGTCTTCTCGCAGGAGCGCCTGCACCGGCTGCTCGCCGCGGTCGTGTCCCTGGCCAGCGACCTGTCGCTGCCGGACGTGCTGCGCCGCATCGTCGAGTCGTCGTGCGAGCTGATCGGCGCGCGCTACGGCGCGCTGGCCGTGGTCGGCCCGAACCGGCAGCTGCTGGAGTTCACCCACGGCGGGGGCCACCACAGCGCGTTCGACGTGCCCGACCCCGTCGGGTCCGGCGACGAGACCGCGTTCGACCCGTCCTCGCCCCACTTCCTCGGCGTCCCGGTGCACGTGCGCGGCGAGGTGTTCGGCAACCTCTACCTCACCGACAAGGAGGACGGCAGCGACTTCACCCGCGCCGACCAGGAGGCCGTGCTGGCGGTGGCCGCCGCGGCGGGCATCGCGATCGAGAACGCCCGCCTCTACGAGCAGTCGCGGCAGCGGGAGGTGTGGCTGCGGGCGTCCAACGAGGTGACGAACGCGCTGCTCACCGGCACCCCCGACCGGGACGCGCTGCGCCTGGTCGCGGTGCGGGCGCGGCTGGCCGCCGACGGTGTGGCCGCGCTGCTGGCGCTGCCGGACCTCCAGGGCGAGCTGGCCGTGCGGGTGATGGACGGCGAGCTGCGCGGGTTCGACCCGTCGCGCGAGGTCGGCGAGGTGTTCGACACCGGCCGGGCCAGGGTGTTCGCCGGCCTGCCCGACCACGGCGACCGCATCGGGCCCGCGCTGGCCGTGCCGCTGGCCGCGGGCGAGCGGGTGCTGGGCGTGCTGCTGGTGGCGCGGGCGCCCGACCGGGTCGGGTTCGACGACCCGGACGTGGCGCTGGTCGAGTCGTTCGCGCGCCAGGCCGCGCTGATCCTGGAGTTCACCCGGGCCACCGGTGCGGGGCGGCGGCTGGCCGTGCTGGAGGACCGCGACCGCATCGCCCGCGACCTGCACGACCTGGTCGTGCAGCGGCTGTTCGGCCTGGGCCTGGGGCTCCAGGGGCTCAACGGGCTGGTCGAGCAGCCGCTGGTGGCGCAGCGGCTGGCGGACTTCGTCACCGAGGTCGACCAGACCATCCGGGAGATCCGGCGGACCATCTTCTCGTTGCAGGAACCGCCCGCGGGCGCGGCCGACCTGCGGGCCCGGCTGCTCAAGGTCGTGCAGGACTCGGCCCGGCTGCTCGGGTTCGAGCCCGCGCTGGTCCTGGACGGGCCGGTCGACTCCGTGGTGCCCGACCACCTGCGCCCGGACCTGCTGGCCACGCTGCGCGAGGCGCTGGCCAACGCGGCCCGGCACGCGGGGGCGAGCCGGGTCGAGGTGGAGGTCGCGGTGGACCGCGCGGCGACGTCGTTGCGGCTGGTCGTGCGGGACGACGGGACGGGCCTGCCGGTCGGCCGCGCCCGGCACCCCGGCGGGATGGCCAACATGGTGGCGCGGGCCGAGCGGTGGAACGGCGGCTGCGAAGTTCACTCGGAAGAGGGGCGTGGTGTAACAGTGACGTGGTCCGTGCCGTTGATGTCGGGGTAGGGGAGGCGCGATGACCATTTCGGTGCTGCTCGTCGACGACCACGAGATCGTCCGGCGCGGGCTCCAGCAACTGCTCGCCGTCGAGTCCGACATCGAGGTCGTCGGCGAGGCGGAGAACGCGGCCGCGGCCGTGACCGCCGCGGCGACCCACCGGCCGGACGTGGCGGTGATCGACGTGCGGCTGCCCGACGGCGACGGGGTCACGGTGTGCCGCGAGATCCGGTCGACGGTCCAGCCGCCGCCCGCGTGCCTGATGCTGACCTCGTACTCCGACGACGAGGCGCTGTTCGGCGCGATCATGGCGGGCGCGGCCGGGTACATGCTCAAGCAGGTCTCGGGCAACGACCTGGTCTCGGCCATCCGCACGCTCGCGGCGGGCGGGTCGCTGCTGCACTCGGGCGTGACCGCGACGGTGCTCCAGCGGCTGCGGGGCGGGGCGGTGGAGGACCCGCGCTACGCGGCGCTGAGCCCGCAGGAGCGGCGGATCCTCGACCTGATCGCCGAGGGCCTGACCAACCGGCAGATCGCCAACCGGCTGTACCTGGCGGAGAAGACGGTCAAGAACTACGTGTCCTCGCTGCTGCACAAGCTCGGCTTCGACCGGCGGACCGAGGCCGGGGTGTACGCGGCTCGGCGGCGGCAAGGCGGCGGGTCGGCTTACTGAGCGGGTGGGTGTGAGCCGGGTGTGCCGGGGGCCCGGTCGCGTGGGGCGACCGGGCCCCGTGGTTCACCGGCGGGTCACAACGGCCAGCCCAGCGGGGTCGGCGCCACCTGCGCGGTGGTGGGCGCCGTCGGGTCGGGCAGCGGGACGCCCGGGCACGTCGACTCGGTCGGCGGCACCACCCCGTCGACGATGAACGCCTCGACCACGTCGTCCACGCACGCGTTGCCGAAGGCGTAGACGCCGTGGTCGCCCTCGTCGGTCACGGTCAGCAGCCGCGAGCCGGCGAAGTTCCGGTGCGCCCGCTGCGCGCCCTCCAGCGGCGTGGCCGGGTCGCGCACCGACTGCACCATCAGCACCGGCGGCACGCCCCGGCCGGTCGGCTTCCTCAGGTTCAGCGCCGGCCGGTCCCAGAACGCGCACGGCGCGGCGACCTGGTAGTAGCCGAACAGCGGGTACTGCCGGCCCAGGCGCTCGGCCTCCAGCGCCAGCGTGGTCCGGTTGTGCCGGAACCGCGTGTCGTTGCACAGGACGGCGTAGAGCGTCCCGTTCGCGGCGTCCGGGTACTGGGCGACGGCGGTCGCCGCGGCGGCCGGTGCCGTGCGCGCGTCCGCGGCGGTGGCCTGGGCCAGGGCGGCGAGGAAGTCCGCGGCCTGCGGGAACATCTGCTTGCTGTACTGGGACTGGATCAGGACCAGGTCCAGCAGCGTGCCGTCGACCACGCCGCCGCCCCCCGGCACCGGCAGCGGCGCGGCGGACAGCTTTGCCCGGGTCGTCTCGTACGCCTGCCGCACCTGCTCCGCGGTGGTGCCCAGGTGGTAGAGGCCGTCGTAGCGCGCGACCCACGGCAGGAAGTCGGTGCGGAAGCGGCGCTCGAAGCCGAAGCCGAAGTTGTCGAAGATGTCCTGCCAGGTGCTGGTGAAGTCGACGTTCGAGTCGAGCACGAACCTGTCCACCCGCTCCGGGAAGTAGGTGGCGTAGTAGGCGCCCATCCAGCTGCCGCCGGAGTACCCGATCCAGTTGATCTTCTCCCGGCCCAGCAGGTGCCGCAGCAGGTCCAGGTCGCGGACGGTCTGCTCGGTGTTGACGAGCTTCCCGAACTCGCCCGAGCGGACCTGGCACGCGGTGGCCTGGAGCTCGGCGGCGTCGTAGATCAGCCGCGTGTTGGCCCGGCGGCGGTCGCGCACGTCGGTGATGGTCAGGAAGTCGAACCCGCCGCAGGTGGTGTTGCTGCTCGCGCCCGTGCCGCGCACGTCGATGCCGATGACCTCCATGCTGCCGACGAGCTTCGCCCGGCCCGCGAACAACCCGGGCAGGCTCCGCCCGGCCCCGCCCGGACCGCCCGGGTTGGTCAGCACGCTGCCCCGGGCCGGTCCGCCCTCGGGCTTGAGCCGGCTCACCGCGATGGTGACGGCCCGCCCGTCGGCCGGCGTGCGCCAGTCCATCGGCGTGGTGAACGTGCCGCACTCCAGGCCCTGTAGCTCGGGCTCGGCGCACGGCGCCCACGCGATGGCCTGGTCCAGGTGCGGGTTGGGTTCGGCGGCCCGCGCGATCCCCGGCGCACCCGCGGTGAGCAGGAGCGCGGACACGGCCACGGCCAGTTTTCCTCGCATCTATCCCCCTCCGATCGAGGGCTCCACCCCACCGCTTGCGTACTGTTGTGGACAAGGGCGGAACGGTGGTGTTCGGCACTACGAAAGTCTTGGTTTGGTCGGGCGCGGAGGGAAGTAAGGTCGCTGGAGTGGGGATTTTCCGGAGGAAGCGACCTGCCGCGGTCGCCCGCGAGGTGGTGCGCGACCACACCTACGACGACGCGATCCTGGACATCGCCGCGGAGGAGATGGACGCGGGCCACCTGAGGGCCGCCACGACCGTGCTGGCGGAGTGCCGCGAGGAGCCCGAGATCCGCGCGCTGCGCGCCGAGGTGCTGGGCGAGCACGCCATCGGTCACGCGGACGAGCTGCTGGAGCTGGCCAAGGGCAACACCGATCCCGACCTGTGGCTGCTGGCCGGCACCGCGTTCGTCCGGGAGGCGTGGGCCATCCGCGGTTCCGGGCGGGCGGAGACCGTCGGCAAGGACCGCTTCAAGGTCTTCTTCGGGACCCTGCGCAAGGCCGTCGGCCCGCTGCACGAGGCCGCCAAGCTCCTGCCGCGCGACGCCGTGCCGTGGGCGCAGCTCCAGACCGCCGGCCTGGGGCTCCAGGTGGACCGGGAGCAGAAGGACGAGGTGTGGCGCGAGGTCGTGGCCCGCTGCTCGACGCTGTACCCGGCGCACTGGACGCGGTTGCAGATCCTGGCCGCGAAGTGGGGCGGGTCGGCGGAGGAGATGATGGCGTTCGCGCACGGCAGCGTGGACGCCGCGTCCCCGGGCGACCCGGTGGTGGCGATGCTGCCGCTGGCCCACTTCGAGATCTTCCTGGAGCAGTTCGAGGACGCCGTGCAGTCGCGCAGCGCGCTCAAGATCGCGGGCCTGAAGATGCGCTACTTCAGCCGGCACCGGGACGAGATCGCCACCGCGGCGGACAAGTGGGAGTCCGACCGGCGGGGCGCGGGGCCCCGGAAGCCCCACCCGCGGGCCCTCCAGGCGCACAACCTGTTCGCGGCGGCGTTCGCGCTGGCCGACGACGCGCCGCGGGCCAAGCGGCACCTGCTGGGGATGCGCGACCACGTGCACGAGGTGCCGTGGGCGTACGTCGCCTACCTGGCCGACGACCTGGAGAAGGAGTACTCCGAGCTGGCGAACAAGTACCTGTGACGCGCCGGTGGCGAGTCGAGCGCGACGACCTCACCGGTGGTGCGCGGCGAACGACGCACCGCGCGCCACCACGACACCCCGTACCGCTTCACCAACTCCCGCGCTTGTAACAGGGGTAAGTCCACGTCAGCTCCCGAGGCTCGACACCCTCGGCGGCCTGCACCGGACGGCGACCACGTCGCCGGTCACCACGACCTCGCCGGCCGCGTGCGGCACGACGACCGTGCTGCCCCGGCGCAGCGCGACGGGCCCGATCGTGCCCGCCCCCTCCAGCACCACGAGCACCGCGAACGAGGGCTCCAGCGCCGCCGTGCCCGACACGTGCAGCCGGTCGGCGCGGAAGAACGGGGCGGCACCGGGCACCAGCAGGTCCACGGACTCGCCGGTGAGGGCCCTGGTGCGCCGCACCAGGTCGTCCACGGCCTGGGCGCGGCGCTCCACGCAGGCCAGCGCCCTGTCGTAGCCCAGGCCCAGGTGCCCGGCCTCGGGGCCGGCCAGGAACCCCTGCCACTCCAGCGTGATGGAGAAGTCCGTGGGCTGCTGGAGCTCCACGATGAACACGCCCTCGCCGATCGCGTGCGGCACGCCCGCGGGCACGAACACCGCGTCGCCGGGGGAGACCCGCACCGGGTTGAGCGCCGCCAGCATCGCGGCCGAGTCCTGGCCCGACACCCACCCCGCGACCACCTCCGGGGACACGTCCTCGCGGAAACCCAGGTACACCGTGGGGTCCGGGCCGGACGTGCCGATGACCACCCACGCCTCGGTCTTGCCGTGCCGGCAGCCGAAGTGCCGGGCGGCGAAGTCGTTGGACGGGTGGCAGTGCACGGGCAGCCGCTGGCCGGCGTCGAGCAGCTTCACCAGCAGCGCGGTGTCCGCGCCGAACTCGGCCACGTGCTCCGGCCCGAGCCACGCCACGGGGTCGGCGGTCACCGCGTCGCGCAGCAGGCGCCCGTCGGGCAGCCGGGACAGCCCGGCCTCCTCCGCGCCGAACTGCGTGGTGATCGACGCGACCCAGTCCTCGGGCCCGTTCTCCGCGACGTCCGCGTCCCGCAGCGCCGCGATCGCCGGCCCGCCGCGGTAGAACTGGCGCGGCTGGTTGGCGGGCAGCGCGACGGGCTCGTTGTCGGAACTCATGATGCGGGCACCTCTCCTGATCCACGGGCCACCAAGCGCACCGGCAGCACGACGCGGCGCGGCGGTGAGCCGTCGCCGTCCAGCCGGGCGAAGAGCAGGTCCGCCGCCGCCTTGCCGAGCGCGCTCGCGTCGTGCGCGATCACGGTCACCGGCGGTGACAGCAGGTCGGCCAGCTCGAAGTCGTCGAAGCCCACCAGGGCCGGCCGCGCCGACGAGCCGGCCAGCGCGCGCAGGGCGTGCACGGTGATCCGGTTGTTGCCGGTCACCACCGCGGTCGCCGGGTCGGCCAGGTCCCGCAGGCCGGCCAGGGCCCGGCGCACCGAGTCCTCGTCGTGCGGACCCATGACCACCAGCGACTCGTGGTAGCCGATGCCCGCCCGCGCGCAGCCCTCGCGGTAGCCGCGCAGGCGCTCGTTGGCGGTGAAGATGTCCGGCGAGTCCCCGAGGAACGCGATCCGGCGGTGCCCGGAGGAGGCCAGGTGCGCCACCGCCTCGACCGTGCCGCCGACGTTGTCCACCAGCACGGTGTCCACCACCACGTCGCCCGCCGGCCGGTCCAGGAACACCACCGGCGTCCCGGCGCGCATCTCCGGCACCAGGTACCCGTGCTGCAACCCGGCGGGCACGACCAGCAGCCCGTCGACCCGGCGCGAGCAGAACTCCAGCGCCAGCTCGCGCTCGCGCGCCGGGTCCTCGTCCGACGACCCGGTGATCACCTGCCGGCCGCGCAGCCGGGCGATCTCCTCGACCGCGCGCGTGACGCCGGAGTAGAAGGGGTTGGCGACGTCCTCCAGCACCAGCCCGATGGTGCCGGTGGACGAACCGCGCCGCAGGTTGCGCGCGCTGAGGTTGCGCCGGAAACCCAGCTGGTCGATCGCCGCCAGCACCCGCTCGGCCGTCGCCGGGTGCACGCCCGCCTCGTCGTTCACCACGCGGGAGACGGTCTTGATGCTCACGCCCGCCAGGCGTGCCACGTCGTTCATCGTGGCGCGCCTGACCTTGCGCGCGCCTGCCGCACCGGTCGGGGACAACGTTGTCATAGTGCGCGAATTCCACACCCCGTGTTCACGGATGTCAACGGCCGGCCTTGTCCCGAAACGGACAACAGTCAGGCCCCGGGGTTGACGC
This sequence comes from Saccharothrix sp. BKS2, assembly GCF_047689505.1. Lineage (NCBI taxonomy): Bacteria > Bacillati > Actinomycetota > Actinomycetes > Pseudonocardiales > Pseudonocardiaceae > Saccharothrix > Saccharothrix sp. BKS2. Next base: position 206,998 of record NZ_JAUQOL010000014.1, on the reverse strand, counting down.
CGCCCCGGCACGCTCCGCCATCATGCGATTACGCGTGGTTCGTGGACAGCGTTGTCAACGAGGAGGCGGCTCGTGCGGACAGCCCCGGTCGACCTCCCGGCGGGGCTGCGGACCTGCCGCCGTCGTTCGACAATCGGGTGGTGGCCACGACCCCGTACCGCGACAGCACCCGCGGCGAGTCCGAGCAGATGGAGGTCCACGTGTTCGCGACCGTGCCCGCAGCGCCGGCACCGGGCAGGCGGGTGCGGTCGGTGAAGCTGCCCGCCGCCACCTCCTCCGCGTTCGCCGTGGCGGTGGCCTGACGTGGACCCCGTCGAGCACGTCAACACGTTCATCGGCACCAAGGACGACGGGAACACGTTCCCCGGCGCGTCGATGCCGTTCGGCCTGGCGCACTCCAGCCCGATCGGCTCGCACTACTCGGGCTACCAGTACGACGACCCGGTGATCCGCGGTTTCGGGCACTTCTTCCTGTCCGGCGCGGGCTGCGGCGAGCAGGGCGGCCTGGTGTCGGTCCTGCCCGCCACCGGCCTGCCCGGCTCCTACGACCACCGCCGCTACGGCGCGGCCTACGCGCACGAGGGCGAGATCGGCAAACCCGGCCACTACCGGGTGGTGCTGCGGTCCGGCATCACCGTCGACACCACCGCGACCACGCGCACCGGCGTGGAGCGCTTCACGTTCCCCGCGGGCACCACGCCGCACGTGCTGGTGAACGTGGGCCAGGCCAACGACCGGGAGCCGGTGTTCGCCAGCAGCGTCCGGGTGGTGGACGACCGCACGCTGGCGGGCACCGTCGTTGCGCAGGCGTTCTGCGGCGGCGGGCCCTACACGACCTGGTTCACCACGACGTTCGACCGCCCGTTCGCCCGGACCGGGAACTGGGGCGGCGCCGAGGGCGGCGAGGGCCTGCGCGGGCAGTGGGTGCGGTTCGACGGCGACGGCCCGGTGACCGCCGTGACGGCCCTGTCGCACGTGGACGCCGAGGGCGCGACCGGGAACCTGGCCGAGGCGCGCGGCCGGTCGTTCGACGAGCTGCGCGCCGCCGCCCAGGACGCCTGGCGGCGCGAGCTGGGCTGCGTCGAGGTCGACGCGCTCACCGCCGAGGACCTGACCGTCTTCTACACCGCGCTGTACCACGTGCTGCTGCAACCGCTGACCGGCAACGACCTCGACGGCCGGTACCGGGGCTTCGACGACCGGGTGCACCACGCCGACGGCTGGACCTACCACGAGTTCTACTCGCTCTGGGACACCTACCGCTCCCACAACCAGCTGCTGGCCCTGCTGCGGCCGGAGCGGGCGCGGGACGTGGCGCGGTCCGTGCTGGCGATCGAGGAGCAGGGCGGCTGGCTGCCCCGCTGGGCCTACGCCAACCAGGAGACCAACACCATGACGGGTGACCCGGTCACCCCGTTCCTGGTGGACCTGTGGCGGTTCGGCGCGCTGGAGGGCCTGGAGGAGCGGGCGTACCGGGCGCTGTGGCGCAACGCCACGGAGGTGCCGCCCGCCTCGTCGCCGTTCGCGGGCCGCGCCGGCAACCCGGGCTACCTGACCTCGGGTTTCGTGGCGTACGACCGGGACTTCCCGAAGAAGGGCCAGGACGCCGACCCGCACCACGGCGCGTCGGCCACCCTGGAGTACGCGCTGGCGGACGCCTCGCTGTCGATCATGGCGGCGGCGCTGGGGCACGAGGAGGACGCCGCGGCGCTGCGGCGGCGGGGCCTGAGCCACCGCTCGCTGTGGGACCCCCTCATCGCCGACCGCGGCTTCACCGGGTTCCCGCGCCCCCGCCTGCGCGACGGCTCGTGGCTGGCGCCGTTCAGCGCGCGCGGCCCGGACGGCTTCCACGAGGGCACCGCCTGGCAGTACCAGTGGTTGGCGCAGCAGGACGTGGCGTGGCTGGTCGAGCGGCTGGGCGGGCGGGAGGCGGCGCTGGCCCGGCTGGACGACTTCTTCGCCTACGCGGACCTGGTCGCGGACCCGGAGGGGACCGCGCGCGGCAAGTGGGTCGTCGGTCCGTACGACTACTACGACGAGTTCCGCTACAACCCGAACAACGAGCCCGACCTGCACGCGCCGTGGATGTACGCGCTCGTGGGCGCGCCGTGGCGGACCTCGGCGGTGGTGCGGGCGGCGCAGACGCTGTTCGTCGACGCGCCCAACGGGGTGACCGGGAACGACGACCTGGGCACGATGTCGGCGTGGTACGTGTTCAGCGCGTTGGGGCTCTACCCGGTGGTGCCTGGCACGGGGCAGTTCGTGCTCAACGCGCCTCGGTTCGGGCGGGCGGTGGTGCACTTGGAGGACGGGCGGGACTTCGTCGTGACGGCGGAGGGGGCGGATCCGTCGCGGTTGCAGTACACGCGGTCGTTGAGGGTGGACGGGGTGGCGCGCGAGCGGGTGTGGGTGGAGCTGGAGGAGTTGCGCGGTGGGGTCGTGGTGGAGCACGAGCTGACCGGTGACGCGGGTGAGGCGACCTGGGGGACCGGGCCGGGGGCCGTGCCGCCTTCGCCGGTGGGGTGAGGCTGGTCAGCAGTCCGCTACGACCGTGCAGTGGTGGAGTGTGCGCACGAGTTTCGAGGCCAGGGTCCAGCGGATGGCGGGATTGTCGAAGGCGACCGGTTCGCTCGTGACGGGGACGGGGGAGCGCGGTCCCTCGCGGTAGTGGGTCCCGTCGACCCCGTGGATCGGGTGTTCGCGGGCGCGGATGATCAGGTGGCCTTCTGCGCGCAGGGCGGGGCAGGTGCGGGTTGCCGTGTGTGCGCAGGGGATGCAGATCGGTGGTTCGGCGACGAACATTCCCTCGGGCCAGTGGGGCCAGTGCCGGGTGCGGTTGGGGATGAGCCAGAGGGTGCCGTCGTGGTTGTGGTCGGCTGGTCCGGCGCAGACCTGGCACAGGAGTTTGCGCATGGCGCGGCGTTGGCGGTGGACGTGGATCCGGGCGAACCGGGGTGTGCCTCGGCCGGGGTTGGTGGTGGCGCGGTCCCAGAGGACGCCCCGGCTGTCGCGGTCACCGAGGATCTCGTCCTGGTAGGCGATGCCGGCGCCGTTGGGGAGCACCACCAGTGGGTGGTTCCTCTGTCGTCTCCTCGCTCCACATGGCGATGTAGGGGACGACGAGGGTCCCCGCACGGTTAGGGCGTTCTCGCGTGTGTGGCGTTCGTGTGGGTGACATCGGTGCTGCCGCCTTCGCTCGACCGGTGCTCTGGCTCCGGGACTGACCCGTTTGCACGATGAGCCTAGACTTTTCAATGAAAACTTCGCAGGCTCGAACGGGTGGAATTTTTCATTGAAAGATCGTTACGCACGGTGTCCGAAAGTGGGTCGTGCTGCCTGGGGCACACTGCGCCCATGACCGAGCCCGAGTTCGATCCGGTGATCGCTCGCCTGCTGTGCGGCGAGTTGACGCGTCAGCTCCGGGAGGTCGCCCAGATCGACCCGGGTACGGCCGAGCGGCGGCTCCGAGAGCTGTCGTCGAATTTCTACGCGACGAAGCTGCCGAAGATCGAGAGCGGTGTGATCGGGCCGTCCGAGACCGATGTCCGGGCGATGATCTCGCTCTACGACGTCACCGTGGAGCGGGCGGAGCAGCTCAAGGCGCTCGCGCGCGATGCCCGACGACGCGCCAAGCCGGGGAAGGCCGCCGGTGCCCGCGATCACCTGTACCTCTCGTTGGAGCGCCACGCCAGCGAGATCCGCATGGCCTACAACGAGATACCGGGTCTCGCTCAGACTCAGGAATACGCCTACGCGGCGTTGTCCGCGTCGCCCACTGTCGCGTCGTCCACCGTGCCCGCGCTCGCTGCCGAACGAGCCGCTCGCGGTCGGAGCATCATCCGTCCCGGTGGTCCACGGGTGTGGATGGTGCTCGGCGAAGACTCGCTCTACCGGTCGAGCGGTGGACCGGATGTGCTCGTACGGCAGCTTGAACACCTTCGATCACTCACGAGGCTGCCGAACATCGCGCTTCGCATCGTGACCAGGGATGCCGGGAACGTGGCAGCGCTGAGCGCCGGGTTCACGCTGTTGCACACGGCTGAGGGGCTGTCGTTCGCGTACGTCACCACGCCCCTGAAGGGCGATTACGTCAAAGCTGAGGAGACCTTCACCGCGATCTTCGAAAATGCTTGGGAGCACGCGGCCTCGGAAGCGGCTTCGGCGGCGATACTCAACGGTCGGATCTCTGACCACCACGACAGCTAGGAGTGCGAAGCATGTGGATCTCGGCCACTGCCCTTCCGGGCGCACGGTGGCGCAAGAGCAGCCGGTCCAACACGGGCAACGACGCGCAGTGCGTCGAACTCGCGTCGGTCGGGATCGGTGCCGCCGTGCGGGACAGCAAGAACGCGGACGGGCCGGCGCTGGTCTTCCCGCCGAGTGCGTTCGGGTCGTTCCTCACCGGGTTGAAGCGCGTCTGACGATCATGTGGGCGGGGCGCCTCGATCAGCTCGGGGTGCCCCGACTCGCGGAAACCCCTTGGGGATCAGCCTTCCCAAGGCCGCCAGGTGACCGCCGTCGACCGGTCGCCGTCGGGGTTGTCGCTGCCGGCGGTGATGAACGAGCCGGTCGCGTCGGCGTGGTCGGCGGAGGACCACGGCAGCGGCGTCCCGGCACCCGCTGCTCCACCCGGACCAAGGTGAGAACCCCTCGTGACCAGGGTGGCGCGCAGAGCGACGACCGAGGTCGACGAAGGTCGCGATCCCCCGCCACTTAGGTCGATCCGCGCGCGTGCGCCCCTCCCCAAGCAATACGGTCCAGCCATGACAGGGGCACGCATCCCGGCAGTCGTGGTGTCGGACATCCGCAAGAGCTACGGCGACCTGAGAGCGGTGGACGGCGTCTCGTTCACCGTCGCGGAGGGGGAGTTCTTCGGCATCCTCGGGCCGAACGGCGCGGGCAAGACCACCACGCTGGAGATCGTCGAGGGACTGCGCCGCGCCGACGCGGGGCGCGTGACGCTGCTCGGCGAGGACCCGTGGCCGCGCAACCCGAAGCTGCTGCCCCGCATCGGCGTGCAGCTCCAGGCGTCCAGCTTCTTCGAGAAGCTGACCGCCCGCGAGCAGCTCCAGACCTTCGGCTCGCTGTACGGCGTGACCTCGCGCCGGGCCGACGAGATGCTGGAGCTGGTCGGCCTCACCGACAAGGCCGACGTGCGGGAGAACAACCTCTCCGGCGGCCAGCGCCAGCGCCTGTCGATCGCCTGCGCCCTCGTGCACGACCCGGACGTGGTGTTCCTCGACGAACCGACCGCCGCCCTGGACCCGCAGGCCCGCCGCAACCTGTGGGACGTCCTGCGCGCGATCCAGGGGCGGGGCAAGACGATCGTCTACACGACGCACTACCTCGACGAGGCCGAGATCCTGTGCGACCGCGTGGCGATCATGGACCGCGGTCGCGTCCTCGCCATGGACGCGCCCGCCACCCTGGTGCGCGGCCTCGACGCGCCCACCCACGTCGTGCTCCAGAAGGGCGCCCTGACCACCGAGGCCGCCCGCGCCATCTCCGGCGTCGAGGAGGCCCACGAGGACGAGGTCTCGCTGACCATCTCCACCCGCAGACCGGCGCCGGTGCTCTCGGCGCTGGCCGAGCGCGGCACGCTGGACGGGCTCCAGGTGCGGACCGCGACGCTGGAGGACGTGTTCCTCGACCTGACCGGGCGGGAGTACCGCGCGTGACCGCGTTCAAGAGCCTCGCGGCGGCCATGGCCAAGGGCTTCCTGCGGGACCGGATGTCCCTGTTCTTCGTGTTCCTGTTCCCGCTGCTGTTCCTGGTCGTGTTCGGCCTGCTGCTGGGCGACTCCGGCGACGACCGGACCAGGATCGGCGCGGTCGGTGACGGCCCGGTGCTCACCGCCCTGGAGCAGACCGGTGCGCTGGAGCTGGAGCGCTACGACAGCGCCGACGCCGCCCGGCGGCAGGTCGACGACGGGGACCTGCCCGCCGCGGTCGTCGTGGACGGCAACCGGGTGGACCTGGTCTTCGCGGCCACCGACCAGGTCGCCGCGGGCACCGTCGTCGGCATCGTGTCCGGCGCGGTGGACAAGCTCAACCTCGGCGCGGCGAACGTGACGCCGACGTTCACCCTGGAGGCCGAGCCGGTCGAGGACGCCTCGCTCAAGCCCATCCAGTACCTGACGCCCGGCATCCTGTCGTGGGCGGTGTCGTTCTCCGGCGTGTTCGGCGCGGCGCTGACCCTGGTGTCGTGGCGCAAGAAGCAGGTGCTGCGCCGCATCCGGCTCGCCCCGGTCGGCACGACCACCGTGCTCACCTCCCGCATCCTCGTCTCCATCGGCACGGCGCTCGCCCAGGGCGTGGTGTTCGTGGCGGTCGCGATGCTGCCCCTGTTCGGCCTGCGGCTCACCGGCCAGTGGTACCTCGCGCTGCCGCTGCTGGTGCTCGGCACCACGGCGTTCTTCGCGATCGGGATGCTGGTCGGCGCGTTCTGCAAGACCGAGGAGTCCGCGTCCGGCGCGGCGAACCTGATCATCATGCCGATGGCGTTCCTGTCCGGCACGTTCTTCCCGGTGGAGAACGCGCCGGGCTGGCTCCAGGCCGTGTCGAAGACGTTCCCGCTGCGGCACATGAACGACGGGATGCTCGACGTCCTGGTGCGCGGCAAGGGCGTGGAGGCGCTGCTGGTGCCGTCCGCGGTGCTGATCGCCTTCACGCTGGTGGTCGGGTTCATCGCGGCCAAGGTGTTCCGCTGGGAGGACTGAACCCGGCGAACCGGACACCCCGGCGGTTCGGTGAGCGCCGTCACCGGCCACAATGGCGGACATGCTCTCCAGTCCCGTTGGCCGGTTCCGCCTCCTGGCCCTGGCCGAGGCCGTGTCCTGGGCCGGCCTGTTGCTCGGCATGTTCTTCAAGTACGTGGTGGTCGAGAACGAGATCGGCGTGAAGGTCTTCGGGCCCGTCCACGGCGCGGTCTTCGTCGGCTACGTCCTGGTGACGCTGATGATGGCGCAGCAGTGGGACCGCAAGACGCTGTTCTGGGGCCTGGTCGCGGCGGTGCCGCCGTTCGGCACGATCGTGTTCGAGCGGTGGGCCGCGCGCACCGGGCGGCTCGACGGGGCTCAGACCGCCAGGGACTGAGCGCGTTCCCGCTCGGCCTCGGGGTCGCCCTCGTGGTAGACGCGCTCGCTCGGCTCGACGTGGTCCAGGAACTCCTGGTAGACCAGCGCGCCCACGAGGTGCGAGGCCGGGCGGGCGTGCCGCAGGGCCTCGGCCGGGTCGCTGTCGGGGCGGTGCTCCAGCCACGCCCCGACCCAGGCGCGCTCGATCCCGGCCCGGAGTTCCGGTGCCACGAACCCGACCAGCCGGGCCGCGTCCAGCGCCGGGTGGCCCCAGTGCGCGTCGCCCCAGTCGAGCACCACGCCGCCGGAGCGCCAGTTGCCGGGGTGGAAGTCGCCGTGCAGCAGGGTGCGGGGCAGGCCGAAACCGGGCACCTCCACCCCGCGCACCCGCAGCCTCGGTGCCCCGGCCAGGGCCGCCTGCGCGGCCACCCAGCGGGGCACGACCCGATCGACCACCTCGTCGGTGGGGTGCCGGCAGTCGTGGCCGGGGGCCTCGGCCAGCAGGACCCGGCCCGGCTCGGCGGCGAGCAGCACCGGCGCGAGCGCCGGGTCCACCGACGCCACCAGCCGGATCACCTCCGCCTCGTCGGCCATGAACGGCGGGGTGGCCTTCGCCCAGACCGGGCCCCGGTCCGTCGGCAGCCGGTACAGGCACGACAGGTTCCACGTCTTGACCTGCACCGGCCGCCCGGTCGGCCGCACGTGCCGGGAGGCCCAGGCGACCAGCTCCGCCGGTCCGCCCGGTCGCGCCCACGGCAGCCGCAGCGGGTGGTCCGGGAACTCGTGCTCCGCGCCCCGGTCCAGCCCGGCGGGCTCCCGGTCGGCCTCCACCTGGTAGGTCACCACGCCGTCGCGCATGGCGGGCGTGGTCGTGGCGACCAGGCGCAGCACGGCGGTGGTCACGCCGAGCACGCGATCCAGGTGGGCGGTCACCGGCGCCACGTCGTTCCACCACGGGCCGGCCACGGTGAACGGCTCCGCCGCGCCCACGTACCGCCCGCCGACCGTGATCAAGGCCCTGATCTCGCGCACCCCGGCAGGGTGGCCGGTCGACGCGGGAGCCGTCGAGGGGATTTCGGGCGAGGGGATCGCGGCCAGGGGAATTCCAGCCGGGGAGTCCCGGCCGGGGAGTCCCAGCCGGGGGATTTCAGGGCCCGGGGAGCTTTCGGTTCGCCGAAGCCCGGGTTCGCGGGGTCCCGCAACCCCGAAGTGCCGGGTGAGGAACCCTCGGTTCGCCGAAGTCCACGCCCCGCGGAATCTCAGTCCTCGAAATCGCCGACCGCGCGGCGGACCCGCGCCAGCAGCTCGGTGAGCTGCTCGGTCTGCCGGTCGGTCAGCCCGCGCAGCCCGAACTCCGCCGACGTCACGGCCTCGGTCGCGGCCTCGCGCCGGGCGTGCCCGGCCTCGGTGATCTCGACCAGCGTGGTGCGGCGGTCGGTCGGGTGCGGCGTGCGGCGCACCAGGCCGTCGGCCTCCAGCCGGTCCACGATGTTGGTGACGCTCGTCGGGTGCAGTTGGAGGCGTTCGCCCATGACGCGCATGGGCAGGCTGCCCGCCCGGGAGAAGGTCAGCAGCACCAGCGCCTCGAACCGGGCGAAGGTCAGGCCGTGCGGTTTGAGGGCGGTGTCCACGGCGGACTGGATGATCTGCTGTACTCGCATGACGCTCGTGACCGCAGCCATCGCCGTCGACGGTCCGATCCGCTTCTCCCACAGCTCAGCGGCTCGCGCGATGGGGTCGAACGGCAACGGCTGGGACGTCATGGGCCGAAGCTACCAGTGGGTACCCGATCCGCAGGAGGCAACCAGTGCTCGTCGCGTTCAGTGTCAGCCCGCTCGGCGGGGAGTCCGACGGCGTGGCGGCGGCGGTAGCCGAGGCGGTGCGCGTGGTCCGCGCGTCGGGGCTGCCCAACGAGACCAACGCCATGTTCACCCTGGTCGAGGGGGAGTGGGACGAGGTGATGGCGGTGGTGAAGCGGGCCACCGAGGCCGTGCAGGCCGTCGCGCCCCGGGTCAGCCTGGTGCTCAAGGCCGACATCCGCCCCGGTCACACGGGTCAGCTGCGGGCCAAGGTGGAGCGGGTCGAACAGCACCTGGCCGCCGGCGAGAAGTAGGACTTCCTACTAAGTTGACGACCATGCGGACGACGCCCCGGAACCTCTGGCTGCGCTTCGAGACCTACCACGACGTCATCTACTTCACCCCGGAGTCGCGCGCGACCACCGACGCGCTCGGGTGCAAGGGCGGGTGGATGGGTTACTTCGGCCTGCGCGCGGCCCCGCTGGGCGCGGTGTCGCCCGAGGTGGTGACCGCCGCGTTCTTCGGCTTCGCCCCGCGCCGGGTGGCCCGCGCGCTGCCCGACGCCTGGGAGGTGGCCCCGCCGGAGCGCTTCCTGGCCGCGCGGCTGGAGGGCGTGGACGGGGCGCTGCGGCGGATGCTGGGGGACGTCGACCTGACCGAGGCCGCCGCGCTGGCGGTGGAGGCGGCCGCCGCCACGCCCGTCGAGGGCCGGGTGCTGGGCGCGGCGAACCGGGCGCTGCCGGTGCCCGGCGAACCGCACCTGGCGCTGTGGCAGGCGTGCACGACGCTGCGCGAGTCGCGGGGTGACGGGCACGTGGCGGCGCTGGTGGCCGCCGACCTGACCGCGTGCGAGGCGCTGGCGCTGTTCGGCGCGGACCACGACCTCGCGCCGGCCTACCTGCGCGAGGCCCGGGGGTGGCTGGAGGAGGAGTGGGAGGCCGCGGTGGACTCGCTGCGCTCGCGCGGCCTGCTCACCGGGGGTTCGGCGCCGGCGGGACAGACCCCGGGGAGTTCGACACCCGCCGGGCGGGCGCCGGAAGGGCGGGCGCCGGAAGGGCAGGCACCGGAAGGGCAGGCACCGGAGGGACGGCTACCGCAGGGTTCGCCCGCGACGAACCTCACCCCGGCGGGCCGGGCGCTGCGCGAGGAGGTCGAACGCCGCACCGACGAGGCGGCCGCCTCCCCGTGGCGGGCGCTGGGCGAGGACCGCACCGCGCGCTTCGCCGAGCTGATGACCCCGATCGCCCTCCGCCTGGGCCGGCTCAACGACGCCATGCGGACCAACCCGATGGCGATCGACCCGGTCCGGCAACTCGCCGGCTGACCCCGCGCGGAGCACCGGGCGCCTCGTGCCAGGATGGAAGCGTGACGAGGCCAGACCCCCGCAAGACCGCCGCACTGTCCGCCGCGTTGTCCGGGGCGGTCGACCTGGGCGCGCTGAAGGCCCGGGCCGACGCCCAGAGGCAGCGAACCACCGCACCGCCCCCGCCCAGCGCGGCCGGGGGCCACGACCAGGGCCCCAGTCCGTGGGTCCTCGACGTCACCGAGGCGACGTTCCAGTCAACGGTCGAGCGTTCCCTGGAAGTCCCCGTGGTGGTCGAGCTGACCGCCTCGTGGAGCCAGGAGGGCGCCCAGCTGTCGCCGGTCCTGGAGCGCGCGGCCCGCGCGGGCGGCGGCACGTGGCTGCTGGCCCGCGTCGACCTCGACGCCAGCCCGCGCATCGGGCAGCTGTTCGGCGTCCAGTCCGTGCCCACGGTCGTCGCGGTCGCCGGGGGCCAGCCCCTCGACGCGTTCGCCGGGCCGATCCCGGACGCCGAGTTCGCCGAGTGGATCAACCGCCTGCTCGACGCCCTGCGCGACCGGCTGCCGGGCATCCGGGCGGCGGAGGCCGGCCGGACCGGCGAGGAGCCCGCCCCGGAGCCCGAGGACCCGCGCTTCACCGCCGCCGAGGACGCCTTCGAACAGGGCGACTTCGCCGCCGCCGAGGCCGCCTACCAGGCCATCCTGGCGGCCGAACCCGGCAACGCCGAGGCCAAGGCGGCCCTGGCGCAGGTCCGGTTCACCGCGCGGGCCGAGGCGCTGGACGAGGACGCCGTGGCGCGGGCCGACGCGAACCCCGACGACCTGGACGCGCAGCTGGCCGCCGCCGACCTGGAGGTGGCCTCCAACGAGGTCGAGCAGGCGTTCCGGCGCCTGGTCGAGACGGTGCGTCGGGTGTTCGGCGAGGACCGCGACCGGGTGCGCGAGCACCTGGTGGGGCTGTTCGAGCTGTTCCCGACCGACGACGAGCGGGTGACCAAGGCCCGCCGGAACCTGGCCGGCGCCCTGTACTGAGCCCCGGGAACGCGACAGGGGGCCACCGCGAGGTGGCCCCCTGTTCCGCGTCGTGGGGACCCGGTCAGCCCGAGTACTTCCGCGTGCACAGCCCCGACCCGTCGAAGAAGCCGTCCCGGAACGCCTCCACCCGGGCGAACCCGGACGGCACCACGGTCCCGTTCACGTCCGCCGCGATCAGGCTCCGGTCCGCCAGCAGCTCCGCCACCGCCTCGTCCAGGTCGCCCGAGGACAGCTTCAGCCGGGCCGCCCCCTGCGTCGTGGTGCCCGCCCACGCCCCGGTCAGGCAGGCGGTGCGCAGCCCGGCCGCCGGGCCCTCCAGCGGGTAGCCGGTCGCCTGCTGGATCGACAGCGCGAACCGCGAGGCGATCTCCGCGAACGCCGCGAAGTCGCCGATCCCGCCCTTCTGCCCCCGCTTGGGCGGGGTGCCGATCCGGGCCAGGTCGGGCAGGTCGATCGAGATCGAGTTGGTCGACGGGCAGTAGGCCGCGGGCGAGGTCTCCTCCGCGTCCCGGCAGTCCGCCCCGGACGTGGAGAACGCGGGCGGCGCGGCGCCGGTCTGCTTGTACGCCTCGCGCAGCGACTCCTCCAGCGCCTCCAGCGAGTCGGGGTCGTCCACCTTCAGGTTGCCCTTGCCCTGCCCGGTGTCGCGGTCCTCGTCGGCGAACACCCGCTGGGTGATCCGCGCGTCGATCTCCGCCTCGTCGATGGCCGCGCACCGCCTCGGGTCGCCCGCGAACCCGAACTGGAACGCCGCCACCCGGTCGAACGCGCTGCCGTGCGCGCCCTGCTTCTCCGCCGACGTGCCCGCCGCGTCCCGGATGAAGAACATCGTCGCCAGGACCTGGTTCAACCCGGGCCCGGTGGAGATCCGGAAGTGCTTGGACTTCCCCTCCGCCACCCACCGGAAGAAGTTGCCCGCGTAGCAGTCGGCCTGCTGCTCCTTGATGATCGTCGGGGTGGCCTGGTCGACGCCGCCCCGGTCGCCCAGCTTGTACTGGATCGCGTGCCCCATCTCGTGGGCCAGCACGGTCACCACCGACATCGGCCCGAACGCGTCGTCGAGCATCGGCAGCAGCTCGCCCCGGTCCCAGGCGATCGAGTCGTCCAGCGAGCAGTAGAACGCGTTGGCCACGCCCGCCGTGTTCGTGCGGCAGACCTCCACGCCCGTGCCGTTGGAGTCGTACGACACCAGTCGCTCGACCGGCTGGAACGGCACGTCGAACCGGGCGGGCAGCTGCTCGGACCAGTACTCCGCCACGTCGGCCAGCGCGTTGATGGCCAGCCGGTCCATCTCGCCGCCGTCGCCGTTCTCCACCCGGAGGTCGGCGTCCGGCACGCCCGGCTTGGCGCCGCTCTCCCCGGTGGTGATGTCGAGCCCGGACACCTTGGTGACGTCCGGCCGCTCGGGGCGTGCCACGCCGCCCACCAGCTGGGTGCACCCGGTCAACGCGAGCACGGCGACCAGCGCCGTGACGTGGAATGCCCGTCGAACCATGCCTGAACCCTACTTGGCCGATCGGGCGGATCAGGACAAACCGCAGGCCGGCGCGCCCTCCAGCACGCCGCCGCGGAAGACCTCGACCCGCTTGAACCCGGGCTCCAGCGCCGACCCGCCCGCCGCGTCCCGCGCCGCGTAGTCGTAGGCCAGCAGCACCTGCACGGCCTCGTCCAGGTCGCCGGGGGACAGGCCGAAGCCGTCCTGCCGGGTGAAGACCTCCCGCGTGTACGCGCCGGCCAGGCACAACGCGCTGGTCGCCGCGCTCGCGCCCGCGACCTCGGCACCGACCGCGTCCATCGCCGCCAGCCCGTACCGGCTGGCCACCAGGACGCCCGTGGCGTAGTCGCCGATCCGCGCGTGCAGCTCGGGCAGGTCCTCCTCGACCTCGACCTCGAGCGTGTCCTCCGCCGGGCAGAACGCCACCGGCCCCTGGTCGCCGGAGCAGTCCGGCTCCTGCTCGGTGGGCGTGGTCTTCGGGGCGGTCCACTGCTTGCCCGCGCCCTCCACCAGGCCCTTGTAGTACCGGTCCAGGTCCTCGGTGACGGCGGTCAGGATCTCGTCGAACGGCAGGTTGCCGCCCCGGTCGCGGTCGTCGGCGTTGGTGAACGCCTGCTGGGTGAACACCCGGTTGTCGACCGTCATGGCCGCGCAGAACTTCGCGCCCTGCTGGTAGCCGTCCTGGAAGGCGGACACCCGGTCGAACGCGTTGCCGTGCGCGGACCGGTCGGTCTGCGAGGTGCCGACGGGGTCGCGGAAGGTGACCAGCGCGCCCAGCGCCGAGTCGAGCACCTCGGAGCCGATGCCCAGGTGCTCCGACCTGCCGTCGTTCACCCACTTGATGAACGCGCCCGCGAAGCAGTCGGCCATCGCCTCGGTGAGGATCGTCGGGAACCGGCGCGGCTCGCGGCGCTCGGCCTCGGGCGTGATGCCCATCCGGTTCTGCACGGCGTGGCCCCACTCGTGGGCCAGCACGATCACCACGGCGGCGTCGCCGAACCGGTCCTGGAGCACCGGCAGCAGCGCCGCCCGGTCCCAGGCGATGGCGTCGGCGCTGGGGCAGTAGAACGCGTTGCCCTCCACGTCGGACGCCTTCTCCGTGCACGGCGGCGGCTTGGCCGACGGGTCGGTGGTGTCCACCGAGTAGATCCCGCCCTCCAGCTCCTGCCACGGCTCGTCGAAGGTGTCCGGGAAGGCGTCCTCCCAGTAGGTGTTGATGTCGGTGATGGCGGTGGCCGCCAGCTGGTCGATCGGGCCGCCGTCGGTGCCCCGGATGAAGCCGGGGTCCACGGTTCCCCTGGTGACGGTCTCGCCCGCCACGGGTTTGCCCGGCACCACCTGGGCGCAGGAGGTCGTCGCAACCAGGACCGTGGTCAGCAGGACCAGCCGAGCCGATGCACGCCGCATGGGGCCCATTGTGCCCGCCCGCACCCCCGCGGGGTGAGCTTCGGGTGGGACCGCGACCACCCCCGGGCGGGGGTGGCCGCGGTCCCGGTCACGCTCAGTAGACGCCGAGGTACACGGCGGGCCGCAGGTCGGCCGCCGCCAACTGACCCGCGAAGCGGCGCTCGACCTCGGCGCGCTCCGCGGCGTTGGGCAGGTCGTTCCGGCACGTGGCCGGCGCGCTGGAGCCGGACATCAGGTCCGTGCACAGCCCGGTGCGCCGGTCGGGCAGACCGAGGATGTGCCCGATCTCGTGGGTGGTGATGCGGGGCCGGTAGTGGCCCTGCTGCACGGCCTGGCGTCCCATGTAGACGGTCCCGTTGCCGAGCGACGTCACGTAGGCCCGGGGCCAGCCGTTGTCGGCGTAGATCCGGATGTTGGTCGGCGTGCCGGAGGCGCGCTTGGCCAGCCGGACGTTGGCGACCGAGGCGTTCCAGTTGGCGGCCGCCTTGTCCCAGTCGGCGGCGAACTCCTGGGCCTGGCTGGTGTCGTAGTACAGGGTGCGGACCAGCACACCGGGGTCCGCCGCCGCGGGTGCGGCCGAGGCCGGTGCGGCGACCGCGACCAGCGGCAGCACCAGACCCAGCACGAGCAGTGCGGTGCGCGCGACCTTGCGCACGAACATGGTGGTCTCCTTCTGGCAGGGAAGAGCCGGGAGCCGGTGACAGGGGTGGCTCCCGCACCCAAACAACCAGCGACGGGACGTGCCCACCAGCCCCGGAAGTAGGGTCGCTCGGGCGCCCCGCCCGTGAAGTGCGCCAATTCGTGCAAATCACTCGCGCCGGGCGGCGTGCGCGGAGCGGAGCGGGGGCGCGCGGCGAGGGGCGCGCGGCGGGCCGTGCAGCGCGGGCGCACGGCGAGGAGCGCGCACGACAAGGGGCGCCCCACCCGTCGTGGAGCGCCCCCTCGTCGTCCCGCCTCAGTCCAGGCCGAGGCCCGGCTGCTCCTCCGGCACCAACCACAGCACCGCCGAGGGCGGCAACTGGAGCACCGCCGAGGCCGGCCGGCCGTGCCAGGGCTCCTCCGCCGCCTCCACCAGGCCCATGTTCCCGACCCCGGACCCGCCGTAGCCCTCCGAGTCGGTGTTCAGCACCTCGCGCCACCGCCCCGGCAACGGCAGCCCGACCCGGTAGTCGTGGTGCGGCATCCCGGCGAAGTTGGCGACGCAGGCCAGCAGCGACCCGTCCTCACCGATCCGCAGGAAGCTCAGCACGTTGCCGCCCGAGTCGTTGGCGTCGATCCAGGAGAACCCCTCCGGCCGGTCGTCGGCCGAGTACAGCGCGGGGGAGTTCCGGTACACCCCGTTGAGGTCCGCGACCAGCGACTTGACGCCCCGGTGCAGCGGGTCGTCCAGCAGGTGCCAGTCCAGCGACCGCGACTCCGACCACTCGCCCCGCTGCCCGAACTCGCCGCCCATGAACAGCAGCTGCTTGCCGGGGTGCGCCCACATGTAGGCCAGCAGCGAGCGCAGCGACGCCGCCTTGTTCCAGTCGTCGCCGGGCATCCGCTCCCACAGCGAGCCCTTGCCGTGCACCACCTCGTCGTGCGACAGCGGCAGCACGAAGTTCTCGCTCCACGCGTACACCAGCGAGAAGGTGATCTCGTTGTGGTGGAACGACCGGTGCACCGACTCGCGCGACAGGTAGTGCAGCGTGTCGTGCATCCAACCCATGTTCCACTTGAACCCGAACCCCAGGCCGCCCAGGTGGGTGGGCCGCGTGACGCCCGGCCACGCCGTGGACTCCTCCGCCACCATCACCACGCCCGGGTGCCGCTTGTACACCGTGGCGTTGAGCTCCTGGAGGAACCGGACCGCGTCCAGGTTCTCCCGGCCGCCGTACTGGTTGGGCAGCCACTCCCCGTCCGGCCGGGAGTAGTCCAGGTAGAGCATGGACGCCACCGCGTCGACCCGCAGGCCGTCGATGTGGAACTCCTCGATCCAGTACAGGGCGTTGGCGACGAGGAAGTTGCGCACCTCGTTGCGCCCGAAGTCGAACACGTAGGTGCCCCAGTCGGGCTGCTCGCCCCGGCGGGGGTCGGCGTGCTCGTAGAGCGGGGTGCCGTCGAAGCGGGCCAGGGCCCAGGAGTCCTTCGGGAAGTGGGCGGGGACCCAGTCCACGATGACGCCGATGCCGCGTTGGTGGAGGGTGTCGACGAAGTGCCGGAAGTCGTCGGGGGAGCCGAAGCGCGAGGTGGGGGCGTAGTAGGACGTGACCTGGTAGCCCCAGGACCCGCCGAAGGGGTGTTCGGCGACCGGCAGCAGCTCCACGTGCGTGAAGCCCTGCTCGACGACGTAGTCGGCCAGCTCGACGGCCAGCTCCCGGTAGCCCAGGCGCTGCCCGTCCTTCCCGGTCATCCACGACCCGAGGTGCACCTCGTAGACCGACATCGGCGCCTTCACCCACCGGGTGGCGTCCCGCCGCGCCTCCCACTCCGCGTCGCCCCACCGGTACTGCGACTCGGCGACGACCGACGCGGTGGCGGGCGGCAGCTCGGTGGCGAACGCCATCGGGTCGGCCTTCTCGTGCCACCCGCCGTCCTGGCCGAGGATGCGGAACTTGTACCGGGTGCCCGCCCGGATGCCGGGGATGAAGACCTCCCACACCCCCGACGAGCCGAGCGACCGCATCGGGTTGGCCCGGCCGTCCCAGCCGTCGAAGTCGCCGCACACCCGCACGCCCCGCGCGGTGGGCGCCCACACCGCGAACGAGACGCCGGTGACCGTGCCGTCGGCCGTGTCGTAGGAGCGCGCGTGCGCGCCCAGCGCGTCCCACAGCCGTTCGTGGCGGCCCTCGCCGATCAGGTGCAGGTCCAGCTCGCCGACGGTCGGCAGCCACCGGTACGGGTCGTCGACCTCGACCACGTGCCCGGAGTAGTCGACCTCCAGCCGGTAGTCGCCGGGGTGCTCGGGCAGTTCACCCGCGAACAGCCCGTCGACCACGCGGTCCAGCTCGAAGCGCTTGTCCCCGGCCATCACCGACACCGCGGACGCACCCGGCCGCAACGCCCGCGCCACCACCCCCTCCGGGGTGTGGTGCACGCCGAGCACGGAGTGCGGGTCGTGGTGCGACCCGGCCAGCAGCCGGTCGACGTCCTGGGGCGAGATCATGACTGGGCAGCTCCCTCTCCGGTGATCCGGGCGATCGACGAGAGCGGCACCGTCAGCCACTCCGGTCGGTTCGCGTGCTCGTAGGCCACCTCGTACACGGCCTTGTCGAGTTCGAACGCCCTCAACAGGTACCCGCGCCCGCGCGGATCACCCACGGAGGACGAGACCGCCTCGGCGTAGCCCTGGGTGAAGGCGGCCCGGTTGCGCCGCGCCCACTCCAGCGCCCGCACCGCGAGCTGGTGGTCCTCCGGCCGGCCGACGAGCAGCTGGTGCGCCGCGTAGTCGAACGAGCGCAGCATCCCGGCCACGTCGCGCAGCGGCGAGCGCAGCGCGGTCCGCTCCGCGATCGGCGCGCCCGGCTCGCCCTCGAAGTCGATCAGCAGCCACCCGTGCACGGTGCGCAGCACCTGGCCCAGGTGCAGGTCGCCGTGGATGTGCTGGATGGCGATCGCCCCCGGCGTGGTGTCCCGGGCCTGCTCGAACGCCTCGCGCAGCGCGGGCACGAACGGCTCCAGCTCGGGTACCCGCGACACCACCTCGTCCAACCGGGTGACCATGGCCTGGACGCTGCGCTCGATGTCGTCGCCGTCCGCGTGCTGGGTGCCCAGGGCCCGCTCCAGGTCCGCGTGCACGGTGGCCACCGCCTGCCCGAGCCGCCGGGCCTCGCCGGCGAAGTCGCCGCCCACCTCGTTGGCGTGCAGGTCCCGCTCGGTCATCAGGTCCCGCACGCTCGTGGTGGCCATCGCCCAGCCGTCCACCGCGTCGGGCAGGAACTGCTGGAGCATCCCGACCGTGGTGGGCCGGCCGTCCAGCTCGCCGGTGATCGACCCGAGCGGCCGGGCGATGTGCTCGCACCCGACCTCGTGCAGCGCGCGCTGGAGCACCAGGTCCGGGTTCTCGCCCACGGTCAGCTTGCGGAACAGCTTGAGGATGTACTGGCTGCCGAACACCAGCGAGGTGTTGGACTGCTCCGAGGTGATCGGGCGGCCGCGCAGCCCGGTCTGGAGCTCCACGCCCGGCTCGTGCGCGAACCTCAGCCCGTCGACCTCGCGGTTCTCGGCGATGAGGTCGAGCAGCACGCCGGTCAGCTCGTGGTCGAGCGTCGCGTCGTAGTTCTCCACCTGCTCGGTGATCAGCAGCTGGTACGGCTCGCTGCGCCCCGGTTGCTCCACCTCCACCACCAGGTGCACCAGCAGCGGTTCCCCGCCCCGCAGCACCGTGGTCCGCAGGGGGCGCACCGAGGTGACCGGGCGGTCCTTGCCGCCGAACCACCGCTGCGCGGGCAACCACCCCGGCAGCTCGGCGACCACCTTGTCGACCAGGCCGTGCGGATCGGTCACGTCCCTCACCTCGTCTCGCTGTCTTCGTCGTCCACGAGCTGGAACCAGTAGAAGCCGTGGCCGGGCAGCGTGAGCAGGTACGACAGGTCGCCGATCCGCGGGAAGCGGACACCGCCGGTCAGCTCGACGGGCCGCGCGCCGCGGTGCTCCGACAGGTCCAGCTCCACCGGCTGGGGGAACCTCGACAGGTTGTTCACGCACACCACCACGTCCTCGCGCCCGTCCGGGCGGCAGTACCGCCGCCGGTAGGCCAGCACGCTGGGGTTGGAGCCACCCAGGTCGGTGAAGTCACCGTCGGCGAACGCGCGGTGCTGCTTGCGCACCTCGATCATCCGCCGGGTCCAGTTGAGCAGCGAGGACTGGTTGTTCAGGTGCGCCTCGACGTTGAGCCCCTGGTAGCCGTACACCGGGTCCATGATCACGGGCAGGTAGATCCGGCCGGGGTCGCAGCTGGAGAAGCCCGCGTTGCGGTCGGGGGTCCACTGCATCGGCGTGCGCACCGCGTCGCGGTCGCCGAGCCAGATGTTGTCGCCCATGCCGATCTCGTCGCCGTAGTAGAGGACGGGCGAGCCGGGCAGGGACAGGAGCATGGCGGTGAACAGCTCCTGCTGGTTGCGGTCGTTCTCCAGCAGGGGGGCCAGGCGCCGGCGGATGCCGATGTTGGCCTTCATGCGCGGGTCCTTGGCGTACTCCGCGTACATGTAGTCGCGTTCCTCGTCGGTGACCATCTCGAGGGTGAGCTCGTCGTGGTTGCGCAGGAAGATGCCCCACTGCGCGTTCGACGGGATCTGCGGCGTCTGCGCCAGGATCTCCGAGATCGGGAACCGCGACTCGCGCCGCACGGCCATGAAGATGCGCGGCATCAGCGGGAAGTGGAACGCCATGTGGCACTCGTCGCCGCCCACCTCGGGGTTGCCGAAGTACTCGACCACGTCCGACGGCCACTGGTTGGCCTCGGCCAGCAGCACCCGACCGGGGTACTCGTCGTCGACGACCTTGCGGCAGCGCTTGAGGAAGTCGTGCGTGCGCGGGAGGTTCTCGCAGTTGGTGCCCTCCTGCTCGAACAGGTAGGGCACGGCGTCGAGCCGGAAGCCGTCGATGCCCAGGTCCAGCCAGAACCGCAGGACGTCGAGCATGGCCTCCTGGACGGCCGGGTTCTCGTAGTTGAGGTCCGGCTGGTGGCTGAAGAACCGGTGCCAGTAGAACTGGCCGCGCACCGGGTCGTAGGTCCAGTTGGAGGTCTCGGTGTCGACGAAGATGATGCGGGCCTCGGCGTACTTCTGGTCGTCGTCGTTCCAGACGTAGTAGTCGCCGTAGGGGCCGTCCGGGTCGGTCCGGGACTGCTGGAACCACGGGTGCGCGTCGCTGGTGTGGTTGAGCACCAGGTCCGTGATCACCCGGATGCCCCGGCTGTGCGCCTCGTCCAGCAGGTAGACGAAGTCCTCGACGGTGCCGAACTCCGGCAGCACGGACCGGAAGTCGGAGATGTCGTAGCCGCCGTCGCGCAGCGGCGATGCGTAGAACGGCGGCAACCACAGGCAGTCCACGCCGAGCCACTCCAGGTAGTCCAACCTGGACGCCAGGCCGCGCAGGTCGCCCGTGCCGTCGCCGTTCGAGTCGCTGAAGGCGCGGACCAGCACCTCGTAGAACACCGCGCCCTTGAACCAGTCGGTCTCGCGCGGCACGAGCCGGGCCGACCGGAACTCCTCGGCCTGCGGCTCCACCAGCAGGCCGTCCGCGCGGACGGCCTCACCGGTGTGCGGCACGTCCTCAAGACCTACCAGCGCGGCGTCGGGTCGGGCCTCTTGCTGCATCTGTGCTCCACCTCGCCCCACCTCGTCGGGGGTACGTTCGACAGCCCCGCGCGCCCTTCGGCGGGCGCGGGGACCGTGGGTGAAAAAAGGGGACCGGGTTGGTGCTGCCGGCTCCGGGGAGCCTGCTGACCGGGGCCGGCCTTGACCAGGGCCGGCCCTGACCGGGGTTAGCCCTGACCGGAGCGGCGCAGCACGCCGACGACGTGCGCCGGGGCGCGCCGGGGTTCAAGCCGCACGTAGTTGGCCTGTCCCCAGTCCCAGGTCTCCCCGGACACCTCGTCGTGCGCGATCAGCCGCTCGTGCCAGTCGAAGCCGAGCTCGGGCAGGTCCAGCCAGAGCGTGCCGTCCTGCGTGTTGTGCGGATCCAGGTTGACCACCACGACCACCGTGTCGCCGGTGCCGGGATCCTGCTTCGAGTAGGCGATCAGGGCCGGGTTCTCCACGTGGTGGAACCGGAGTGTTCGCATCTGCTGGAGCGCCGGGTGGGCCCGGCGGATCGCGTTCAGCTTGCGCAACCACGGTTCCAACGACCGGCCCTCGGCCACCGCCGCCGCGTAGTCGCGGGGGCGGAGCTGGTACTTCTCCGAGTTGAGGTACTCCTCGCCGCCGGGCTTGACGGCCTGGTGCTCGAACAGCTCGTAGCCCGAGTAGACGCCCCAGGTCGGCGCCATCGTCGCCGCCAGGGCCGCGCGCAGCGCGAACATGCCCGGACCACCCACCTGAAGGGACTCGGGCAGGATGTCCGGGGTGTTCACGAACAGGTTGGGCCTGGCCTCGTCCCAGTGGGCGACGAGTTCGGTGCCGAACTCGGTCAGCTCCTCCTTGGACGTGCGCCAGGTGAAGTAGGTGTAGCTCTGCGTGAAGCCGAGCTTGGCCAGCCCGTACAGCCGCGCCGGTCGGGTGAACGCCTCGGACAGGAACAGCACGTCCGGGTGACGGTCCTTGACCGCCCAGATCAGCCACGCCCAGAAGTCCGGCGGCTTGGTGTGCGGGTTGTCGACCCGGAAGATCCGCACCCCGTGGTCCACCCAGTGCAGCACCACGCGCAGGATCTCGTTGTAGACGCCCTGCGGGTCGTTGTCGAAGTTGACCGGGTAGATGTCCTGGTACTTCTTCGGCGGGTTCTCCGCGTAGGCGATCGTGCCGTCCGGGCGCGTGGTGAACCACTCGGGGTTCTTCAGCACCCACGGGTGGTCCGGCGCGCACTGGATGGCCAGGTCGATCGCGACCTCCAGCTCCAGCTCGTGCGCGCGGGACACGAAGGCGTCGAAGTCCTCGACGGTGCCCAGCTCGGGGTGGACCGCGTCGTGCCCGCCCTCGTCCGCGCCGATCGCCCACGGCGAGCCCGGGTCGTCCTCGGTGGCGGTGAGGGTGTTGTTCGGACCCTTGCGGTTCACCCTGCCGATGGGGTGGATCGGCGGCAGGTACACCACGTCGAAGCCCATCGCGGCGACCCGGTCCAGCTCCTTGGCGGCGGTGACGAACGTGCCGTGCACCGGCACGCCGGACTCGTCCACCCCGCCCGTGCTGCGCGGGAAGAACTCGTACCAGGAGCCGTACGCCGCCCGCTTGCGGTCCACCCAGACCTTCTGGGGCTTGCCCTTGGTGATCATCTCGCGCACCGGGTGGTCGTGCATCACCCGGCGGACGTCACCCGCCAGTGCGGGGGCGATGCGCTCCGCGAGCGGGCGGTGCTCGTCGCGCAGCGCCGCGGCCGCGTTGGCCAGCAGGGGCTTCTCGCGCCGCCGGTCGGGTCGGCGGCTCACCCGGTCGAGGAGCCGCGCGCCGGTCTCCAGGTCGTTGGCCAGTTCCTCCGGGCCCTGCCCGGCGGCGACCTTCGCCTCCACCGCGTGCACCCAGGTCGCCCACGGGTCGCTCCAGGCGTCCACCCGGAACGTCCACGAGCCCTCGGCGTCGGGGGCGATCGTGGCGGCCCAGCGGTCCAGGCCCGCGCCCCGCGCGCCCATGCGGGTCTGCCGGGCCACCCGGTCGTTCGGCCCGCGCCAGACGACGGTGGCGGCGACGGCGTCGTGGCCCTCGCGCCACACCGTCGCCTCCACCGGGATGTGCTCCCCCACCACGGCCTTAGCCGGGTAGCGGCCACAGCTCACGGTCGGGGAGACGTCGTCGATTCCGAGTCGGCCGCTCATTCGGCAGCGCCCCTCTCCCTGGTGCGACGCTTGCACGGTCAAGTCTGCCCGCAGCGATCGGATGTGCCGTCACCGGGGAGTCCTACTTGGTCTTCCTACCCCGTCTGATTGGATCGCACACTTGGCGCCGCCGTCCATCTCGACATGGCTGAGTCAAGTTCTCAGGTTCCGGGCCGTTGTCGTGGTGCCGCGCCGGTACCGTTCGGGCGAAGGTGTCACCCGGTCGCCCCCTCGCGTTAACGGTCTCGACCCCCGCGCGAAATAACTTGCAGGAAGAACGTTCGCCCAGGTCGGGCTGCATCGATCCCTGCATCGGTTCGGGTGACCGTTGCCCCGCACCGCTGGATGGGGGATAAGGTCCGACGCCATGCGAGCACTTCGCCGGTTCACCGTCCGAGCCAGCCTGCCCGAGCCGCTGGCGGCCCTGGGCACCCTCGCCACGAACCTGCGCTGGACGTGGCACCAGCCCACCCAGGACCTGTTCGCCTCCGTGGACCCCGGGTTGTGGGAGGCCGGTGAGGACCCCCTCCGCCTGCTGTCCGAGGTGGCGCCGGAACGGCTGGAGGAGCTGTCCCGCGACGAGCGGTTCCTCACCCACCTCCACGCGCTGGCCGACGACCTGCACCACTACACCACGGGCGCGCGCTGGTTCCAGCGCCGCCAGGACGAGCTGCGCCGGGACCGCGAGCACGGCGACCACCACGCGTCGCCGCTGCCGGAGGCCATCGCCTACTTCTCCATGGAGTTCGGCGTCACCGAGGCCCTGCCCAACTACTCCGGCGGCCTCGGCGTGCTGGCGGGCGACCACCTCAAGGCGGCCTCCGACCTGGGCGTCCCGCTGATCGCGGTCGGCCTGCTCTACCGGTCCGGCTACTTCCGCCAGGCCCTGTCGCTGGACGGCTGGCAGATCGAGCACTACCCCGTCCTCGACCCGCGCGGCCTGCCGCTGGAGCTGCTCACCGAGCCGTCCGGCGCGCCGGTCCTGGTGCACGTCGCCATGCCCGGCGACCGCGTGCTGCGGGCCAAGATCTGGAAGGCGCGGGTCGGCCGCGTGCCGCTGCTGCTGCTGGACTCCGACGTCGAGGAGAACGACGAGGATCTGCGCGGCGTCACCGACCGCCTCTACGGCGGCGACCAGGACCACCGCATCAAGCAGGAGATCCTGGCGGGCGTCGGCGGCGTGCGGGCCGTGCGCACGTACTGCGAGCTGACCGGGCACCCCGCGCCCGAGGTGTTCCACACCAACGAGGGGCACGCGGGCTTCCTCGGCCTGGAGCGCATCCGCGAGCTGACCACCGTCGAGGGCCTGGACTTCGACCAGGCGCTGGCCGCCGTGCGCGCGGGCACCGTGTTCACCACGCACACCCCCGTGCCCGCCGGCATCGACCGCTTCCCGGTCGACCTGGTCCAGCACTACTTCGGCTCCGAGCAGCTGCTGCCCGGCGTGAACACCCAGCGGGTGCTCGCCCTGGGCGCGGAGGACAACCCCGGCCTGTTCAACATGGCCCACATGGGCCTGCGGCTGGCGCAGCGCGCCAACGGCGTGTCCAGGCTGCACGGTTCGGTCAGCCGCGACATGTTCCGGGGCCTGTGGCCGGGCTTCGACGCCACCGAGGTGCCGATCGGGTCCATCACCAACGGCGTGCACGGTCCCACCTGGACGGCCACCGCGATGCGCGAGCTCCTCGGCGAGACCGACGACCCGGGCGCGGACCGACCCGATGCCGAGCCGGTCACCGACCAGCGGCTGTGGGAGCTGCGCAACGACCTGCGCGCCGAGCTGGTCGGCGAGGTCCGCCGCCGCACCCGCGCCTCGTGGTTGCAGCGCGGCGCCAGCGCGCTGGAGCTGGGCTGGACCGACTCGGTGTTCGACCCGGACGTGCTGACCGTCGGCTTCGCCCGCCGCGTGCCGACCTACAAGCGGCTCACCCTGATGCTGCGCGACGCCGAGCGGCTGCGCCACCTGCTGCTGCACCCCGAGCGGCCCGTGCAGCTGGTCGTGGCGGGCAAGTCGCACCCGGCCGACGACGGCGGCAAGGCGCTGATCCAGCAGATCGTGCGGTTCGCCGACGAGGCGGGCGTGCGCCACCGCATCGTGTTCCTGCCCGACTACGACATGTCCATGGCCCGGTACCTGTACTGGGGCTGCGACGTGTGGCTGAACAACCCGATGCGCCCGCTGGAGGCGTGCGGCACGTCCGGCATGAAGTCGGCGCTCAACGGCGGCCTCAACCTCTCCATCCGCGACGGCTGGTGGGACGAGCTCTACGACGGCAGCAACGGCTGGGCCATCCCCACCGCCGACGGCGTCGCCGACCCGAACCGGCGCGACGACCTGGAGGCCGCCGCGCTCTACGACCTGCTGGGCAACCAGGTCGCGCCGCTGTTCTACGACCGCGGCGAGGACGGCGTGCCCACGCGCTGGCTCGCGATGGTCCGGCACACCCTGGCCTCGCTCGGCCCGGCCGTGCAGGCGTCGCGGATGGTGCGCGAGTACGTGGAGGAGCTGTACGCGCCCGCCGCGTCGTCGGCCGCCTCCGTGGTCGGCGAGGGCTACCGGGGCGCCAAGGAGCTGGCGGCGTACCGGCAGCGGCTGCGGGCGTCGTGGACGCGCGTGCGGGTGCTCGACTCGGAGATGTCGCCGAACGGCTCAGCCGCGCCGCTGCTGGGCTCGCCGGTGGGCGTGCGGGCGCGGGTGGAGCTGGCCGGCCTGGAGCCGTCCGAGGTGGACGTGCAGGTGGCGCTGGGCCGCGTGGCCGACTCCGACGAGCTGTACGACGTGGTCACGCACCCCATGGCCTACACGGGCAACGGCAACTACGAGGCGGAGGTGCCGCTGCCGCACGCGGGCGCCGTCGGCTACACGGTCCGCGTCCTGCCCCGCCACGACCTCCTGGCCTCACCCGCCGAACTGGGCCGGGTGGTCCTGGCGGGCTGAGCCCACCGGGTGCCCGGCCGGCCTCCCGCCGGCCGGGCACCCTCCCCCTACCTGATGTTGAGACGGGCACTGGTCTCGGCCACGCGCGGCATCCACCCGGCCAGCTGCTCGGCCTCGACCAGCGTGGCGCGGGCCGCCGCGTTGTCGCCGGCGGCCATCTGGGCGCGGGCCATCGTGGCCAGCGCGTCGGCCCGGTCCAGACCGTCCTCGCTGGTCTGCCTGGCCTGGTTCGCGAGGGTGAGCGCGGTGGCGTGGTCGTCCTCCAGCAGCGCCAGCCGGGCCAGCGCCCCGGCGCAGCGGTAACGCGGGTAGCCCAGCCGCACCGCACCGTCCAGCGCGCTCCGCGCCGCCGGTACGCCGAACTCCGCGGGCAGCATCCCGCCCTCCACGGCGTTGACCGTGGAACCGGCCATCTGCGCCATCACGAACGCCATGTCCCTCGGCCCGAGGTCCTCGCGCCGGGCCACGGCGCCCATCACCTGCAACGCCTCCAGGTACCGGGCGCGCAGCCCCAGCACCGCGACCCGCGCGCCGGAGGCCACCAGCAGCTCCGGGTGGCGCGCCACCAGCTCGTCGGACAGCGCCTCGGCCCGGTCCAGGTCGCCGACCGCGATCGCGTCGGTCACCCGGTTCAGCAGCGGGGTCGCCTCGTACTCCTCCAGGGGTCGACCCGTCAGCCGCGGCAGCGCGAACAGGAACCAGCCGACCGACGTCGTCCCCGGCTTGCGCCTCGGCCACAGCGCGTTGACCGCCACCGCCGTGCCCGCCACCGCGAACCCGCGCCAGAAGTCGTGCCCGGCCGCCGCCCACGCCGCCCCGACGACCCCCGCCACGACCACCGCGGCCACGAACGCGGCAGACCACAACCGCACCCGGACCGACTCCCGCACGGACGTCAACCCGACCGACATCAGCAGCGGCACGTTCCGCCACACCACCCGCCGCCCCGGCCGCGTCCAGGTGCGCACCTCACCCCCGACGCCGATCACCACCAGCGACACCCGCACCCCGGCCACCAGCGCCCCGACCAGCAGCCCGACCTGCACCGCGGCCAACACCGCCCAGCCCCCGACCACCGCCCCACCCACCGAGGCCACCCCGGGCCGCCAGACCGCCACCACCACCAGGACAACCCCGGTCAGCACCTTCCACACGCCACCCAGACGCACCCACCCACCCCGAAGTTCCGCGAGTCGTACGTCCAGACCCCGCGAGTCGTACGTCCAGGACCCCGCGAGTCGTACGTCCAGGACCCCCGAGTTGAGCGTTCGGGACCCGCGTGCCCTGCGCTCGGGCCCGCCCGGTTACCCGTTCAGGGGGTCCTGAACATGTAACTCGGGGGGGCCTGGACGTACGACACGACGGGTCTGGACGTACGACTCGCGGTCAGGTTATGGGTGGGGTTGGGGTGGGGTGGACGGGGAGGCCGGCGGCGGCGTAGGCGCGGAAGCCGCCGACCAGGTCGGTGGCGTTGGGCAGGCCCACGCGCTGGAGGTCGCGGGCGGCGAGGCTGGAGGCGTAGCCCTCGTTGCACACCACGACGACGGTCGTGTCGGCGGTGAAGCCGGGGATGCGGTGCTCGCCCGCCGGGTCGAGCCGCCACTCCAGCACGATCCGCTCGACCGGCAGCGCGCCGGGGATCTCGCCCTCGGCGGCCCGGTTGTGGTGCGGCCGGATGTCGACGACCAGGGAGTTCGGCAGGTCGGCCAGCTCGTGCGGCTCCACGCGGTCCAGTGCGCCCCGGGCTTCCTCCAGCAACTGCTCCGCGCTCACGGGCCCTCCTGCTCGGTCAGCACGCTCAACCGCTCCAACGACAGCCGCCGCGCCGGCAGCGGCGGGATCAGGTCGGGGATGTCCGCCAGGCTCGCGTACTCGCGGGTCGGCACCAGCGGCGGCGAGTACGCGTGCACGCTCGCGGCACCCACCTCTCCCCGGTTCACCACCCGGTGCGCCCGCCCGGCCCCGAACCCGAGCGCGCTGCCCACCGGCCGCGCCGCGCTGCGGATCGGCCCGCCGGGGTAGCGGTAGTCCTCGTGCAGCTCACCGGTCAGCACGGTGAACGACCCGGACGCCCCGCCGTGGTCGTGCGCCTCCGTGCCCTGACCGGGCAGCCAGCTCAGCAGCCACAGCTCCACCCCCTCCGTCAGCCCCAGCCGGGCCCACCAGCGGCGCCCCGGGTCGTACGCCAGCACGTCCAGCAGCGGGGTGGTCAGCTCGGCGGCGACGGTGGAGGTCAGGTCGCGCAGCTCGCGCGGCGTCCACAGCTCGCGGGTCGGGTGGATCAGGTCGTGCAGCAGCCGCACGTCCAGCTTCGGGTGCAGGTAGGCGCCCGGGATCGTGGTGGTCACGGGGAGTCGCTCCTCGATGGCTACGGAAAGGGCGAGTAGCTATCAGGACGCGACGCGGCGTATTCCCTGCGGAAGAACGGTGCTTCACCGGCCGCGCCGCGTCCCGCTACAGCCGCACGACGCCACCAGGAGGAGGTCGATCGGGCGGTCGCACCAGGTCAGCAGCTGTCGGGCCATCCTGGAATGGTGCCACGGAACGCGCCGCGACGCAGCGCGTCCCAGGGCTCGGGAACACCTCGGGAACCGACGGGATTGCGCCGGAAAGGTAACGGGGCGGGTAAGGGGGAATGCGCCGGCGATTTACTCCGGGACGCGGAACAGGAGCAGGGAACGGCCACCCAGCGTGACCTTCGTGCCGGCCGCCAACGACCCCGGCGTGGCGGGGGAGCCGTCCGCGGTCGTGGTGTCCAGCACCGGTTCGTAGCGCCCCCCGTACTCCGGGCCCGGCAGGGTGACCTCGACCGCGTCCGCCCCGGCCTGCACGAGCAGCAGCCACGAGTGGTCCGACACCAGTTCGCCGTCGCGGGAGCGGGACAGCGACGTGGAGCCGTCGATCCACATCCCCAGGAACCGCCGGCCGTCGTCGAACCAGTCCGTCTCGGCCATCTCCTCGCCGTCCGGCCGGAACCACACCAGGTCCGGCGCGCCCGACGGCGTGGTGCGGCCGTCGAAGAACTGCGGCTGCCGCAGCGCCGGGCTGTCCGCCCGCAGGTTGATCACCCGCCGGGCGAAGGCCAGCATCGACTCGCCCTCCGGCGACGGCTCCCAGTCCACCCACGAGGTCTCGTCGTCCAGGCAGTACGCGTTGTTGTTGCCGCCCTGCGTGCGCCACTGCTCGTCGCCGGCGGTGATCATCGGGGTGCCCGTGGACAGCATCAGGGTGGCGAACAGGTTCCGCGCCTGCCGCGCCCGCAGCGCCACCACCGCGGCGTCGTCCGTGTCGCCCTCGACCCCGCAGTTCCACGACCGGTTGTCGTTGGTGCCGTCGCGGTTGTCCTCGCCGTTGGCCAGGTTGTGCTTCTCGTTGTACGACACCAGGTCGCGCAGCGTGAACCCGTCGTGCGCGGTGATGAAGTTGATCGACTGCCACGGCCGGCGCAGGTCGTCGGCGTACAGGTCGGACGACCCGGACAGCCGGTAGGCCAGGTCGCGCACGTTCGTCATGCCCCGCCAGAAGTCGCGCAGGGTGTCGCGGTACCGGCCGTTCCACTCGGCCCACTGCACGCCGAAGTCGCCCACCCGGTACCCGTCGCCGGTCGCGTCCCACGGCTCCGCGATCAGCTTGCACCGCGACAGCACCGGGTCCGAGGTGATCGCGGTGAGCATCGCCGACGCCCGGTCGAACCCCCGGCCGCCCGGCCGCCCCAGCGTGGACGCCAGGTCGAACCGGAACCCGTCCACGCCCATCTCGGTCGCCCAGTACCGCAGCGAGTCCGTCACCAGCCGCACGAACTGCGGCGACCCGGCCTCGGTGGTGTTGCCGCACCCGGTGATGTCCAGCGTGCCGCCGCCCTCGATGTGCAGGTAGTAGCCGGGCGCGTCGAACCCCCGGTAGCACAGCGTCGGCCCGTCCGGCCCGCCCTCGCAGGTGTGGTTGTAGACCACGTCGATCAGCACCTCGATGCCCACCGCGTGCAGCGCGGACACCATGGTGCGGAACTCCTCGACCTCGCGCCCCGGCTCGCTGGCGTACCCGGGGTGCGGCGCGAACCAGCTCAGCGGCGAGTAGCCCCAGTAGTTGCGCCTACCGGCCTTGACCAGCGACGGCTCGTCCACGAACGCCTGCACGGGCAACAGTTCGACCGTGGTCACGCCCAGCCGCACCAGGTGCTCCACCACGGTCGGGTGCGCCAGCCCCAGGTAGGTGCCGCGCAGGTGCTCGGGCACGCCGGGGTGCCGCCGGGTGAACCCCCGCACGTGCAGCTCGTAGACCACCGCCTCCTCGAACGGCACCTGCGGCTTCACGCCGGTGTCCGGCCCGCCCGGCGAGGTCACCACCGACAGCGGCACGCTGCCCAGCGAGTCGACCGGCGACGGGCCGCCGTGCATCGGGTCGCCCACGTAGCCCAGGGCGGCCTCCAGGTCGGTCAACCCGCCCGTGATCCTCGTCGCATACGGGTCCACGAGGATCTTCGCCGGGTTGGCGCGCAGCCCCCGCGACGGGTCGTACGGGCCGTGCACCCGGTAGCCGTAGCGCTGACCGGGGGTCACGCCGGAGATGAGCCCGTGCCACACGCCGAAGGTCCGCTCGGTCAGCTCCACCCTCTCCTCGGTACCGTCTTCGCTGATCAAACACACCTCGACCGCGTCGGCGGGCGGTGCGGAGACGGCGAAGCGCACGCCTCCGGCCTCGGGGTGCGCCCCGAGGGGGAACGGACGGCCGGCGAGCAGGATGGAGTCGGCGGGCATGTCCTGATCCTCCCAGTACGCACCGACGGTTCGGGAACGAGCACGCCGCGCCACGACAACGTCACACCAACCGCCCCCGCCGCACCCGCCGTCACGGGGCTTGCAGAACAATGGCCCGGGGAAGGTGTCGACCGGGGCGAGGACGAGCGTGGAAAACGAAGATCTGGTCATCCACATGCAGGGTGTTTCGGTTCGACGGGGCAGGACCACGCTGGTCGGGGACGTCGACTGGGGCGTGGAGCTGGACGAGCGGTGGGTGGTGCTCGGGCCCAACGGCGCGGGCAAGACCACGCTGCTGCGCCTGGCGGGCGCCGAGCTGCACCCGACCAAGGGTCGGCTGAGCCTGCTCGGCGAGCGCATCGGGCGCACGGACGTCTTCGAGCTGCGGCCGCGCATCGGCCTGTGCTCGGCGGCGCTGGCCAACCGCGTGCCGAACGAGGAGAAGGTCGTCGACCTGGTGGTCAGCGCCGGGTACGCGGTGCTGGGCCGGTGGCGCGAGGACTACGACAAGCTCGACACCGGTCG
Organism: Saccharothrix sp. BKS2; assembly: GCF_047689505.1. NCBI lineage: Bacteria > Bacillati > Actinomycetota > Actinomycetes > Pseudonocardiales > Pseudonocardiaceae > Saccharothrix > Saccharothrix sp. BKS2. Next base: position 176,216 of record NZ_JAUQOL010000014.1, on the reverse strand, counting down.
CGCCGAGGAGCTGCTGGGCGCGCTGGGCATCGAGCACCTGGCCGAGCGCACGTTCGGCACGCTGTCCGAGGGCGAGCGCAAGCGCACGCTCATCGCCAGGGCGCTGATGACCGACCCGGAGCTGCTGCTGCTCGACGAGCCGGCCGCGGGTCTGGACCTGGGCGGCCGGGAGGACCTGGTGGCCCGGTTGTCGGAGCTGGCCCTGGACCCGGACGCGCCGGCGATGGTGCTGGTCACGCACCACGTCGAGGAGATCCCGCCGGGGTTCACGCACGCGCTGCTGCTGCGTGGGGGCGGTGTCGTGGCGCAGGGCCTGCTGGACGACGTGCTGACCGAGGAGAACCTGTCGAAGACGTTCGACCAGCCGCTGGAGCTCCAGCGGGCGGGCGACCGGTACTTCGCCCGCCGCAAGCAGGCGTAGCGGGTTCGACGGGCGCTCTGGCTACCCAGGAGTAACCTGCGGGGCCTACCGACACGGGTCGAGGAGGACTGCGTGGCTGAGTTCGTGGGGCTCGAAGTCGAGGGCGGGATCGGCACCATCCGGCTGGACCGCCCGCCGATGAACGCGCTCAACAGGCAGGTCCAGGAGGAGATCCGGGCCGCCGCGCTGGAGGCCGGCGAGCGCGCCGACGTGCGCTCGGTGATCGTCTACGGCGGTCCGAAGGTGTTCGCCGCGGGCGCGGACATCAAGGAGATGGCCGAGCTGACCTACGCCGAGATGGCGGTGCGCGCGGGCGCGCTGAGCTCGGCGCTGCGCGCGGTGGAGGAGATCCCCAAGCCGACCGTGGCCGCCGTCACCGGCTACGCCCTGGGCGGCGGCTTCGAGCTGGCGCTGTGCGCGGACCGGCGCATCGCGGGCGACAACGCCAAGGTCGGCCAGCCGGAGATCCTGCTCGGCGTCATCCCCGGCATGGGCGGCACGCAGCGCCTGCCCCGCCTGATCGGCCCGTCGCGCGCCAAGGACCTCATCTACACCGGCCGGTTCGTGGGCGCGGAGGAGGCCCTGCGCATCGGCATGGTGGACGAGGTCGTCGCGCCGGACGACGTGTACGAGGCGGCCAAGCGGTGGGCGGGGCAGTTCGTCACCGGCCCGGCGCGGGCCTACGCCGCCGCCAAAGCCGCGATCGACGGCGGCCTGGACACCGACCTCGGCAGCGGCCTGAAGCTGGAGAGCCACCTGTTCGCGGCGATGTTCGCCACCGAGGACCAGAAGACGGGCATGGCGTCGTTCATCGAGAACGGGCCGGGGAAGGCGGAGTTCAGTGGCCGTTGATCCAGTCGACCGGGTCGACCCCCGACCGCACCCGCACGCCACCGCCGAGGAGGTCCAGGCGGCCTACGGCGACCCGAAGCTCGCCAACGTGCTCTACCACGACTGGGAGGCGGGCACCTACGACGAGAAGTGGTCGATCTCCTACGACGACCGCTGCATCACCTACGCCACCGAGCGGTTCCGCGCGGCCGCGGGCGACGTCGGTCCGTACGGGCACGCCCTGGAGCTGGGCAGCGGCACCGGCTTCTTCCTGCTCAACCTCATGCAGGGCGACGTCGTCGAGAAGGGCTCGGTGACCGACCTGTCGCCCGGCATGGTCGAGGTGGCGCTGCGCAACGCGGAGCACCTGGGGCTGCCGGTGGACGGCCGGGTCGCCGACGCCGAGCGCATCCCGTACGACGACGACACGTTCGACCTGGTCGTCGGGCACGCGGTGCTGCACCACATCCCGGACGTGCCCGCCGCGATGCGCGAGGTGCTGCGGGTGCTCAAGCCGGGCGGGAAGTTCGTCTTCGCGGGCGACCCGACGAACATCGGCAACGCCTACGCGCGCAAGCTCGGGCAGCTCACCTGGTGGCTGACCACGAACGTGACCAGGCTGGGCCCGCTCACCGACTGGCGGCGGCCGCAGGAGGAGCTGGACGAGTCCTCGCGCGCGGCGGCGCTGGAGGCCGTGGTCGACCTGCACACCTTCGACCCGGGCGAGCTGGAGCGGGTGGCGCGCGGCGCGGGCGCGGTGGACGTGCGGGCGGTGACCGACGAGCTGTCGGCGGCCCTGTTCGGCTGGCCGGTGCGCACGTTCGAGGCGGCCGTGCCGCGGGAGAAGCTCGGGTTCGGGTGGGCGATGTTCGCCTACCGCGCCTGGCAGCGGCTGTCCTGGGTGGACCAGAACGTGCTGGCCAGGGTCCTGCCGCGAGAGGTCTTCTACAACGTCTCGGTGACGGGGCGCAAGCCGGTCTAGTGGGGTACGCGTTCAGCCTCGACGACGTGGCGCACCTGCGGTCGGCCGCCGGGCGCGCCGCGTTGTCGGCGTTGGCCGGGCTGCCGCTGACCGACGCCTCGCGGCTGCGGGACGTGACGGTGGCCAAGGAGGTCTCGCCGGACCACTTCGCGGCCGTGCTGGAGACCCTGCTGCTGCGCCGCCGGGCCGCCGGGAAGGTGCCGTTCGCGGACGGCCTGTTCACCTCCGACGCCCTCCAGCAGGCCACCGCGCACCCGGTGGCGGCGCACCGGGCGACCCGGTTCACCGGGCCCGTGCACGACGTGACCTGCTCGATCGGGGCCGACCTCGCCGCGCTGCCGCCCGGTTCCCTCGGCTCCGACCTGGACCCGGTGCGGCTGGCCATGGCGCGGCACAACCTGGGCGACGACGTGCCCCTGGTGCGCGCCGACGCGCTGCGGCCGGTGTCCCGCGGCGTGGCGGTGCTGGCCGACCCGGCGCGGCGGGACTCGGCCGGCCGGCGGACGTGGCGGCCGGCGGACTTCGCCCCGCCGCTGGACGAGCTGGCCGCCGCGCACGCCTCCCGCGACCTGGCGGTGAAGTGCGCGCCGGGCGTGGACTTCGCGGTGGCGCCGTGGGCGGACGAGGTCGAGCTGGTCTCCCTGGACGGCCAGGTGCGCGAGGCGTGCCTGTGGACGAGGGGCCTGGCCACGCCGGGCGTCGCGCGGCGCGCCACCGTGCTCCGGACGGGCGCCCCGGCGTGGACCCTCACCTCCGCCGAGCCGGACGACTGCCCGGTCACGCCGCCGGGGGAGTGGCTGGTGGACCCGGACGGCGCGGTGGTGCGGGCCGGCCTGGTCCGGCACTACGCGGCCCGGCACGGGTTGGCGCAGCTGGACGAGCGGATCGCCTACCTGACCGGCCCGGTGCCGCCGCCGGGCGTCCGCGCGTTCCGGGTCGTCGAGCACGGCCACCACACCGAGAAGGCGCTGCGGTCGGTGCTGCGCGCGCACGACGTGGGGCGGCTGGAGATCCTGGTGCGGGGCCTGGACGTGGACCCGAACACCCTGCGTCGGCGGTTGAGGCTCAGCGGGTCGGGTGAGGCGACGGTCGTGCTGACCCGGGTGGGGTCGCGGCCGGTGCACCTGCTGTGCCGGGCGGAGCGGACGTAGCCGCGAGGCGGCGCTGCACGTCGAGGTGCCGGAACTGGTAGGTGGCGCCGTTCTGGCGCAGGACGCCGTGCACGGTGTGGGCGTCCCGGAGGAAGGCGATCAGCCGCCAGGGCGCGCGTCCGGTCAGGGCCAGCGCGCACCGGGTCACGAGGTGGTGCGGCCACCGCGTGCGGACGGTGGCCACCAGGACCCCGGTGGCCACGCCGTAGGTCAGGCCGCCGAGGAGCCCGAGGCCGCCGTCGTCGGAGATGACGCCGGTGGCGATCCCCACCGCCGGCGCCACCGCGAGCACGCTCACCAGCGAGGCGGCGCGGTCGCGCGCCAGCACCTCGGCGGGGCCGCGGATCGAGGTGAGGTCGCGGGGCGCCTCGACGCCGTGGACGAGGCTCACCACCACCCCGACCACCAGGCCGAACAGACCGGCGACCGCCACGTCGTACGGCCCGGTCGAGCAGGCCCGCCACCAGCGCGACGAGAGCGCTGATCGCCAGTCCGCGGCGCGAGAGCCGCAGCCCCCTGGCCGGCATCCCGCCGGCCTGCCGGCGGACGGCCAGCTCGACCACCAGCCCGATGGCCACCCCGACGACGAGCCCGTGCTGCGGCGTGGCGTACAGCGTGCACAGGGCGCCGTAGCCGAGCCCCGCGAGCAAGGGCTTGCGCAGCGGGTCCCGCACCCCGGGAGCGGAGCCGGCCAGGAGGAGCGCCATGACCAGGACCACGAGCAGGACGTACGACCTCGGCAGCTCCAGCCCGACGGAGGGCAGAAGGTCGAGCGCGACCAGGAGCACGACGGCCGTGCCCGCGACCAGGGACACCCGGCGCGCGCTGCGGTGGCGCCCGGTGGCCCGCCGGACGACCAGGCAGGCCACGGCGGTGCACACCACCGCGAGCACCTGGCCCGGACCGCCGGCGCTGATCTCCTCGGCCAGTCCCACCGGCACCAGGAGCAGGAGGCCGGCCGGCAGCAGCTTCGAGCGGCTGCCCCGGGACACGTGGCCGGCCACCAGGGCGGTCGCGGCGATCAGGGCGCACTCCACCAGCACGATCGGCACGGCGGCGGTCGGCGTCGCCTCCGCGCGCAGGTCCTCCCCGGCCGCCCACGTGGTGGCCAGCCGCAGCGCGCCCGCCGCCGCGGCGGCGCCGAGGAGCGCGCGCCGGCCGGGCGCCCGGCCGGCGCCGGGCGCGGACAGGACCACCGCGACCAGCACGACGAGCCCCACCAGGACGGCGTCCGGGCTCGCCAGGTTCATCGACTCCGCGAACCGGAGGTCCGTCAGGTACACCCCGGTGTTGGCGACCCAGGTGAGCAGGCCCGCGCAGACCCCGGCCCGCGCGGCGGAGGGCCCGTCGGCGCGGAGCGGGTGGGCGAACCCGGCCGCCAGGCCGATGACCGCCAGCGCGCCCGGCGACTGCCCGAAGTCGGTGAGGTCGTCGAAGAACTCGATGAACAGCCCGCTGGAGACCCCGGTCGCGGCGCCCGCCCAGGCCGCCGCGCCGGGTTGACCGGTCAGCCACCGCACCAGGCCGAAGACCAGGCCCGTCTCGACGCACACCATCACGCCGAACGGCGCCGCGAACCAGGAGTCGTGCGTGACCAGGTACACGAACGCCGCCGTGAGCGCGGCCGCCGACCCGAGCGCGGCGCCCAGCACGAGATCGGCGGCGCGGGGGGACGAGGTGGGCGTGGCGCGCAACCGCCACCACGCCAGGTCCGGATCGCCCGCGCGGTCGTTCTCGAGGTGCCGCGCGAGGTGCCCGAGCCACTTCCGCGCCTGGTCCGCGCGCCACCGCGTGGGCCTGGTCGGGTGCCGCCGGTAGGCGGCCGGCACGAACCCGTCGAACAGGTGCTGCTCCACCGCTTCCCGGTCGGTCAGGTCGAGCAGCACGTCCGGGTGCGGCACGTCGGCGGGCGGGACGCCGGGCGGCGGGTTGTGGACGACCCGGGCCAGCGTCGTCATCAGCGGCGTCCCCATCGCCCCGGCGAGCGCGCCGCCCGCCCCCAGGGCCTCCGCGACCCGGTCCCAGCGCCGTTCGCCGGCCGGTCCGCCCGCACTGCTGCGCAGGTAGGACACCACGTCCTCGGCCGCCAGCGGCTGTAATCGGACGCCCGCCGCCCCGGTCAGGGTCACCTCCGCGCCACCCGGCGGGCGGGTCGCGTCGCGGTACGCGTCGGTGCGGCTGCTCAGGACCAGCGGCGCGCCGCCGGCCAGCACGCCGTTCACCTCCGCGACCGCCTTGGCGCGCAGGGCGCCCGGGATCTCGTCCAGGCCGTCCAGCACCGCGAACACCAGCTCTTCGTCCAGCAGCCGCCGCAGCACCGACACCCCCGCCGCCGTCCGGCGGTCCAGCGCCGGGTGGTCGACCGCCAGGCGCTCGGCCAGCCAGGTGGGCAGGTCCCGCTCCTCCGGGTTCCAGGAGGCGGCGGACACCAGCACCGGCACCGGCGACCCGGGGACGCGGGTGGTCGGGTCCAGCAGGTCGACCACGAACCGGGCCAGCAGCACGGTCTTGCCCGCGCCCGGCGCGCCGAGCACCACCAGCCGGCCGGTGGGCACCCGGCGCCACGTCGCGAGCAGGTCGTCACCCGCCAGGTCGCCGGCCGAGGCGGCCCACGCGGTGCGGTCACCGCCGCGCGGCCGGCCGACGCCGTCCACCGCCAGCCGCGTGATGTCCGGCCAGCTCGCGACCAGGTCGGCCGGTGCGGCGCCCCAGCGCACCGGCAGCGGGTACGGGTCGTTGAGCGAGCGCCGGGCCACCTCGTCCTGCCACTGCTTGCGCACCACCGCGGCCAGGCGGTCGGCGATGGCGGCGAGTTCCTCCCCCGCCGGCTCCGGTTCCCGGCGCCTCTCCACCAGCACGGCCACCGCGATCAGGGCGGCGACCGCGCCCCACACCGCGAACGGCCGCCAGGGCTCGTCGACGGAGACGGTGTTGGTGGCCATGTTCCCCACCAGTGCGATGGCGAAGCCGATCACCATGACGGTGATCGCCGACGGGCGCCGAGCCAAGCGCGTCTCCCGGGCCGTGGGGTGTGGTCGAGGGGGGAATCGGGGCGCCGGGAACCGGTGTTACGCGCCGCCGAGCGAGGACAGCCGCTCGAACAGGAACGACCGCAGCCCGTCCAGGTCGGTGTCCAGGGCGACGTCCAGGTCGGTGTCCAGGGCGACGTCCAGGTCGGCGGGCCGCTCGACCTCCCGCCGCCGGTCCACCACCAGCGCGCCCCGGTTCGGGCCGAACGAGCAGTCCAGGTCCGCCGCGAACGCGGTGGTGGCGAGGATGCCCGGCCGGATCGCCTCGGCCACCGCGACGGCGTCGTGCACGACGATGCCGTCCAGGCCCAGGATCCGCCGGTAGGTGGCCAGGTACTCCCCGGTGAGCCCGACCAGCGCCGCGCCGGTCGCGGAGGTCCGCGCCAGGTCGGCCAGCCACCCGGCGCCCACCGCGCACCGGTGGGTCAGGTCGACCGGGACGAGCGTGGTGGGCACGTCCTCCTCGACCAGCACCCGGCGCGCGGCCTCCGGGTCGCTCCACAGGTTGAACTCGGCGCTGGGGGTGACGTTGCCGACGTCGACCCCGCCGCCCATGACGACGAGCCTGCCGATCTTCTCCTTGAGCCGCGGGTGCGCGGCCAGCAGCAGCGCGACGTTGGTCAGCGGTCCGATCGGGACGATCGTGACGGGCCGGTCGGCCGCCTCCAGCAGCTCGCGCATCAGCGTGACGGCGTCGCGCGGGTCGGCGGCCCGGGTCGGCTCCGGCAGGGTGCCGCGCGCCCCGGACAGCCCGTCGGAGCCGTGGGCGCTGGACAGGTGCGGCTGGGGGTGGACCAGCGGCCGGTCCGCGCCGGCCGCGACCGGCACGTCCTCGCGGCCCAGCAGGGCGCGCAGCCGCAGGGCGTTGGCCGTGGTGTCGGCGAGCAGGACGTTGCCGAAGACCGTGGTCACGCCGAGCAGCTCGACCTCCGGGCTGGCGGCGGCGAGCGCGAGGGCGAACGCGTCGTCCACGCCCGGGTCGGTGTCGATGATGAGGGGGGTCGTCACGCCCGCCATCCTGGCCCGGTGGTCGGGTCGCGGGCCACCGGCGCCCACCTGCGGCGCGGGTCCGCCGAGGCGGGCGGTGGCCGCCTGGTCGGGCGGGCGGGAAGTTAGAGTGCCCGCGTGACGAGCATGTGGGGATCACCGGTGTGGCGCAGGTGGCGCGGCTCGCGCCGCGACCCGGCGCAGGCCCGCTTCCTCACCCTGGCGTCGCTGCGCTGGGTCGTCCGGCACCGCGCCTACACCCCCTGGTACCTGGTGCGGTACTGGCGGCTGCTGCGGTTCCGCCTCGCCAACCCGCACGTGGTGCTGCGCGGGATGGTGTTCCTGGGCCGGAAGGTCGAGCTGCACTGCCGCCCCGGCTACGGGCGGCTGGAGATCGGCCGCTGGGTGCACATCGGCGACGGCAACGCCATCCGCTGCCACGAGGGGTCGCTGCGCATCGGCGACAAGGCCGTGTTCGGCAAGGACAACACGGTCAACTGCTACCTCGACGTGGAGATCGGCGCGGCCACCCTGGTCGCCGACTGGGTCTACGTCTGCGACTTCGACCACGTCACCGCCGACATCACGATGCCGATCAAGGACCAGGGCATCGTGAAGTCCCCGGTGCGCATCGGCCCGGACTGCTGGCTGGGCACGAAGGTCACCGTCACCCGCGGCACGCGCATCGGGCGCGGCTGCGTGGTCGGCGCGCACGCCGTGGTCCGCGGCGACGTGCCGGACTTCGCGATCGCCGTCGGCATCCCGGCCCGCGTGGTCAGGGACCGCCGCGAGGACTACGAGGCCGACGCCGCGCGCCGCGCCGCCGTCGCCGACATGGACCGCAAGGCCCGGGAGGCGCTGGAGCGCGCCCGCGGCGGCTCGCCGGGGTGACGCGACGAGCCGCCCGCTCACCCGCTCAACGCCCGGTAGGGCCGCACGACGTCCTCGACGAACCCGGTCAGCGCCTCGTCCAGCCTGGCGCCCGACGGGTCGTCCCCCTCGTTGTCCACGGCGTGCACCCGGCCCACCACGCCCTCGTGGGCGCGCAGCCCGCTGAAGCCGTCCGACGCGTACACCGACCGGGCCACGACGCCGGGCAGCCGGTGGTCGTCGGACACCACGACGTTGATGCCGGGTTCGGTGACCTCGATGCGCGGCGGCTGCGCGCGGGACTCCAGCCGCGCCGCGCGGACCTCCTCCGGCGCCCGCACGTGGATCACCCGCGCGGAGGACAGGACCGTCGAGCCGAACGCGTCCAGCGCCTTGACCACGTCCGAGCGCGCGAACTCCACCAGCGTGACGCGGGTGGAGCCCTGGTTCCGCCACACGCGCTGGGCCAGCGCGTTCAGCGCCGGGGCCAGGTCCTCCTCGCCGGACACCCGGAACGCGCCGCCCGCGTCCGGCGCGAACCCGAGGCCGCGGTCGCCGTCCAGCAGCATCACCCCGTGCATGAAGTCGTGGAACGCGTAGACGTAGTCGGTCAGCTCGTCCACCTGGAACCGCATCGCGGTCAGCTGCGCGGCCAGGCGCCGCCGCAGCAGGGACTTGCCCGCGCCCGGCAGCCCGGTGACGAACACGACCGGCGCCGAGTGCCGGAACGCGAAGTGCCGCACCACCGCCTCCGCGGCCACCGGGTCGAGCCCGTGCCTGGTCTTGAGGTCCCGCAGCCGGTCCGCGATCTCGGCCCGGTCGTCGCGCCGGCGCAGCGAGCGCAGCAGGTGGTCCGCGAGCACGGACTCCAGCGGCGCGGACCGGGTCCAGACCTCCTCGAAGTGGGCCAGGAACACCTTGGCGGGCGACATGCCGTCGAGGCGGTTGGGCCGGTCGTGGTCGCCGTCGCGGTGGTTGAGCACGGTGTGGTGCCGCTTCCCGGCGAACACGTGGTAGGACAGGTCGTCGCTGTTGAGGGCGGCGGCGACGCGGACCTCCACGCCCCGGCTCAGCAGCTCCGCGCCCGCCTTGAGGCAGTCCTGGTGCTCCCGGGTCACCAGGCGCACGCCCAGCCCGCCGTTGATCCGCTGCCACTCGTCCTGGATGTCGCGCAGCACCCCCTCGCGCCCGGCGGGCCGGAGGTTGGGCACGAACGCGTCCAGGCGCTCCACGTCCCCGCACCGCGAGATGCGCAGCACGGTGTTCAGGTAGGTGTGCCGCGACACCCGGCCGGACAGCGCCGGCGACACGTGCCGCTTCCGCCGCAGGGCCCGACCGGCGGCGACGATGGCGGCCACCGACACCCCGCCGGTGATCGACGCGAGCAGTTGGTCCCAGTGCACGGCTACACCTCGTCCGGCAGGTCGTGCACGAAACCCGGGTACGGGTCCGCGCGGTGCTCGCCCACGGCCTGGGCGATCTTGGCGGCTTCCGACTTGAGGTCGTTCACGTAGCGGGTGAGGTTGCCGCGCACGCTGTGCACGACCACGCCGAGCGCCGCCTCGACCCGGCCGTCCGGGTCGAACACCGGGACGGCCACCGAGCACGACCCGAGCGTCATCTCCTCGTTGGTCAGCGCGTACCCGCGGCCGCGGACGAGCGCCAGCTCCCGGCGCAGCCTGCCCGGCTCGACGATGCTGTGCCGGGTGCAGCGCGCCAGCGGCCGGGCGCAGTAGGTCTCGATGAACTCCTCGCTCGCGAACGCCAGCAGCGCCTTGCCCACGCCGGTCGTGTGCATGGGCAGCCGGGTGCCCTCGCGCGAGATAATCGGCACGGCCCGGTGGCCGGTGAGCTTGGCGATGTAGAGCGCCTCGTGGCCCTTGCGCACCGCGAAGTGGATGTTCTCCTTGCTGCGCTCGTAGAGGTCCTGCATGAACGGCAGCGCGATCTCCCGCAGCCGGCGCGGCACGGGCGAGAGCAGGCCGATCTCCCACAGCCTGGTGCCGACCTGGTAGCGGTTGTCCGCGTTGCGCTCCAGCGCCCGCCACGCCTCCAGCTCGCCGACCAGCCGGTGCGCCGTGGCCATCGGCATGTCGCACCGGGCGGCCAGCTCGCTCAGCGTCAGCGTCGGGTGCTCCACGTCGAACGCGCCGAGCAGGTCCAGCGCCCGCGAGGTGACCGATCGGCCGTTTCCCCTGTTCCCCATCCGTCCTCCGGCTCAGTGGTCCTTGTCGCCACCGGAGGATCCTCGCGACGCGCGGGTAGGCCCAGACCTCGGTTCCGTTGGACGGAAGCACCATCGGGTGACGCTGGTGGAGCCATGATCGAACAAATGGATCGGCCGTTGATCTGCGGCGGATTTCCGTTCAACGGAAACGATGCTCATGAGTGGGCCGGCGCCCCGCGCCTACAGGAAAGCGTTGCCCGTGGCGATCTTCGGCCGCCCCAGCGGCTCGCGCGCCCGCACCCGCGCCGCCCGGTAGACCCCCGCCGTGTCCCGGGCGATCGTCCCCCAGTCGAAGTCCGTCCCCAGGCGCGCCTTCGCCGCCCGCGCCCGCCGCGCCGCCGCCGGCCCGTCGTCGAGCACCGAGCGGACCGCCCGCGCCAACCCGTCCACGTCGCCCGGCGCGAAGGACAGCCCCGTCACCCCGTCCCGCACGACCTCGCCCAGCCCGCCCGCGGTCGAGGCGACCAGGGGCGCGCCGGCCGCCGCCGCCTCCAGCGCCACGATCCCGAACGGCTCGTACCGCGACGGCAGCACCACCGCGTCCGCCGCCGCCAGCAGCGCCGCCAGCGACCGGTCCGACAGGTGCCCCGCGAACGACACCGCCCGCCGCACCCGGTGCTTGCGCGCCTGCTCCACCAGCCAGTCCCGGTGCGTCCCGGTCCCCGCCACCACCAGCCGCGTCCCCGGCCGCGACCGCCGGACCCGCGGCAGCGCGGCGATCAGGTCCTGCACGCCCTTCTCCCACTCCAGCCGCCCGAAGAACAGCAGCAGCGGCGCGCCCGACGGGCTGTGCCGGGCCCGCGCCGCCGCCACGTCGGCCGCCCGCACCCGCCACCGCCTCGGCTCGATCCCGTTGTGCAGCACGGTGATCGTGCCCGGGTCCACCTCGAACAGGTGCGCCACCTCCGCGCGCATCGCGGCCGAGCACGTGATCAGCGCGTCGGCCCGGTTCGCCAGCCACCACTCCACCGAGTGCACCTGCTGGTTCAGCGACTGCGACAGCCACCCGCCGTGCCGCCCGGCCTCGGTCGCGTGGACGGTCGCCACCAGCGGCACGCCCGCCGCCTCGGCCAGCGCGATCGCCGGGTGCGTCACCAGCCAGTCGTGCGCGTGCACCACGTCCGGCCGCCAGTCGCGCAGCAGGGCCAGGCCCGCGCGCGTCATCGCGTGCCCCATGGCCAGCGTCCACGCCACCAGGTCCCGCTCGAACACCAGGTGCGCCGGGTCCTCGGCCACGCGCACCAGCCGCACGCCCTCCACGGGCTCGTCGGACGTCGGGTGCGTCACCGCGTCGGTGCCGGTGGGCTGCCGGCACAGCACGACCACCTCGTGCCCCTGCCCGGCCAGGGACGTGGCCAGCGCGTGCACGTGCCTGCCCAACCCGCCCACGACGACCGGTGGGTACTCCCACGACACCATCAGCACGCGCATGGCCCATCCTCCCAACCACCGGCCAGCCCCCTGGCGTCCAGGTGCCCGAACGGCCCGTCCACCCGCCGCAGCTCGGCGGCCCGCTCCGCGGCCCCCGCGCCCCGCCCGGACCGCAGCAGCGCGGCCAGCTCGGCGAACCGGTCCGCGTGCGCCTTGGCCCGGTACCGGGCGTAGTCCGCGGCCGAGTCCTTGGTGACCATGAACGCCCAGTCGCTGGACAGCGCCAGCAACGCCTCCCGCACCGCCTGGTCGGCCACCGGCGAGCGCACCGGCCCGGACAGGTCCAGCGCCAGCAGCTCCCGCTGGACCTGCTCGTTGCCCCGCACGACGTCGCCCACCTGCGGCCCGTTCCACACGCGCCAGTCCTTGCCCGAGCCCCACGACGACGGCGGCAGCTCCACCGGCGCGCCCACGTGACCCGCCTCGACCGCGCCGCGCAGCGTCGTCACCCGCACCCCGGCGCCCGGCAGCGCCCGCAGCACGGCCTCCAGCCACGCCGGCCCCTCGTGCCACCAGTGCCCGTACAGCTCGGTGTCGTACGCGGCGACGACCAGCGACGGCTTGCCGTGCCGCTCCCTCAGCGACCGCAGCCGCGCCACGACCGTGTCCACGAAGTCGGCCGCGTGCCGCCGCACCGCCTCGGCCGCCTGGTCCGGGTCGTACGGCCGCTTGTCCGCCGGGGCCACGTTCTTGCCGGTCACCCGGGACGGCTTGAGCCCGCTCGCGTGGTCGTAGGTGTGGAAGTCCCGGTACGCCGGGTCGCCCGGGTAGCCGACCTTCGGCGACCACACCCGGTAGGACACCTCCAGGTCGCGCCCGAAGCACACCACGTCCGTGTCGCCCACCGGCCGGCCCGCGGCCGTGTCGCCGTGCAGCGCCGGCCCGTCCACCAGGAACCGCCGCACGCCCGCCCGCGCGTAGTCGCGCTCCAGGCCCGGCGCGTACGCGCACTCCGGGGCCCAGATGCCCCGGGGCGCCGAGCCGATCCGCCACGCGGTGTCGGCCAGCCCGGTGCGCAGCGAGAACGCCCGCAGCCCCGGGTCCAGCAGCGGCTGGAACGGGTGCGCGGCCGGACCGCCGAGCAGCTCGACCGCCCGCGAGTCCACCAGGGACCGCAGCACGGGCGAGAACCCGTGCCGCCACCGCGTTTCGAACCGCTCCAGCGCCCACGCCGAGCCGCGGTGCTCGCGGGCGGCCAGGTCGGGCAGCCGGTCGGCGGCGCCGTGCGCGCGCAGCTGCCAGTCGCCCAGCCAGTCGTGCAGGCCGCGCAGGCAGTACGGGTCGTCCAGCTGCGCGGCCAGGACCGGCGTGACGCCCAGCGTCAGCACGTCCTCGCGGCCCTCGGCGGCGAACCGCTCCAGCAGGTCCACCACCGGCAGGTACGAGTGCGCCCACGCCTGGTACAGCCACTCCTCGCCGACCGGCCAGGCGCCGTGGTGCGCGAGCCACGGCAGGTGGCTGTGCAGGACCAGGCAGAACGTGCCCTCGGCGCCGGTGCCCCGGTCCACCGCGGTCACGGCCGCACCGCCACGGCCACCAGGTCGAGCGAGGCGTCCAGGTCGTCGGTGGTGAGCTCGAAGTCCTCGGCGCGCACCGAGGCCACGGCCGCCAGCAGGTCGGCGGGCCACCCGCCGCCGCCCAGCACCACCGCGACCTGCGCGTCGATGATCGAGCCGCCGAACGCCCGGTCCAGCGCGCGCAGCGCGGGCCCGTGCCGCAGCCCGGCCAGCAGCTCGACCTCCAGGCCCGCGCCGACCAGCAGGTCGCGCAGCTCCGCCGGCGCCAGCTCGCGGGTGTGGAACGGGTTGAGCGGGGTGTCGCGGCCGGGGGAGAAGGTGATCCGGTTCGGCGTGGTGACCAGCAGCCGCCCGCCGGGCCGCAGCACCCGCGCGCACTCGGCCAGGAAGCCCTCCTGGTCCCACAGGTGCTCGATGACCTGGAGGTTCGCCACCACGTCCACGCCCGCGTCCCGCACCGGCAGGGCCGCCAGGTTGCCGCGCACCGCGGTCAGCCCCGGGTAGGCGCGGCCGACGTGCGCGGCGGTCGTCTCGTCGTAGTCGAGCGCGACGACCCGCGCGGCCCGCCCGGCGATCAGCGCGGCGCCGTAGCCCTCGCCGCAGCCCGCCTCCAGCACCACCGCGCCGACGCAGTGCCGCACCAGGTCCAGGTACGCCGCCTCGTGGCGCCTGAACCAGTAGTTCTCCTCGACGATCCCGGGCACGGTGCGCTCACCGGTGAGGGGCAGCGGCTCGACGGTCACCCGACCAGCCTAGTTGTCCGTTACTGGCGGGTAGGCAGCGCCCGCCCACTGGGCTGTCACTAATTCGGGCGAACTTTTTCTGCATTATTACGATGAGTTGACAGGTGGAGGGTTTCCGCCGAGGCGGACGCTTTCCGGGAAAACGACACCATCGAGTGACCTCGGGGTTCTCCGTGTTGATCTCCCACGATGGTGTTTGTCCTGATCCGGCACGCGTCGGCGGCCCCGCACCCGGGTAGTCCGGGCTGGTCATGTGCTGGATGGGGTGCCGGGTGATCGGTACCCTCGGCCAATCTTCGCGAACGAGTGGGGACGCCATGGGTGCGAAAGAACCGGAGATCGTTCCGCTGCACGCGGGTTTCGACGTCGTTTACCGCGGTTTCCACCGCAAGCAGGTGATCGAGCACCTGGAGCACCTGGAGGAGCAGTTCCGGTACGCGTGCGTCGACCGCGACGAGGCGCTGGCCCAGGCGGGGGACCTGCGCAAGCTGCTGGAGATGACCAGGCACGACCTGGAGGACGCGCGGACGCGGGTCGAGCGGCTGGAGCGGTCCCCGGGCACCACGGTCGGCGCCACCGAGCGGATGCACCGGATGCTGCTGATGGCCGAGGACGAGGCCAACGAGCTGCGGCTCAACGCGGAGCACGAGGTCGAGTCGCTGCGGCAGCGCACCGAGGTCGAGCTGGCCGAGCGCGTGCGCGAGGTGGAGGCGCAGATCGCCGCGCGGTGCGCCGAGGCCGACGCCTACACCCGCGAGCAGCGCGAGATCGCCAACCGGCGGGCCGCCGAGATGGACCAGCGCGAGATCTCCCTGGAGCGCCACCGCGGCGAGGTCGAGGCGCACCTGAGGGCGCGCGTCGAGGAGATCGACGCCGAGTGCGCGGCCGCCTTGGCGCGGGCGGGGGAGGACGCGGACCGGCTGCTGCGCGAGACCGCCGAGCGGTGCGAGGGGCTGGAGGCGGAGTCGGACGCCAAGCGCGCCAAGGTGCAGAACTTCTTCGAGCTGACCATGAACCGCCGCCGGCACGAGGCCGAGCAGCACTTCGCCGAGCAGGAGGAGCTGGCCAAGGCGCGGGCGGCGTTCCTGATCAAGCTGGCCGCCCGGGAGGCGCGCCGGCGCATCGACGAGATCCAGCGGCGGACCGACGAGTTGCGGGAGCTGCGCCGGGTGGTGGCCGACCAGTTCGCCGCCTCCCGCGAGGCCCTGGAGGCGGCCGTGGGCCGCGTGCCTGATCTGATCCCGCAGCAGGCGACCGTGGAGCGGGCCGACGCCGCCCGAGCGCTCGACGGCCAGGCGGGGGACGGTCAGGCAGGGGACGGCGAGGTCCGGGACGGCGAGGTCCGGGACGGCGAGGTCCACGACGGCGAGCCGGTCGACGGTCGCGCGAGCGTGGGTTCGGGAACGTGACGGCTCTCCGGGGGCACCCGGGCCGGCCGCGGTGAGACCGCGGCGGGCGGAGCCGGTGCGGACTTCCCCGGGCGCGGGTCACAGGTCGAGGTGTTCATCGGGTAGGGGGTGTGCTGATGTCCGGCGCGGTCGCGTTCGTGTTCGGGATGTGCGCCCTGTCGTTCGCGGCGGGGTGCGTGCTGACGGCGGTCGTGCTGAGGCGCGAACCGCTGCCCGGACCCGGGGACGAGCCCGTGCCGCCGCCGGTCGAGGAGCCGGTGCCGGCCGAGGTCCGGTGGCCGTCCGAGGACTACGTGAGCAAGCCGATCCACCGCAACCCGGTGATGGGCTTCCCGGTGGCGCTGCCCGCGCCGGCTCCCGGACCGGGAGCGGCGCCGGGGTCCGGGTCGACCCGGCCGGCGCTGGTGCTGGTGCCCCGCCCGGCGCCCGAGGGGCCGGTGGAGCCCGTCCGGGTCCGGCGGATGCGCGTGGTGCCCGATCTGCCCGAGCCGTCGTCGCAAGATGCCGCGTGGACCGAACGGGTCGGCGCGGAACTCCCGGGGGCGGAGGCGGTCCAGGCCACGCCGGGGGGCCCGGTGGTCGTGGAGGTGCCGGCGCACCCCGAGCCCGTCACCGGGCCGGGGCCGCCGGCACCCACCACCGAATCGTCGTCGACGCGACCACCGCCCACCCGGGACGACCCGCGCGCCGGATCGGACGCGACCGGGTTCCCGCAGCACCACCCGCGCACCGCCGAGGCGGCCCGCCGGAAGTCGAGCACGTAGCCCCGATCACGACGGCGCGCGCCGCGCCATCAGGCGCGGCGCGCGGAGTCCTGCCGTCCGGGTCCCGCGCCGCACCATCACGTGCGGCGCGTGGAGCCCTGTCGCCCCGGTCTCGCGGAACCGTGTCGTCCCGACCCCGCGGAGCCGTGCCGTCCCGGTCCCGCTCCGGTCAGCGCTTGCGGAACTTCCGCATCATCTCCTGCGCCTTCGCGCGACTGCGGGGGTCCTGCGCCGTGTGCTTGGCACGGTCGACCAACCGCCGCCCCTGAGGGCTGCGGGCGAATGCCGCGATCTTGCTGAACAGCGAAGCCATCTCGCACCTCCTTGCCCGGCCCTGTCTCTCCTGGTCAAGCTTCCCTGTCAGCTCAACGCCCAAACGCGCTGCGGAGTTCCGAACCCGACTGAACCGGCGAAACGGTCACCCCGACCGCGCCCCGGCCCGACGTGCGCGCCGATGGCCGAGCCGAGCCGCGTCGGCGCCTCCGGGTAGCCCGCGCGGCACCTCGGGAGGTGGTGAAACCCTCCAGTGAGCATCATCACGCGCGCGCGGTGCCCGCTGTGGTGTGAACCCCTGCTACTGACGGGTAACATCCGGGTGGCAGACACCACCATGCCAACGCGGCGATGACATGGCAGGGTCACGGGTCACCGAGAAGACGGCGACCGCAGCAGGCAACCACCGTCGCCCCGGCGCGTCGCCGCCCGTCCGCAGGAGGTCGAAGAGGACCCATGAACATCGTCGTCCTGGTCAAGCAGGTGCCCGACACCTGGTCCGAGCGCAAGCTCACCGACACCGACCACACCCTCGACCGCGACTCGGCGGACGCCGTGCTGGACGAGATCAACGAGCGCGCCGTCGAGGAGGCGCTCCTGCTCCGGGAAGCGCACGGCGGTGAGGTGACCGTCCTCTCGATGGGTCCCGACCGCGCGACCGACGCCATCCGCAAGGCCCTGTCGATGGGCGCCGACAAGGCGATCCACGTCTCCGACGAGGCGCTGCACGGCTCCGACGCGATCACCACCGCCAAGGTGCTGGCCAAGGCCATCGCCACGGTCGAGGGCTTCGACCTCGTCATCGCGGGCAACGAGGCCACCGACGGCCGCGCGGGCGCCGTGCCCGCCATCCTGGCCGAGCTGCTGGGCCTCCCGCAGGTGACCCAGGTCCGCAAGCTGACCGTCGAGGGCGGCACCGTCCGGGCCGAGCGCGAGACCGACGAGGGCCTGGCGCACCTGGAGGCGAGCCTGCCCGCCGTGGTCAGCGTGAACGAGAAGATCAACGAGCCGCGCTACCCGTCGTTCAAGGGCATCATGGCGGCCAAGAAGAAGCCGGTGAGCACGCTCACCGTCGCCGACCTGGGCCTGGACGCCGGCGAGGTCGGCCTGGGCGCGTCGTGGACGCAGGTGCTGGAGGCGGCCCCGAAGCCGCCGCGCAGCGCCGGTCAGCGCGTCGAGGACTCCGGGGACGGCGGTTCGAAGATCGCCGAGTACCTGGTCGGCCAGAAGCTCATCTGAAGGCGGGGAATCACATGTCTGAAGTCCTGGTCCTCGTCGACCACGTCGACGGCGAGGTCAAGAAGGTCACCTATGAGCTCCTATCCGCCGCGCGCCGTCTCGGCGACCCGGCCGCGGTGGTGGTCGGATCGCCCGGCACGGCGGGAAAGGTGAGGGAGTCCCTGGGCAACTACGGCGCGACCAAGGTGTACGCGGTGGAGTCCGAGGACGCCGCGAACTACCTGGTGACGCCCAAGGTCGACGCGCTCGCCGCGGTCGCGGCCACCGCCTCCCCGGCCGCCGTGCTGGTCTCGGCGACGCTGGAGGGCAAGGAGGTCGCGGGCCGGCTGGCCGTGCGCCTCGGCTCCGGCCTGCTCTACGACGCCGTCGACCTCGACGGTGAGGGCGTCGCCACGCAGTCCGTCTTCGGCGGCGCCTACGTGGTGAAGTCCAAGGTCAGCAACGGCGTCCCGGTCATCGCGGTGCGCCCCGGCGGCGTGGAGGCCGAGCAGGCGCCGGCCGAGGCGGTGGAGCAGGTCGTCGAGCTGCCCGCCACCGACCAGGCCAAGGCCACCCGCGTCACCGGTCGCGAGCCGGTGGTCGGCGGCGACCGGCCGGAGCTGACCGAGGCGTCGGTCGTCGTGTCCGGCGGTCGCGGCGTGGGCAGCGCGGAGAAGTTCGACGTCGTCGAGAAGCTGGCCGACAGCCTCGGCGCCGCCGTCGGCGCCTCCCGGGCCGCGGTCGACTCCGGCTACTACCCGCACCAGTTCCAGGTCGGCCAGACCGGCAAGACGGTGTCCCCGCAGCTCTACATCGCGCTGGGCATCTCCGGTGCGATCCAGCACCGGGCCGGGATGCAGACCTCGAAGACCATCATCGCGGTCAACAAGGACGCGGAGGCGCCGATCTTCGAGATCGCCGACTTCGGCGTCGTGGGCGACCTGTTCTCCGTCGCGCCGCAGCTCACCGACGAGGTGGCCAAGCGCAAGGGCTGAGCACCCCGCCGCACCGGAGGGCCGTCCCGCCACGCGGGGCGGCCCTCCGCGCGTCCCGCCCCCGCCTCCGTACCCCCCGGCCCCCGCACCCGGCCGTAACCGAGGACTCACCGAGGCGTCATCGAAACGGCCTGCTCCCGGTTGCGCGGCGCGGTTCAACCTGGGCTCATGACGCAGCCGCAACTGCTTGTCAGCACCGGTGACGCCGCTACCGACGCGCCGCGCTACTCCCTGCTGGTCGCGCGCGAGGGCGACGAGGTCGTGGCCGCCCAGCGGCTGCGGCACCGGGTGTTCGCCGAGGAGATGGGCGCCACCCTGCGCACGTCCGTGCCCGGCCACGACGTCGACCGCTTCGACGAGTTCTGCGACCACCTCGTGGTGCGCGACGACCGCACCGGCGAGATCGTCGGCACCTACCGGATGCTGCCGCCCGAGGGCGCGGCCGAGGCCGGGCAGCTCTACACCGACACCGAGTTCGACCTGTCCCGGCTGGACGCGCTGCGGCCCTCGCTGGTGGAGACCGGCCGGTCGTGCGTGCACCCCGACCACCGCAACGGGGCCGTGGTCTCGCTGGTGTGGGCCGGGCTCACCCGCTACATGCTGCTGACGGGCCACTCGTGGCTGATCGGCTGCGCCTCGGTGCCGCTGCACGACGGCGGCTCGTTCGCGGCGGGCGTCTGGGACGTGGTGCGCGCCAGGCACCACGCGCCCGACGAGTACCGGGTGGAGCCGCTGGAGCCGTGGGACGTGGACGCCGTCGCGCGGCCCGACCGGACGGTGCTGCCGCCGCTGCTGAAGGGCTACCTGAGGCTGGGCGCGCGGGTGTGCGGGCGGCCGGCGCTGGACCGCGACTTCGGCGTGGCCGACCTGCCGGTGCTGATGGAGATGCGCCGGATGGACCGGCGGTACCTGAGGTTCTTCCTGGGTGAGACGGCGTGAGCGCGCACCCGTGGATGCCCGTCTCACCGTGCGGTGAGGGGTGCGTGGACCGGTCGTCGCCGTCGGTGGGCCCGCTGCGGGCGGCGTGGCGTGCGGTCGCGGCGCTGGCCGTGCTGCTGTGCGGGGCGGTGGTCGCGCCCGCGGCGCTGGTGGCGCGGGGCGGGGCCCGGGAGGCGTTGCTGCGCCGCTGGTTCCGCGTGCTGCTGGGCGCGTTCGGGGTGCGGCTGCGGCTGGTCGGACCGGTGTTCCAGGCGACGCCGGGGCGTGGGGTGCTGGTGGTGTCCAACCACGTGTCGTGGCTGGACGAGCTGGCCATCGACGCGGTGCAGCCGATCCGGCTGGTGGCCAAGCGCGACATCCGGGACTGGCCCGTGCTCGGCCCCCTGATCACCGCCGCCCGCACCGTCTACCTGGACCGCGAGCGGCTGTCCCTGCTGCCCGGCACGGTCGCCGAACTGGCCGCCGCGCTGCGCGAGGGCGCGGCCGTGGGCATCCACGCCGAGGGCACCACGTGGTGCGGCGTGGCGTCCGGCCGCTACCGGCCGGCGCTGTTCCAGGCGGCGCTGGACGCGGGCGTGCCCGTCCGACCGGTGGTGCTGCGCTACCTCCAGGACGGCGCCACGACCACCCGCCCGGCGTTCATCGGCACGGACACCCTGGTCGACTCGCTGCGCCGCGTCCTGCGCGCCCGCGCCCTGACCGTCGAGGTGCACGTCTTGGACGAGATCGCCCCGGGCCGGGCCGCGACCCGCCACGCCCTGGCCGCCCTGACCCAGCGCGCCTCCGAACACATCACCCTGCCCTCGACCCCCCTCCCCACCCCCCACCCGACCCCCGCCTGAACCCCGCGCGAGTCGAACACCCACGTCGACCGTGTCGAACGCTCACGACCCCCGAGTTCCACATTCAGGACCCGCCGGGCGGGGTGGTGACGCGGATCAGCGCCGGACGCCCGGAACGGAGGCCAACCGCTCCAGCACCGGCACCGCCCGCGCGGGCTCGGGCAGGCCCAGCATCTCCTCCCGCACCCGCTCGGCCGCCCGCCGGTAAGACCGGTCCGCCAGCACCTCGGCCACCGCGGTCCGCACGTCGCGCGGGGTGGCGGTGACGGGGTCCAGCTCCCGGCCCACGCCGAGCCGCACGCACCGCTCGGCGTTGTGCGGCTGGTCCGCGCCCAGGGGCAGCAGCACCGCCGGCAGGCCGTGGGCCAGCGCGCCGATGACGCTGCCCGAGCCGCCGTGCGAGACCACCAGGTCGCAGTGCGGCAGCACCTCGGCCTGGGGGAGGTAGCGGGCGATGCGCACCCGCTCGGGCTGGTCGCCGAACTCGGTCGGGTCGACGTGCTCGCCGACGGTCGCCACCACGTCCACCCGCAGGTCGCGCAGCCCGGCCAGCACCCGGGCGAACAGGTCGCCGGACTCGGTGTTGAACACCGTGCCCAGCGTGAAGTAGACGGTCGGTCGCCCAGACCGGGCTCGCGGGCCGACCGGCGGGCGGATCGGGAAGGCGGTGCCCGGCAGCGGGGAGGCCGGGTCGCGGAAGCTCGGCGGGAACGGCGAGAGCAGCAGGTGCCGGTGCAGCATGACCAGGTCGGGGTCGGGCGGCAGGCCGTGCGCGGCGCGCAACTCGGCCAGCGCCGGCCCGACCACCTCCCGCCGCACGAACGCGCCGGACGCGATGACCTGGGCGTTCGCGTAGGGCAGGCCGAGCTTCTCGGCGGCCAGCACGCTGCCGAAGTCCACCTCCTCGCAGACCACCACGTCCGGGCGCCACCGGTCGAACAGGTCCAGGTAGCGCGGCAGGCTGCGGCCGGCCCCGCGCCGGGCGAAGCCGTCACGCAGGTCGCGGTCCTCCCGCTCCCGGTCGGGCACCAGGAGCGGCCGGCGCTCCGGGACCTCGTCGCCGTCGCCCTCACCGATCGCGAACGCGGTGAACCCGGCTGCCTCGACCGCCCGCCGCGCGGTCGGGTGGGCCGCGAACGCGACGGTGTGGCCGGCGGCGGCCACGGCCGAGGCGAGGGGGATCAGCGGTCGGAAGTGGCCCAGCCCGCCGGCGAAGGTGAACAGCACGCGCACCGCGCCAACCTACCGATGGGCCTCGGGCGGCCACATGCGGTTTTCGGCCCGCGCGGTGGCCACGACCGCCTGCCCGGGATCGGACCGCGGCCCGGTGCGTACCTCAACCCGCCCCCCCGCTCAGGCGCGTGGCCGCACCTCCCAAGCCCCCGCGAGACCGGCCCGGGGCAGCCCGATCGCGGCCAGGAGCTGCTCGGCCCGCCGCAGGTGCCGACGCGCGGCCCGCCTCCCCGTCGTGCCCGGCCGTTTCGCCCAGCAGCAGCAGGGCCTGCGCCTCACCCAGGAGGTGCCCCGTCCCGCCGTGGGCGGACCGGGCCCGCTCGGCGTGGTGGGTGCCGGCCCGGTGGTCGCCCCGGCGCAGGTGGGCCGCCGCGAGGTGGCGTGGGCGCGTCCCTGCTGGTGCCGGTGACCGGTGCGGACGGCCAGGTCGAGCGCCGCGCCGGCGTCCTCGACGGCCCGGGTCGGGTCGCCGCGGTGGTGGTGCACCGCGGCCAGGCCCAGCAGCGCGTCGATCCGCCCCTGCCGGTAGTGCGAGGAGTCGGCGGCGGTGAGCGCGCGCCGGTGCCAGGACTCGGCCTCGTCGAACCGCGACCTCAGGCACTGCACGCCCGCCAGGGTGTTCCGCGTGTCGACCGCGACGGCGTGGTGCCCCTTGCCCGCCTCCACCGCCTGGTCGAGCAGCTCCGCGGCGTGGTCGAGGTCGCCCCGCAGGGCGATGAGCCTGGCCCGCACCTCCAGGTACCACGCGGTCTCGTGGCCGACCTGGACCCGCCGGACGAGCGGGGCCACCACGTCGAGCAGGGCGTCCACGTCCTTGAGCCGTCCGAGGTGCGGGTGGGTCTCGGCCAGCCCGAGCAGCGCGGCCCCGCGCCCCCGGTCGTGGCCGGACGCCTCCTGCGCGGCCCGCGCCCTGGTGAAGTGCTCCACGGCCTCGGCCGGGCGGCCGAGCTTGAGCGCGGTGGCCCCCAGGTTGACCAGGACGGCGCCGGCGTGGACCAGGCAGGTGGCGTGGGCGCCGGCGATCTCGTCGGCCCGGCGCAGGTGCCGGAACGCCGTGGCCAGCGTGCCGGTGTAGTGGTGCAGGACGGCGCTCGGCGTCGGCGGGCGCGACGTCCGCGAGCGCGGCGACCGCCGGCGCGGTCGTGTCCGGTCCCGGCGCCAGCCCGAGCAGCCGGAACACCCGCCGCGTCGACGGGGCCCTGGCCGCGTAGGACAGCCCGATGGCGGCGCCGACGGCGGCGGTCGGGTCGTCGGGCAGCTCCAGCGCGGCGAGCCGGTCGCCGCCGCGCAGCTCGGTGACGTAGTCCCCGATCGAGCGGTTCGGCTGGGCGGCCAGGTGCGCGGCGGCGACGCGCAGGGCGAGCGGCAGGCCGCCGCACAGCCGCACCAGCTCGCCGGCCGCCCCCGGCTCGGCGGCGACGCGCGCCCCGCCGACCACCCGGTCCAGCACCGCGGCCGCGTCCCCGGCGCCGAGCACGTCGAGCCGCTGCTGCCGGGCGCCCTCGCGGGCCACCAGGCCGTCGAGCCCGTTCCGGCTGGTCACCACCACCGCGCAGTCCGGTGTGCCGGGCAGCAGGGGGCGGACCTGACCCGCGTCCACGGCGTCGTCGAGCAGCACCAGCACCCGCCGGTCGGCCAGCGCCGAGCGGTAGACCGCAGCGGCGCCGTCCACGCCGGCGGGTCGCCGGGCCGGGTCGACCTCCAGCGCCTGCACCAGCTCCTCCAGCGCCTGCCGCGCGGTCAGCGGCGTCCCGGCGCCGTGCCCGCGCAGGTTCACGAACAGCTGCCCGCCGGGGAAGCGGGCCCGGTTGAGGTGGGCCCAGTGCAGGGCCAGCGCGGTCTTGCCCACGCCCGCGGTGCCGGTCAGGACGTGCGCCAC
Source organism: Saccharothrix sp. BKS2 (assembly GCF_047689505.1). NCBI lineage: Bacteria > Bacillati > Actinomycetota > Actinomycetes > Pseudonocardiales > Pseudonocardiaceae > Saccharothrix > Saccharothrix sp. BKS2. Next base: position 152,475 of record NZ_JAUQOL010000014.1, on the reverse strand, counting down.
CGCGCCGCCGGCCTCCTCGGGCGCCCCGCCCAGGGCGCGCAGCGCCTCGTCCCGGCCCACGAAGCTCCGCGGCGCGGCCGGCAGCTGGGCGATGCCGGCGGTGGCCGGGCGGGCTTCGGGCCGCGGTGCTCCCGCGCCGGGGTTCCCGGTCAGGAGCCGGTGGCGCAGGTCCCGCAGCGCGGCGCCCGGGTCGGTGCCCAGCTCGTCGGCCAGTCGCGCGTGGACCCGGCGGTAGTGCTCCAGCGCGTCGGCGGTGCGCCCGGCCTGGTGCAGGGCCGGCAGGTGCTGGCCGGCGACGCGTTCGTCCAGGGGTGGGCGGCGGTGCGCTCGGCGAGTTCGACCACGAGGTGCGCGCCGTGCCCCGGGCGCAGCCGGGTGTCGACCAGGTCGTGCTGGGCGGACAGCCGCTCCTGGGCGAGCCGGTCGCGCTCGGCCTGAACACCATGATCGGAACCCGCGGAGCACGCGCGCTCGTGCTCGTCGCGGCGGCTGCGGCGGCGCTGACCGGCCCGACCGCGGTCGCCGCGCCGGCCGGCCAACGGGCGTGCCGACCGGACCTGCAACGTCCACGTCGACCCGGCCACCGGGTACCGGCGGGTCGACGTGCGGGTCAACGGCAGCGGGCTCTGGTGCACCGGCTACCTGCCCGACCGGGACTGGTACGACTTCCGGAAGTGCCGATCCCGGTCGTGGCCCGGATCGCGTGACCCACCGGCTGGTCGGGCGGCGGCGGCGTCCCACCGCCTCCCACCGGCACGGGGCCACCGGTCCGGGCCGACCCGCGCTCCCCGGGCCGCGGCGCTCGGCGGCGGTCCGGGGCGCCTCCTAGCGGCGGTCGTCGAAGTAGATCATCTCACCGGTGCCGCCCTCGACGTTGGCGACGGCCACGAAGCAGCCCAGCTCGACGGTCACGCAGTCGATGTCGCCGACCAGGTCGCTGCTGTCGTCGTACCCCTCGAACACGCGGCGCACGGTCACCGTGGCCGTGCCGGCGCCGTTCTCGTCCAGGGTCACCGACTGCATGGACTTGTGGGCGCAGGCGAAGGAGCCCTGCGCCACCTGCGCGCACTGCTGCGCGAACACGGCCTCCTCGGGCTCGAAGCCGGAGATGTCGACCGTCACGCGGGCGACCGAGGGCAGGTCGGTGGAGGGGTTCACGGTGATCGCCGGCTCGGCGCTGAGGGGCTCGGCGCCGAGCGGCTGGGCGACCGCCGTCGGCGCGGCCGCCAGCGCCAGGCCGAGGGCCGCCGCGGTGGCGAGCCCGGCCGTCAACCGGGTGGTCCTGGTGTGGGTCTTCATGAGTTGTCCTCCGAACTCCGGTGCAGCTGATCGATCTTCACTTCTGGTGATCCACCGGGACGACGGCGAGGCGCCGGATCATCCAGGCGTGTTGCGGATGGTGACTGGGGAGTTGCCCCCTGGAGCGGGGGGACACGCCACGCGTGCGGAGGGACCACCCCGACGTGTGTCACCTGATGCGGTCGAGTCGGGGTTTTGTCGGGAATTCCCGGAACCGCCGGCCTGGCCGGGGCGCTTTGCGTCATATTGCCTTGACCTCGACCGAGGTGGAGGTTGAACCATTGACCCGTGACGACGACGGGGACCCCGACCGGGAAGAGCGACCTCTGGGGCGCCGAGCGGAGGGGCCCGACGGTCGGGATGGTGCTGCTCGTCACCCTCCTCGCGTTCGAGAACATGGGCGTCTCCACGGCGATGCCGCGCATGGTCGCCGACCTCGGCGGCAAGGACCTGTACGCCTGGCCGTTCCTGGCCTTCCTCGCCGCCAGCGTGGTGGCCACCGTGCTGTCCGGCCGGCTGAGCGACCTGCGCGGTCCGCGTCCCTCCCTGCTGATCGGCCCCGCGCTGTTCCTGGTCGGCCTGCTCGTCGCCGGCGCCGCCCAGGACATGGCCCAGCTGCTGATCGGCCGCGTGCTCCAGGGCCTGGGCGGCGGGGCGCAGGTGGTCGCCGTCTACGTGCTGATCGCCCTGGTCCACCCGGAACGCGACCGGCCCGCCGTGTTCGGGCTGCTCGCCTCGGCCTGGGTGGTGCCCTCGCTGGTCGGCCCGGCGCTGTCCGGGTGGCTGACCGAGGTGCTGAGCTGGCGCTGGGTGTTCCTCGGCCTGGCGCCGTTCGTGCTGGTCGGCGTGTTCCTGGTGGTGCCCGTGCTGCGGGGCCTGCCGCCGCACACCCCCGACCGGAACACCCGGCCCGGCCTGCCGCTGGCGGCCCTCGGCGCGGGCGGCGGGGTCGCCGCGCTCAGCTGGGCCGCGCAGCACCCGCGCGGGCTGAACCTGCTGGTCGGGCTGGCCGGCCTGGTCGCGCTGGTGCCCGCCCTGCGCGTGCTGCTGCCCCGGGGCACCCTCACCGCCCGCCCCGGCCTGCCCATGACGATCCTGGCCCGCGGCCTGCTCGCCGGGTCGTTCTTCGCCGTCGAGGCGTTCATCCCGCTGACCCTGACCGCCGTGCACGGGTACTCGGCGATCGCCGCCGGCATCCCGCTCACCCTGAGCGCGCTCGGCTGGTCCTCGGCCGCCTGGTGGCAGTCCCGTCGGCCGGACCGACCGCGGGAGGAGTTCGTCCGCTGGGGGTTCGTGCTCAGCGCCGCGGGTATCTCGGGCGTGACGCTCATCGCACCCTCCTGGGGCCCGGCGTGGGCGACGCCGGTGCTGTGGGCGGTCGCGGGCGCCGGGATGGGGATGGCGATGTCGAGCCTGAGCGTGCTCACCCTGGCGGCGTCCTCCGACGTCGACCGGGGCTTCAACTCCTCGGCCCTGCAGATCAGCGACATGCTCGGCTCGGCGCTGCTGGTCGGCCTGGGCGGGGTGCTGGTCGCCGCGGTGGCCTCCGCCGACGCGCCGACGGCCGCCGTGCTGCCGTTCGACCTGCTGATGGCGGGGCTGGCGGTGCTCGGTGCGGTGCTGGCCGGACGGCTGCGCCCGGCTACCCTGGAACGCTGATGGCCTACTTCGACCACGCCGCCACGACCCCCGCGCTGCCGCAGGTGATCGAGGCGATGACGAGGGCGTTGTCCACCACGGGCAACGCCTCGTCGCTGCACACCTCGGGGCGGCGGGCGCGGCGGGCGGTCGAGGAGGCCCGCGAGGACATCGCCGACGCGCTCGGCGCGCGCCCCTCCGAGGTCGTCTTCACCAGCGGCGGCACGGAGAGCGACAACCTCGCCGTCAAGGGTGTCTACTGGTCCCGCCGCGCGACCGGCCGCACGCGGGTGGTGGCCTCGTCGGTCGAGCACCACGCCGTGCTGGACGCGGTGCAGTGGCTGGCCGACCACGAGGGCGCCGAGGTCACCTGGCTGGAGCCGGACGGGCTCGGCCGCGTCCGGCCCGAGGCGCTGGCCGACGCGCTGGACGACGACGTCGCCCTGGTCACCGCGATGTGGGCGAACAACGAGGTCGGCACGATCAACCCGGTGCGCGAGCTGGCCGAGCTGGCCGCGGCGCGCTCGGTGCCGTTCCACACCGACGCGGTGCAGGCCGTGGGCGCGGTGCCGGTGGACTTCGCCGCCTCGGGCGCCTCGGCGCTCACCCTCACCGGCCACAAGATCGGCGGGCCCTACGGCGTCGGCGCGCTGCTGCTCGGCCGCGACGTGGCCACCACGCCCCTGCTGCACGGCGGCGGCCAGGAGCGCGAGGTGCGCTCGGGCACGCTGGACGTGCCGGCCATCACGGGCCTGGCGGCGGCCGTGCGCCACGCGGTCGACGGCCAGCCGCGCGCGGCGGTCGAGCTGGCCGCGCTGCGCGACGAGCTGGTGGAGCGGGTGCGGCGGGTGGTGCCGGACGTGGCGGTGAACGGCGACCCGGTGCACCGGCTGCCCGGCAACGCGCACCTGACCTTCCCCGGGTGCGAGGGCGACAGCCTGCTGATGCTGCTGGACGCCAAGGGCGTCGAGTGCTCGACCGGCTCGGCGTGCACGGCGGGCGTGGCGCAGGCCAGCCACGTGCTGCTGGCCATGGGCGTGGACCCGGTGCGGGCGCGCGGCTCGCTGCGGTTCTCCCTCGGGCACACCTCGACGCGCGCCGAGGTGGACGAGCTGGTCGGGGTGATCGGCCCGGTGGTCGAGCGCGCCCGCACGGCGGGCATCGCCGGCCTGCGGCGGCTGGCCGGCGGTGGGACCGGGCGGCGGACGACTGCGGAGGTGTGACGGCATGCGGGTGCTGGCGGCGATGAGCGGCGGGGTGGACTCCGCCGTGGCGGCGGCGCGGGCGGTGGAGGCCGGGCACGACGTGACCGGCGTGCACCTGGCGCTGTCGGCCAAGCCCGGCACGCTGCGCACCGGCGCGCGGGGCTGCTGCACGCTGGAGGACGCCCGGGACGCGCGGCGCGCCGCGGACGCGCTCGGCATCCCGTTCTACGTGTGGGACTTCGCGGAGCGGTTCACCGAGGACGTGGTGGAGGACTTCGTCGCCGAGTACGCGGCGGGTCGCACGCCCAACCCGTGCCTGCGGTGCAACGAGAAGATCAAGTTCGAGGCGCTGCTGGACAAGGCGGTCGCGCTGGGCTTCGACGCGGTGTGCACGGGGCACTACGCCCGCCTGTCCACCGCCGGGGGCCGGGTGGAGCTGCGCCGGTCGGCCGACGACGGCAAGGACCAGTCCTACGTGCTGGCGTCGCTGACCCGCGAGCAGCTGTCCCACGCGATGTTCCCGCTGGGCGGCTCGACCAAGACCGAGGTGCGGGCCGAGGCCGAGCGGCGCGGGCTCCAGGTCGCTCGCAAGCCCGACAGCCACGACATCTGCTTCATCCCCGACGGCGACACCCGGGGCTTCCTGGCCGGGCGGCTGGGCGAGCAGCCGGGCCTGCTGGTCGACGACACCACCGGCGCGGTGCTCGGGCGGCACGCGGGCGTGCACGAGTTCACCGTGGGCCAGCGCAAGGGCCTGGGCATCGACGCGCCCGCACCCGACGGGCGACCCCGCTACGTGCTGTCGCTGGAACCGATCACCGGAACGGTCCGGGTCGGTTCGGCCGAACGGCTGAAGGTGACCGAGATCGTGGCGCGCCGGCCGGTGACCCGGGTCGAGTTCGAGGGCCCGGTGGAGTGCGTGGCGCAGGTGCGCGCGCACGGCGGCCTGGCGCCCGCCGTGGCCGAACTCGTGGGCGATGAGCTGCGGGTTCGCCTGCGCGAGCCGCTCAGCGGCGTCGCACCCGGTCAGGCCGTCGCGGTGTACCGGCCGGACGCCGAGGCGGGCGACCTGGTCCTGGCGAGCGCCACGATCAGCTCGACCGGTTGACGGATTTTGTCGGTGCGGCCTGACACACTGCGGGTGTGCCACATGACAACGAACGACGCCGCCGCTCGCTGGCGGACGTCGCAATCCGCGTGGGTGTGCTGGGGAGCAAGGTCGACCACCCGTCGGCGCAACGCCTGACGGCCGAGCAGCACGAGCGGCTGCGGGCCGAGGCGCGGACGTTGCAGTGGGTCGTCCGCGAGCGTCGGCACCGGGCCGAGTGGGCCGACCTGCTGGTCCGGGTGGAGGCGCTGGTGGAGCGGGTGGAACAGCTGGTGCCGGTGGTCGAGGTCGACGTGCCGGCGCAGGTGCGGGGGTCGGACGACCGGGTGGCGCGCCGCCGCCTGGGCGAGGACCTGTCGGTCGGGTACTGCCCGGCCCCGCACCGGGGTCGCTAGGGGTCGGGGCGCCGTGGGGCCCGGTGCGGCCTCACGGCGTCCAGTCCGTGTTCGCGCCGCAGAGGACGACGCAGGCCGTCCCGCCGGGCACGCGCCCGGCCAGCCACGCCGCGAACGGCACGGCCGCCGCCGGCTCCACGGCCAGCCGGAACTCCTCCCAGAGGCGGTCGCGGGCGGCCAGCAGCTCGGCGTCGGACACGAGCACCGACCGCACGTCGTGCGCCCGGAGCACCTCGAACGGGACCTCGCCCACGCGCGTGGCGCCCAGCGCCGACGCCGCCACCGAGACCACCTCCGTGTCGACCGGCCGACCCGCCTCGAACGCGTGGTTCAGCGCGCGGCAGCGCTCCGGCTCGACCGCGGCGGTCAGCCGCCCGTCCGCCCCGAGCGCCGTGCCCGCCGCCAACCCGCCGCCGCCGACGGCCACCGCGATCACGTCCACGTCCGGCGCGTCGGCCACGACCTCGGCGGCGACCGTGCCCTGACCGGCGATGACGGCGGGGGAGTCGTAGGCTTCGACGTAGTACCCGGGCGCCTGCCGCGCCGCCAGCACGGCCTCCGCGTAGGTCTGGCCGTGCCGGATCAGCTTGGCGCCCGCGGCCTCGATCCGCCGCACCTTGCCCTCCGGCGCGCCGACCGGCACGAACACCGTGGCGGGCAGGCCCAGCTGCCGCGCGGCCTCGGCCACGCCCAGGCCGTGGTTGCCCCCGGACGCCGTGACCACGCGATCGGGTGAGTCCGCGGTGAGCAGCGCGTTCAGCGCGCCGCGCAGCTTGAACGAGCCGGTGAGCTGGAGGTGCTCCAGCTTGAGCACGAGGGGTCGGCCGTCGACCTCGGCGCGCCACAGCGGCGTGCGGCGGGCGTAGGGGCGGATGCGGTCCGCGGCGGCGGCTACGTCGGGGTTCATGCCCCCCAGGATGCGCTCACCCGGCCAACCACCTGTAGGCCCCCATGACCAGCGTCACCGCGCCGACCACGAAGCACAGCAGCGCGACCACCAGCCCGAGCAGCACCAGCACGTTGGTGCCCCAGGAGGAGTCGCGGTCGTCGGTGACCAGCAGCTCCGCGCGCAGCTGGACGTTCGCCGCGCTCTGGAGCGCCACCAGCCGGTCGCGCGCGACCGGTGTCGCGGCGGCCCGCTCGCCGCCGGTCCAGTTCAGGGCCGCTAATCGCGCCATCGGGGTGCGGTAGGCGCGTTCGAACGCGGCCACCTCGGTCTCGTCGCGGTCCTCGGACAGGTAGCTCCACCGGCCCGCCTGGGCGGCGTCCCCGAGCAGCCGGTAGACCTGCGTGAGGCGGTCCCGCAGGTCCAGCCGGTCCGGGAAGCTCGTGACCAGGCCGACCAGGCGCTGCCGGGCGCGGAGCACGCTGGCCAGGTCGCCGCGTTCGACCTCCTCGGCGGCCTTGTGCAGCGTCAGCTCGACAGGCATGACGGACATCGTTCCAGCCGGGGCAACCACGGGCGCTCCGGTGACCGCCGTGTCGGCGGGCGAAATCCGGCCCGATCGGGTCCGGTCCGGCCCCTCACCCCCGGACCGCGTCGGCCACCACCTCGTCGCCCCGGCGCACGGTGCGGGTGCCGAGCGCGGTGGGGGCGGGGTCGTTGGCGAGCGGGTCCGCGGGGTCCGTGGTCGGCACCCTGGGGTTCGCCCGGTGTTGGACGTCCTCCGCGCCGCCGGCCTGTTCGCCGTGACCAACGTCGACGACCTCGTGCTGCTCGCCCTGTTCTTCGCCCGCGGCGTGCCGCCGTGGCGGGTGGTGCTCGGCCAGTACGCGGGGTTCGCCGCGATCCTGGCGGTGGCGGTGGCCGCCGCCCTGGGCGCGACCCTGCTGCCGCCGTCGGCGCTGCCGTGGCTGGGCCTGCTGCCGCTGGCGCTGGGCCTGCGGGCGGCGTGGCGGGCGTGGCGCGGCGGCGGTGACGACGACGAGCCGACCGCGACCGGCGCCCTGGGCGTGGCGGCGGTGACCTTCGCCAACGGCGGCGACAACATCGGCGTCTACGTGCCGGTCTTCGCCACCGCGGGTGTCGTGCCGTACGTGGTCGTCTTCCTGGTGCTGGTCGCGGTCTGGTGCGCGGCCGGCCGGTGGTTCGCCACGCGCCCACCGGTGGCCCGCGCCCTGAGCCGCCGGGGTCACGTCGTGCTGCCGGTCGTGCTGATCGCCATCGGCGTGCTGATCCTGCTCGGCTGAGGCCGTCAGCCGGTGAAGCCCCTGGAGGTGGTGGTGAACCCGTACCGGGACCGGGCAGTGCGGACGGGGTGGGAGTGGTGCGGGAGCGTGGGGCGCGGCACGCCCCCACACCACGGTCTCGGCGGTGCCCTCGCCACCGTCGGCACCGACAAGGTGACGGTAGGTGGCCTAGACCACCGCGTCAATGGGTCTAGACCTCTTCGTCGCACACCCGCCCGAACCGGCGGGTGGAAGACTGGGCGGGTGGATCCACTGCCCTGGCCCGCCGGCACCGCGACCGGCATCGGTTCGCTGCCCGGAACCGACCCCCTCGAAGCCGCTCGCGTGGTGCTCGGCGAGCTGCCCGACCTGCCGCACCTGCCCGAGCTGCCCGCCCGGGGCGTCGGCGCGGACATGATCGGCCGCACCGCCGGTCTCCTGGTGGACCTGCCGGTCGAGGTGGTCCCCTCCGGTTACCGGACGGCCGCCCACCCCGGCCGGGACCACCGGCGGGCGGTGGACCTGATGCGCCGCGACCTCGACGCGTTCGAGGAGGCGGCCGAGCCCGCGCCGCCGGCGGTGGTGAAGGTCCAGGCCGCCGGGCCGTGGACGCTCACCGCGAGCGTCGAGCTGCTGCGCGGCCACCGCGTGCTCACCGACCGGGGCGCGCTGCGCGAGTTCACCGCGTCGCTGGTCGAGGGCCTGAACCGGCACGTCGCCGAGGTCGCCAAGCGCACCGGCGCGCGGGTCGTGGTGCAGCTGGACGAACCGGCGCTGCCCGCCGTGCTGCGCGGCCTGCTGCCCACGCCGTCCAAGCTCGGCACGGTCGCCGCCGTGCCCGAGCCCGACGCCCTGGCCACCCTCCAGGCCGTCGTCGAGGCGATCGAGGCGGACGTGGTCGTGCACTGCTGCGCGCCGCGCCCGCCCATCACCCTGATGCGCCGGTCGGGCGCGCGTGCCGTCTCGTTCGACCTGACCGCGCTGGACGGGACGAGCTGGGACGAGATCGGCGAGGCGTGGGAGGAGAAGACCCACCTCTTCCTGGGCCTGACCCCCTCCACCGACCCCCGCACCCCACCCACCCCGAGGTCCACCGCCCAACCGGCCCTGGACCTGGTGGACCGCCTGGGCTTCCCCCGCGACATCCTCGCCACCCACGCCGTCCCCACCCCGACCTGCGGCCTGGCCGGCGCCACCGCCTCGTGGCCCCGCCGCGCCCTGACCCTGACCCGCGACCTGGCCAAAGCCTTCGCCGAACCCCCCGAAACCTGGTAACCCCCCGCGAGTCGAACACTCGTGCCCACCGTGTCGAACCTTCGTGACCCCCGAGTTCTACATTCGGGACGTCCTGAGTGTTGAACTCAGTGGTCCTGAGTGTTCGACACGATGGTCCTGAGTGTTCGACTCGCGCGGGGTCAGAGGGTGGTGAAGGGGTGGGCGTAGTGGAAGGTGCCGCGTAGGGCCGGGTGGTAGGAGGACAGGGGGCGGGCCTGGAAGTGCGGGGCCCACTCCGGGATCGGGGGTGTGATGCCCAGGGTCGAGGCTGGGCGGAAGCCGAAGCGCGAGTAGTAGGTCGGGTCGCCCAGCAGGACGATGAGCGGCTCGCCCAGTCCGTCCGCCACGCCCAGCGCGGTGTGCACCAGGGCCTTGCCCACGCCGGTGCGCTGCCGCGCGGGCAGCACGCTCAACGGTCCCAGCCCGAGCGCCGGTGCGCCGTCCACCGAAGCCCGCGTGCACACCACGTGCCCCACGACCTCGCCGTCCGCCTCGGCGACCAGGGACAGCGCGGGTATCCAGCCGGTGTCGGCGCGCAGCTCGTCGACCAACCGCGCCTCCCCGCCGGGGTTCGCCGCGAACGCGGCCCCGGTCACGGCCCGGATCGCCTCGACGTCGGCGGGCGTTTCGCGTCTGATCAGCACGTCGGGCAGCTTACGACCCCGTAGGCCGGGAGGTCTCAGCCGCGACACCGCAGCCCGCGACACCGCAGCCCGCGACACCGCAGCCCGCGACACCGCAGCCCGCGACACCGCAGCCCGCGACAGCGCCGCCCGCGACAGCGCCGCCCGCCAGACCACAGCCCGCGACACCACCCCTCACGACACCACCGCGTGCACGCCGGCCGGCAGGTCGGCGCCGCGCAGGAACCCCAGCAGCACCTCCCGGAACGCCCGCCCGGCCGACGTCGGCGCCACGTCGGTGCGGTGGGCCAGCGCGATGGTCCGCCCCGCCCCCGGCGTCAGCGGCGTGGCGTGCAGCGACCGCGCGGCCAGCACCGTCGACGGCACGATCGCCACGCCCAGCCCGACCTCCACGAACCGCAGCACCGCGTCCATCTCCCCGCCCTCCACCGCGAACACCGGCTCGAACCCGGCCCGCCGGCACGCGGCCAGCGTGGTCTCCCGCAGGTCGTACCCGGGCCGGAACATCACCAGCGGCTGCTCGCGCAGGTCGGTCCACCGCATCCGGGACACGTCCAGCGGCGCCGCCGAGGCCACCACCAGCTCCTCCCGCAGCACCGGCACCACGGTCAGCGCCCGGTCCGCGTCCGCCGGCGACACGATCACCAGCGCCAGGTCCAGCCCACCGGCCTCCAGCGCGGCCACCAGGTCCCGCGACCCGCCCTCGGTCACCGACACGCGCACGCCCGGGTAGGCGTCGTGGTAGCGCTTGATCACGTCCGCGAACAGGCTGCCGCACAGGCTCGGCGTGGCGCCCACCCGCACGCGCCCGCGCCGCAGCCCCACCAGCTCGGCCACCTCCAGCCGCGCGGTGTCCACATCGGACAGGATGCGGCTCGCCACCGGCAGCAGCGCCTCGCCCGCGGGCGTCAGCGAGATGTTGCCGCGCGCCCTGGTGAACAGCGCCGCGCCCAGCTCCTTCTCCAACGCGTGGACCTGCTTGGACAGTGAGGGCTGCGCCACACGCTCCTCCGCCGCGGCCCTGGTGAAGTGCCGCGTCCTGGCCACGGCCAGGAAGTACGCGAGCTGCTGGAGCGTCATAGCGTCAGACTATCGTCAACCAGCCCACGATGTATTGGACGACTCGTCGCCGGCGTTCCTAGCGTCTGACGCGTGGACACGATCCGGCTCTACCGCACCACCGTCGGCAAGAAAGCCGTCATGGCGGTCACCGGCGCGGTGCTGCTGCTCTACGTCTTCGCGCACATGATCGGCAACCTCACGTTCTTCTCCGGCCCGGCGGCGATCGACGGCTACGGCCGGTGGCTGCGCGAGGTCGGGGCCGTGTGGCCGACCAGGATCGCCCTGCTCGCGGCCGTCGCGCTGCACTTCACCGCCGCCTGCCAACTCACCGCGCGGGCCCGCCGGGCTCGCGGCCGCTACGCCCACCGGCGGCCCGTCCGGGGCGGTTACGCGGCCCGCACCATGCGCTGGGGCGGCGTGGTCATCGCCCTGTTCGTGGTCTACCACCTGCTCGACCTGACCGCCGGGTGGCTCAACCCGCACGGCGTGCCCGGCGAGATCCACGCGAACGTGACGGCGGACTTCCGGCACTGGTACGTGGTGCTGGCCTACACCGCCGCGGTCGTCGCCCTCGCCCTCCACATCCGCCACGGCGTGTGGAGCGCGACCCGCAGCCTGGGCGTCACCACCTCGCGCGCGATCGGCCTCGCCGTGGCCGTGGTCGTCGCGGCCGGGTTCCTGTCCGTCCCCTTCGCCGTCTTCACCGGGTTGGTGAGCTGAGATGTCCCACGCCGAGAACGCCCACGCCGAGAACGCCCACGCCGAGAACGCCCACGCCGAGGGCCGGTACACCGAGGGCGCGCCCCTCCACGACCACCGCGTGCCCGCCGGCCCGATCGAGCACCGCTGGGACCGCCGCCGCTTCTCCGCGCGCCTGGTCAACCCCGCGAACCGGCGCGACCGCGCGGTGATCGTGGTCGGCACGGGCCTGGCCGGCGGCTCGGCCGCGGCGACGCTCGCCGAACTGGGCTACCGCGTCGACTCGTTCTGCCACCAGGACAGCCCGCGCCGCGCGCACAGCATCGCCGCGCAGGGCGGCATCAACGCCGCCAATAACTACCGCAACGACGGCGACAGCGTCTGGCGGCTGTTCCACGACACCGTCAAGGGCGGCGACTTCCGCTCCCGCGAGTCGAACGTCCACCGGCTCGCGCAGATCAGCGCGAAGATCATCGACCAGTGCGTGGCGCAGGGCGTGCCGTTCGCCCGCGAGTACGGCGGCCTGCTCGACACCCGCTCCTTCGGCGGCGCCCAGGTCTCCCGCACCTTCTACGCCCGCGGCCAGACCGGGCAGCAGCTCCTGCTGGGCGCCTACCAGGCCCTGGAGCGCCAGGTGGCCGCCGGGCGCGTGGCGGTGCACGCGCGCACCGAGATGCTGGACCTGGTCGTGGTCGACGGCCGGGCCCGCGGCATCGTGGCGCGCGACCTGGTGACCGGCGAGGTGACCACGCACCTCGCGGACGCCGTCGTGCTCGCCACCGGCGGCTACGGCAACGTGTTCCACCTGTCCACCAACGCCAAGGGCTGCAACGCCACCGCGATCTGGCGGGCCCACCGCCGCGGCGCGCTGTTCGCCAACCCGTGCTTCACCCAGATCCACCCGACGTGCATCCCGGTCAGCGGCGACCACCAGTCCAAGCTCACCCTGATGAGCGAGTCGCTGCGCAACGACGGCCGCGTGTGGGTGCCGCGCGACCGGCACGACCGCCGCCCGCCCGGCGACGTCCCCGAAGCCGAGCGCGACTACTTCCTGGAGCGCCTGTACCCGAGCTTCGGCAACCTGGTGCCCCGCGACATCGCCTCCCGCGCCGCGAAGAACGCCTCCGACGGGCAGCGCGGCGTGTACCTGGACTTCGCCGACGCGCTGCACCGCCTCGGCCGCGACGTGGTGCGGCAGCGCTACGGCAACCTGTTCGAGATGTACGAGCGCATCACCGGCGACGACCCCTACCGCACGCCGATGCGCATCTACCCGGCCGTGCACTACACGATGGGCGGCCTGTGGGTTGACTACGACCTGCGCTCCACCGTCCCCGGCCTGTACGTCATCGGCGAGGCGAACTTCTCCGACCACGGCGCGAACCGGCTGGGCGCCAGCGCGTTGATGCAGGGCCTCGCGGACGGCTACTTCGTGCTGCCGGGCGTCATCGGCGACTACCTGGCCGACGCGCCGTTCGACCCGGTGACCGCCGACCACCCGGCCGTGGCCGACACGGCGTCCGAGGTGCGCGGCCGGCTCAAGACGCTGCTGGCCGTGAAGGGCGACCGCACGGTGGAGTCGTTCCACCGCGAACTGGGGCGCCTGATGTGGGACGAGTGCGGCATGGAGCGCGACGGAGCCGGCCTGCGCGGGGCGCTGGAGCGCATCCCGGAGCTGCGCGAGGAGTTCTGGCGGCGGGTGCGGGTGCCCGAGGGCGACGACCTCAACCAGGAGCTGGAGAAGGCGGGCCGGGTGGCCGACTTCCTGGAGCTGGCCGAGCTGATGTGCCTGGACGCCCTGCACCGCGCCGAGTCCTGCGGCGGCCACTTCCGGTCCGAGAGCTGCACCCCCGAGGGCGAGGCCCGGCGCGACGACGCCCGGTACGCCTACGTCGCCGCCTGGGAGCACACCGGCGTGGGCCGACCGCCCGTGCTGCACAAGGAGGAGCTCGTGTTCGAGCACGTCACGCCCACCACCAGGAGCTACGCGTGAAACTCACCCTGCGGATCTGGCGGCAGCACGGCCCGACCGGGCGGCTGGTCGACCACGACCTGGACGGCCTGTCGCCGGACATGTCGTTCCTGGAGGCCCTGGACGTGCTCAACGAGCGGCTGATCACCGCCGGCGAGCGGCCGGTGGCGTTCGACCACGACTGCCGCGAGGGCATCTGCGGCGCGTGCGGGGTGGTGATCAACGGCGAGGCGCACGGCCCGCGCCGCGCCACCACCGCCTGCCAGCTGCACCTGCGCCACTTCCGCGACGGCGACGCGGTCACCGTGGAGCCGTGGCGGGCCGGGCCGTTCCCGGTGGTGCGCGACCTGGTGGTGGACCGGTCGGCGCTCGACCGCGTCGTGGCCGCGGGCGGGTACGTCGGCGTGCCCGCCGGCAGCGCCCCGGACGCCCACGCGGTGCCCGTGCCCAAGCCCGACGCCGACACCGCGTTCGAGGCGGCGGCCTGCATCGGCTGCGGCGCGTGCGTGGCGGCTTGCCCGAACGGGTCGGCGATGCTGTTCACCGCCGCCAAGGTCACCCACCTGGGCGTGCTGCCGCAGGGGCAGCCGGAGCGGTGGTCGCGGGCGCGGGACATGGTGGCCGAGCACGACGCGGCGGGGTTCGGCGGCTGCACCAACACCGGCGAGTGCGCGCCCGCCTGCCCCAAGGGCGTCCCGCTGACCACCATCGCCCGCCTCAACGCCGACCTGCTGCGCGCCCACACCACCCGCCGGGGCGCGTAGTTCAATGGGGTCATGAGCTGGTTCCGCCGACGCCGGGAGCCCGGACCCGTCCCCGTCCACCTGCCCAACCCGGACGAGGCGGCGGCCGCGTTCTGGGCCGCGTGGCACGACCTGCTGCCCTCGGTGAGCGCGGCGCTGGGCGACCGCGCGCCCGAGCGGGTCGAGGACCGGCTCGCCGAGCTGGTCGCCGACCTGCACCCCGACCTGCGCTTCTCCCTCGAACGCGGGCACCGGGCCATCTACGCGCTGGTGGTCACCGGCCAGGAGGACCCGCGGCTGCGGCCGTGGACCGACGCCTGGGTCGCAGCCGCGCCCGCCGAGGACGTGATCTGGGAGTACCACGACTCGGTGCCGCCCGTGCCGGACCCGACCCTGGTCACGATCAACCTCGGCGCGCGGCGGCTGCGGCTGGCGGACGTGCGGGTGGTGGCGCGGCTGTCCGACGGGCTCGTCGACGTCGCGGTCTGGCACCCGGATCTTCCCGATCTCGACGACGCGACCCGCGAACGGCTGACGTTCCTCCCGCTGGACGTCACCCTCGGTGAGCGCCTGGCCGGTGAACGACTCGGCCGGGTGGAGACCGCGGTGACCGAACCGGAGGGCGCGATCGGCCTGCTGGAGTTCCGCGACCTCGTCCGCGACCTCGTCCGGGGGGAAGTCGAGCGCCCCTCCTGAAATTGTCGGACCCCCTGGCTAGTCTTTTCCCGTGACCAGCAACGACTTCCCGAACCCGGTCGAGGCCCCCGCCGAGGGCGTCGAGGACGTGCCCGCCGCCGCGCGCGAGCGGCACGCGGCGCTCGCGGAGGTCGTGCGCGGTCACCAGTTCCGCTACTACGTCCTGGACTCGCCGACGGTCGCCGACGGCGAGTTCGACGCGCTGCTGCGCGAGCTGGAGGCGCTGGAGGCCGCCCACCCCGGCCTCGCCACCCCCGATTCGCCCACCCAGCGCGTCGGCGGCACCTTCTCCACCGAGTTCACCGCGGTCGACCACCTGGAGCGGATGCTCAGCCTGGACAACGCGTTCTCGGACGAGGAGCTGCGCTCCTGGTTCGAGCGGGTCCACCGGGAGGTCGGGGCCGGCGCCCACCTGCTGTGCGAGCTGAAGATCGACGGCCTGGCGATCAACCTGCTCTACCGGGAGGGCAGGCTCGTCCGGGCGCTCACCCGCGGTGACGGGCGCACCGGCGAGGACGTGACGCTCAACGTCCGCACGCTGGGCGACGTGCCCGAGACCCTGACCGGCACCGACGAGCACCCGGTGCCCGACCTGGTCGAGGTGCGCGGCGAGGTGTTCTTCGCCGTGGAGGACTTCCTGGAGCTCAACGCCCGGCTGGTCGAGGCGGGCAGACCGCCGTTCGCGAACCCGCGCAACACCGCCGCCGGGTCGCTGCGGCAGAAGGACCCCAGGATCACCGCGTCGCGCAAGCTGCGCATGATCTGCCACGGGCTCGGCAAGCGCGAGGGCTTCGAGCTGACCAGGCAGTCCGGGGCGTACGAGGCGCTGCGGGCGTGGGGCCTGCCGACGTCACCGCACACGGTCGTGCTGAGCACGTTCGAGGAGGTCGCCGAGCACGTCGCGTACTGGGGCGAGCACCGGCACGACGCCGTGCACGAGATCGACGGCGTGGTGGTCAAGGTCGACGAGGTGGCGGCGCAGCGGCGGCTGGGCAGCACCTCGCGCGCGCCGCGCTGGGCGATCGCGTTCAAGTACCCGCCGGAGGAGGCGACCACCACCCTGCTCGACATCAAGGTGCAGGTCGGCCGCACCGGTCGGGTGACGCCGTTCGCGGTGATGGAACCGGTGAAGGTGGCGGGCTCCACGGTCGCGCGGGCCACCCTGCACAACGCGAGCGAGGTCAAGCGCAAGGGCGTGCTGATCGGCGACCGGATCGTGATCCGCAAGGCCGGCGACGTGATCCCCGAGGTGCTCGGCCCGGTGGTCGACGTGCGGCCCGCCGACGCCCGCGAGTTCGAGATGCCCACGACGTGCCCGGAGTGCGGCCACGCGCTGCGCCCCATGAAGGAGGGCGACGTCGACATCCGCTGCCCGAACGCGGCCCGGTGCCCCGCCCAGCTGCGGGAACGCCTCGCCTACCTGGCGTCGCGGTCGGCGCTGGACATCGAGGTGCTCGGCTACGAGGCGGCCGCCGCCCTGGTCGAGTCGGGCGAGTACGGCGACGAGGGCGACCTGTTCGCGCTCGACGCGGACGCCCTGGCGGCCGTCGCCCTGTTCCGCACCAAGGACGGTGCCCTGAGCGCCAACGCGACCAAGCTCCTGGACAACCTCGCCACGGCCAGGGAGCGTCCACTGTGGAGGATTCTGGTCGCTCTCTCCATCCGCCACGTCGGCCCCACCGCGGCCCGCGCGCTGGCGCGGGAGTTCGGCTCGGTGGACCGCATCGTCGCCGCGTCGGAGGAGGAACTGGCCGCGGCTGAGGGCGTGGGCCCCACGATCGCCGCCGCCGTGCGCGAGTGGGTCGACACCCCGTGGCGGCAGGAGGTGGTCGAGAAGTGGCGTGCCGCCGGGGTGCGGCTGGTGGAGGAGCGCGACACCTCCGTGCCGCGGAACCTGGAGGGGCTGTCGATCGTGGTGACGGGTTCGCTGGAGGGCTTCTCGCGGGACGAGGCCAAGGAGGCGGTCCTGGCGCGGGGCGGGAAGGCGGTGGGGGCGGTGTCGAAGAAGACGGCGTTCGTGGTGGTGGGGGAGTCGCCGGGGTCGAAGGCCGACAAGGCGGTCCAGCTGAAGGTGCCGGTGCTGGACGAGGCCGGGTTCCGGGTGCTGCTGGAGGAGGGGCCGGAGGCGGCGACCCGGGTGGCGGTGGTGGCTGCGGCGGCGGAGGAGCCGTCGGTGGAGGAGCCGGACGAGCCGGTGGCGGTGGCGGTGGCGGAGGAGTCAGAGGAGCCGGCTGCCGAAGCCGAGGGGGTGG
This sequence comes from Saccharothrix sp. BKS2, assembly GCF_047689505.1. Taxonomy (NCBI): domain Bacteria; kingdom Bacillati; phylum Actinomycetota; class Actinomycetes; order Pseudonocardiales; family Pseudonocardiaceae; genus Saccharothrix; species Saccharothrix sp. BKS2. The sequence continues at coordinate 135,318 of NZ_JAUQOL010000014.1, read as the reverse complement.
CTGCGGAACCGGAGGGGGTGGCCGAGGGAGTGGCGGGGGAACCGGGGGAGGTGGTGGCCAAGGGGGTGGCGGTGGCCGAAGCCTGACCTCGATGCCGGGCGCGGTGGAACTCCGGCCCGAAGACCGCCCGCCCGGCCGTTCCCGGGCCGGGTACCGGCGTGGTCCTCTCGGGCCCATGGCACAGGACCACCTCGCCGGCCGGTCGCACCCGGGCGCCGGTGGCGAGCGCTCCGCCGCGACGGGGCAGCGGGGGCCCGGACCGCGCGGACCCGTGATCCGAGGCGGTGCCGCGCGGTCGGCGGGAATCGGTCGGCGCGGCCCGGGGCCGCTCACGCCGGACACCGTGCTGCGGTTGCAGCGGGCCGCCGGCAACGCGGCCGCCGGTGCGGTGGTGGTCCAGCGCGCCACCTTCAAGATCGAGGTCCGGGAGGACGGCAAACCGGGCGGTGTCGTGCGGCCGGTCAAAGCGCCGAAGGGCGGTGCCGTCGCCACCGGCGGCCCCTCGGCTGTTCCCGCGAGCCTTCCCGCCCAACCGGGAAAGTTGAGCTACGCGTTGCCGCCCGGTGAGACCGCCGTGCCCCTGCGGGACATCCTCCACGACTTCCTGAGCGGTGACCCGTGGCTGAACGGGCCGTTTCCGATCAGGTCGCCGCGGAGCTCGACAAGTCGGTGAAAGCCGCCTCAACGACGCGCTGAAGCAATTCACCGTGCAGGAGCCCTTCACCAAAGCCGATCGCGACACGATGGCCGTGGACGCCGTTGTCGAGGGCTGCAAGGTGACGATCAGGCACGTCGTCAAGGGCATGACGACCTACCAGCCCTCGGGTGGGGCGATCTCCGGTGAGGACGTCATCTTCGACAAGGCGCTGTCGTTCGCGCAGCGCCCCGCCGACACCAAGCAGAAATCCGACCTGTTCGACCTGCTGCGGGGCCTCAAGCGGACGGGTATGCCGATCGACCGGTTCTTCGGCGAGCTGGAGGCGCGGCGCGGGGACCAGTACCAGGCGCACCGGAACGCGCAGAAACCCGGCTCGAACACCACCACCACCACCAGAGCGCCGACGACCTCGAAGCGGCTGTCCGACCAGTTCGCGGTGGTGTTCGCGGGGTTGCTCGCGGTCTTCGGCGCCGACCAGCTGATCAACCACGTGGTCGCCGACGTCCACTCGGCCGACCCGAAGGAGGGCAAGCGGGTGCGGAACGACCTCGGACGCGAAGCGCGAGGAGATCCCCTACGAGAAGGCCGCACCGCCCGTGCCCCCGTTCCTGCGCGGCACGCAGTTCCAGCTGCCGGTGACCGAGGCGACGACGCAGGTGGCCGCCGGCTGGCGGGGCGAGGAGACCAGGGACGGGGTGCGGGCGGCCTGGGGCCTCGACGGCGATCAGCGGAAGGTGGAGGAGTTCGTCAAGAGCCGCGGGGTGCCGATCGCCCAGGGCGACTACGTCGTGCTCTGGTGCCGCTTCAGCGGCAGCAAGGGCGGCCCCACCCCCAGCACGACATGGGTTTCCGGGCGTTCGAGCAGCTGCTGGAGATCGCTCTCGGCCAGGGCGGTCGGGTCGTCGTCGCCGGTGACCTCCCGATCTCGGCGCGGGCGCGCGACAAGTGGAGGTCGAAGATCGAGGCGGCCGGGGTCCACGACCTCCGCGAGTTCTGGTTGGACTCGGGGTGGACCGACCTGGGGCTCAAGTCCCGCTTCGCCCAGTTCGCGGTGTTCGACCTCCTGCACACGGCCTCCGGCGGGCGCCTCAAGCACCTCGGCTTCCGCAGCGGGAACCTGGAGCCCTACGCGCTGATCGGGCACGAGGTCCGCTACATCGAGGAGAAGGGCAGCGCCCAGGCCGGGCGCATGGACCAGTGGAAGAACCTCGGCTACCTGCCCCTGGTGATCAACGGCAGGATGCCGACGCTGAAGGGGCAGTGGGTGACGGCGAAGTCCGGCTCCGGCAAGGAGGCGTCGGTGCCCTGGATCAAGCCTTCGGGGGGCACCGACAAGGGCGTCAAGGCTGCCGACATCGACCAGGTCCTCAAGGGCAGGGACCCGGCCGACCTGCGTGGTTTCGAGGAAGACGACCTCAAGGCCGTCCGGGAGTTCCTGAAGTGGTCGACGACGTGAGCGGCGCCCGGCGGGTGCGGGGACCGCCCGGCCCCGGCCCGCCGGCGTCCGCTACCCCGGGAAGCGCGCCACCCACCGCTTCTGCCACGGCGTCTCCACCGCCCGCCGGTGGTAGTGGGCCCGCGTCCACGCCACCGCCTCCGCCGCCGGCACCCCCGCCAGCACGGCCAGGCACGCCACGGCGGTGCCGGTGCGCCCGATCCCGCCGCCGCACGCCACCTCCACCCGTTCACCGGCGAGCGCCCGCGCGTGCAGGTCGCGGATCAGCTCCACGGCCCGGTCGTGGTCGCGCGGCAGCCGGAAGTCCGGCCACTCGACCCACTCGTGCGACCACGGGAACGAGTGGGCCCGCCGCATCCGGTTCGACCCCAGGTAGAGCCCGTGGTCGGGCGTGCCCTCCGGGGCGGGGTTGCGCAGGCCCCGACCGCGCACCGCGGCGCCGTCGGGCAGTTCGATCGCTCCGGGCAAGGTCATCCCCGCATCATCCCCCCACCCCCGGCACCGCCCCCGACCCGGTGCGCCGGCCGGACGCCACCTCCCGGGCGCCACCTCCCGGACGGCCGGCCTGCGACGCCGGCTGGTCGAGCGCCTGGCCGGCGGCCCGAGCCGGGCCCGCGCCTGGTCTTGGGGCGACCGGGCGCCCCTGCCGCGGGGGTGGTCCACGTCCCGGGGGATCGGGCCGAGGATCGAGCCGGGATCGTGCCGGGAGTCGTGGTGTCGGTGAACGCGCGGGCCGGCATCGTGGACGCGACGACCGCGACCGCGGTCACCACGGGCAGCGCGCAGCGCCACAACGGGGTCGAGCGAGGACGGAGGCGGGTGCTCATGGGGATTCCCCTCCCGACCGACCGGCGGGTCCCGCCCACCGGACGACCGCGGGTCTGCGCGGGCGGGGTGCCGGCCTCGATGCCCGGTGGCCGGGGAGGGGGAGCGCGTGACGGCCTCTGACGAGCGGTGCGAGGTGCGGGTGCTGGGCCCGGTGACCGCGCTCGGCCCGGCCGGTCCCGCAGCGCTGTCCGGCGCCCGGCAGCGGGCGGTGCTGGGGGTGCTCGCGCTGCACGCGGGCGCGGTGCTGCCCGGCAACCGCCTGGTGGACGTGCTGTGGGGCGAGGACCCGCCGCGCACCGCGCTGCGGACCCTGCACAGCCACGTCGCCCGCATCCGGCAGGCGCTGACGGCGTGCGGCGCGGGACCGCTGCTGCGCACCAGCGATCCGGGCTACGTGCTGGACCTGCCCGCCGACCAGGTCGACGCCCACCGCTTCGCCGACCTCGTGGCCGCCGCCCGGCGCGACCTGACCGGGGCGCCCGACCGGGCCGCGCGCACGCTGCGCTCCGCCCTGGGGCTGTGGCGGGGTGAGCCGCTGGCGGGGGCCGGGCTGGTCGGCTGGGGCGAGCGGGAGGTCGAACGCCTGCACGAGCTGCGGCTCTCGGCGGTGGAGGACCTGTGGGACGCCGAGATCCGCTCCGGCGGGCACGGCGCGGCCGCGCTGGAGCTGCCCCGCCTGCTGGCCGAGCACCCCACCCGGGAACGCCTGGTCCGCCTGCACATGCTGGCCCTCTACCGCTGCGGCCGGCACACCGACGCCCTGGAGGTCTACGGGCGGCTGCGGCAGGACCTGGCCGAGGAGTTCGGCGTCGACCCCGGCCGCGAGCTGGCCGAGCTGCACACCGCGATCCTGCGGCGCGAACCGGTCCTCGACCCGCCGCCCGCGGCGCCCGCGCCCGCCGTGCTGCCCCGGCAGCTGCCCGCCCGGGTCGGCCACTTCACCGGTCGCGCCGCAGAGCTGGCCGCCCTGGACGCGGCGGTGGCGGCCGCCACCGACGACCTGCCGGTGCTGGTGGTCACCGGTCCCGCCGGCATGGGCAAGACGTCGCTGGCCGTGCAGTGGGCCCACCGGGTGATCGGCCGCTTCCCCGACGGGCAGCTGTTCCTGGACCTGCGGGGCCACGACCCGGAGCGCGCGGTGTCCGCCCACGACGCCCTCGCGCACCTGCTGCGCGGGCTGGACGTGCCCGAGGACCGCATCCCCGGCGGCCCGGACGAGCGGGCCGCGCTGTACCGCTCGCTGCTGCACGGCAAGCGGTGCCTGGTGCTGCTGGACAACGCGGGCAGCGCCGAGGACGTGGCGCGGCTGGTGCCCGGCGGCGAGGGCAACCTGCTGCTGGTCACCAGCCGCCGGGTGATGTCCGCCCTGGCCGCCCGGCACGCCACCCGCGTCGTCGTGGTCGACGCGCTGGGCCACGAGGAGGCCGTGGCGCTGCTGGGCAGCGTCGTGGGCGACGACCGGGTGGAGCGGGAGGCGGGCGCGGCGGCCGGGCTGGCGCGGCTGTGCGGCGGGATGCCGCTGGCCCTGCGCATCGCCGCGGCCCGGCTGGTCGGCCAGCCGGTGCGCCCCCTGGCCGAGTTCGCCGCCGAGCTGACCGGGGCCGACCGCATCGACGGGCTGGCCGTCGAGGGCGACTCCCGCACCGTGCGGACCGTGCTGGCGGGTGCGTGCGCGCCGCTGGCCGAGGGCACGGCCCGGGTGTTCGACCGGCTCGGCCTGCACCCGGGCCCCACGTTCGGCCCCCACCTGGGCGCGGCGCTGTGCGGGTTGCCGCCGGACGGGGGCCGGCGCGCGGTGGCGGAACTGGCGGCCTCGCACCTGGTGAGCGCGGTCGGCGCGGACCGCTACCGCTTCCACGACCTGATCGGGGAGTTCGCCCGGCGGCGGTTGCGCGCCCGCGAACCCGGCGGCGACACCGCCGACCGCCTCGTGGACTGGTACCTGGCCGTGGTGGACGCGGCCAACCGGCTGCTCGACCCGGCCCGCGGCCTGGTGACCCCGTCCGTGGCCCACCCGCCGGCGGAGCTGCCGTTCCCCGCCGACCAGCAGGCCGCGCTGGCGTTCCTGGAGGCCGAGCGCGGCAACCTGGTGCCGGTGGTGCGGCAGGCCAGGGCCTGGGGCCACCTCACCGCCGCCTGGCAGCTGACCTACCTGCTGACCAGCTTCTACGCCTCCACCGGCCACTGGCAGGAGCGGGTCGAGCTGTGCCGGGAGGGCGCCGCCGCGGCCGCCGGCCTGGGCGACCCGGCCGCCGAGGTGGAGATGCTGCGGGCCCTGGGCGTGGCCTACTCCATGACCCGCAGGCTCCGCGAGGCGCTGGAGACCAACGAGCGGGCCCTGGAACTGGCCCGTGCCATCGGCGACGTGCCCGGCCAGGGGCACATCCACAACAACGTGGCCAACATCCACACCAAGCTGCGCCGCTTCGACGAGGCCGTGGCCGCCTACCACCTGGCCGTGGAGCGCTGCGCGGCCGCCGGGGACGGCCTGGGCACGGCGCTGGTGCTGCGGAACCTGGGCAACGCCCACGTGCGGATGGGCCGACCGGAACCGGCCTTCGCACCGCTGGAGGAGGCGCTGGCCCGCTGCCGCGAGCTGGGCCACCCCCGGGTCGAGGCGGGCACCCTGGACACCCTGGGCGAGGCGTGCCTGCTGCTCGGCGACCCGGACCGGGCGTTGACGCACTTCGACCGGGCGCTGGCCATCAGCCGCGACATCGGGGACCGCTGGCTGGAGGGGGAGATCCTGCTGGACACCGGCGCCGCCCACCTCGACCGGGGCGACCACGGCCGGGCCCTGGCGTGCTTCGACCGGGCGCTGGCCATCAGCCGCGAGGTCGGCGACCGCCACGGCGAGTCCTGCGCCCTGGCGCACCTCGGGCGCGGTCACCTGCTCGCGGGCGACCTGGCGGCGGCGGGGGAGCACCTGGACGCGGCGCTGGCCGTGCGGGCGCGGGTCCCCGACGACCACGAGGAGGCCCACCTGCACCGGGACCTGGGCGAGCTGTGGGAGCGGCGCGGCGACCCGGTGGCGGCGGAGCGGCACCGGGGGACCTCGGCCCGGCTCCGCGCCCGCGCGAACGCCGCGGGTGAGGCGGGGCCGACCGAGCCCTGACCGACCCCCGGCCGCACGCGACCGGCTGCTGCCGTGATGGCGGCGGGTGGTCGGGCCGCCGCCGTGATCGCAGGCGACCGGCCGTTGCTGTGACCGGGCCGCCGCTGTGATCGCGGGTGACCGGCCACCGCCGTGACCGCGGGCGACCGGCCGGTCGGCTCGGCCGGTCACCCGCGGTTCCCCCGGTGGTTCCCGCCCGCTCGGCCGGCCGGGCCCAACGGACGGCGTCAACGGGACGGCGTCAGCGGCACCTCGACGCGCGGCGTGTCGATCGTCCCCGCCGAGGGCGCGAACAGCTCCACGAAGAAGCGCGCCCCCGGTTCCGCCGCCGCGCCCAGGAGCTCGACCCGCGCGGTCGCCGTGTCCTGCCCCGTCCCGAAGGTGACCACGCCGTCCGACACCGGCACGTAGTGCACGCCGCCCACGGCCGTGTCCCCGACGGTGCGGAAGCGGACCGCGACCGGGGCCCTGGCGGGCGCGACGAGGTGCAGGTCCAGCTCCAGGTGCGACGGGTACCAGTCCATCCGGCCGCCCTGGGTCTTGACGCCCAACTCGTCGTCGAGGACCTTGCCGGTGGCGACCCGGCGGCCCACGGTCACCCCGCTCTCGCCGTACAGGGCGACCCGGAACAGTTCGTCCGGTTCCTGCACCTGGTCCGCGGTGACCCACACGAGCACCGACTGCGAGGTGCCCCCGGTGATCTTGAGGACCCCGTCGACGGCGGTGTAGTCCACCGAGCCGGTCGCCCACCCCTGGCCCTGGTCGTGCAGGGTCCGGTAGCCGACCGTCCCCCCGCAGCCCGCCGACGCGGTCACGGTGAACTTCACCGCGGTGTCGGCGTAGCTGCCCTCGTACACCGCCGCCGGGTCGTGGACGTCGACCACGCACCCGGTGCCGGCGGCGGCCACCGCGGGCGCGCACCCCAGCACCACCGCGACCGACACGGTTCCCGCGACTGCCCAACGCATCATCGTTCCCATCCCCCTGCTGCCCGTTCGGTTCCGGTCACAGTGGTAGGCCCCGCCTGTTGTGGTTCTGTTGTGGCACCGGTCCGCGGGGGCGACCCCGGGACACCGAACCGGGCGAGCGGAGGACAGGGACGATGGCCGACGTCGTGGTGAGAGCCGCGCGGGAAGACGAGTGGGCGGCGGCCGGAGCCGTCACGGTGGCCGCCTACCGGGCGGACCGCCACATCGACAGCTCCACCGGGGGGTACGCCGACGTGCTGGCCGACGCCCGGACCCGGGCCGGGCAGGCGGAGCTGCTGGTGGCGGTGGACGAGGACGACTCGGTGCTGGGCACGGTCACCATCGCCCGGCCGGGCACCCCGTACGCCGAGGTCAGCGAGCCGGGCGAGGTGGAGTTCCGGATGCTCGCGGTGAACCCGCCCGCGCGTGGGCGCGGTGTCGGCGAGGCGCTGGTGCGGGCGGCCGTCGCGCGCGCCCGCGAGCTGGGCGCGCGGCGGCTGGTGATGAGCAGCTCCGAGCACATGACCACGGCGCACCGCCTCTACCGGCGGCTGGGCTTCCGGCGGCTGCCCGAGCGGGACTGGCGGCCGGTGCCGGGCGTGGACGTCGTCGCCCGCGCGTTCAGCCTCGAACTCGCATGACCTCGTCGTACAGCGCCCGGTCGGCGCACGCGCGGTCGTAGAGCAGCTCCACCAGCGTCGCGTGGTCCAGCGCGGCCAGGCGGTCGCGCAGCTCCTCGTCCTCCGCGTCCGGCGGCGGCACGGTCAGGCCGCGTTCGAGCAGCACCAGCCCCACCGCCACGCAGTGCTTGCAGAAGAAGCCCTGCGTCCCGTAGGGACACGAACAGGTGCCCGCCAGGTGGGTGCCCTGCCACGTCAGCGACACCCGGTACGGGTCCGCGCCGACCACGACGCCGTCCACGTGTCGGGAGCGGATGACCAGTTCCACGACGGCGCCCCGGTAGGCCAGTCCGCGCCAGTACGACTTGGCGCCCGCGTGGTGCCGGAGCAGGGCCTGGGTGAGCGTCTGCATGGCGGTATCCAACACCGTGTGGTTCGGTGGGCCTCGTGCTCCAGGCATGTCTGAACGGCGCCCGGGAGCCGGGCAGCCACCCGGCCCTGCCGATCACCCCCGACGAACTGGCCGCGGCCGCCGCCGACTGCGCGGAACTGGGCGTGGCCTCGTTCCACCTGCACCCGCGCGACGTGCTGGGCCGGGAGTCGCTGGCCGGCGCGGAGGTGGCCACCGCGGTGGCGGTGGTGCGGGCCGCGGTGCCGCACGCGGAGATCGGTGTGACCACGGGCGCCTGGATCGTGCCGGACCCGGCGCGGCGGGCGGGGCTGGTGCGCGCCTGGGCGGGGCTGGCGGCGGGCCGGCCGGACTTCGCCTCGGTCAACGTGCACGAGGACGGCTGGCCCGACACCGCCGCCGCGCTGGCTGGGGCCGGGGTCGGCGTCGAGCTGGGGGTGTTCCACGAGCGGGCGGCCCGCGCGCTGCTCGACCGCGGGGTGCCCGGCGGCGTGGTCCGGGTGCTGGTCGAGGTCCGGCCGGGGGAGGGCGTGGCGCAGGCGGACCTGCTGCTCGACCTGCTCGCGCCGCTCGCCGTGCCGGTGCTGCTGCACGGCGAGGACGGCAGCGCGTGGCCCGTGCTCGACCACGCGGTGGCGCGGGGGCTGGACACCCGCATCGGGCTGGAGGACACCCTGCTCGACCGGTCCGGCGCGCCCGCGGCGGACAACGCGGCGCTGGTGGCCGCGGCGTCGGCGCGCTAGGGGAAAATGCGGGTGGGTCGGCCGGTGGCCGGGATTACGCTGCCGCCGTGGTGACCACCGACCGACTGCTCGCGTTCGCGGCCATGTCCCTGCTGCTCATCGTCATCCCCGGTCCCAGCGTGCTGTTCGTGGTGGGGCGGGCGCTGGCGCGGGGTCGCCGCACCGCGCTGATCACGGTGCTGGGCAACACGCTCGGCGCCTACGCGCTGGTGGTGGCGGTGGCCCTGGGCGTCGGACCGGTGGTGGAGGGGTCGGCCCTGGTGTTCACGGCGCTGAAGCTGGTCGGCGCGGCCTACCTGGTCCACCTGGGCGTGAAGGCGCTGCGCGACCGGGGCTCGCTGCGCGCGGCGTTCGACGGCTCCGCCCCCGCGCACGGCGGCCTGCGCACGCTGGGGGAGGGGTTCGCGGTCGGGGTGGCCAACCCCAAGACGATCGTGTTCTTCGCCGCCGTGCTGCCCCAGTTCGTCGACCGGGCGCAGGGGCACGTGGTGGCGCAGATGCTGGTGCTGGGGCTGGTGTTCAACGTCATCGCGCTGCTGTGCGACAGCGCCTGGGGCCTGGTGGCGGCCACCGCGCGGAACTGGTTCGCCCGGTCGCCGCGCCGGCTGGCGGCGGTCGGCGGCGTCGGCGGGGTCACCATGATCGGGCTGGGCGTGGCGGTCGCGGTGACGGGCCGCAAGGACTGACCCGGTCACCGGCCCGGCAACACCCCCGGTCCGGCGACACCGCCTGGGTCGGGCAACACCACGACCAGGCAACACCGCCTGGTCCGGCAGCACCACGACTCGGCGCCCGGCCCGCACCCCTGGTCCGGTGGCCCGCGGGCACCCCTAGTCCGGCAGCACCACCGACACGATCCCGGCCAGGTGCGCCAACCGCGCCACCTCCGCCGCCCGGAACATCGGCCCCCCGGGCCGCCCCACCAGCAGCACCCGGTCCGGCTTGCCCAGCGGCGTCGCGGCCAGCTCCGTGCCCAGCTCCTGCCACGTCTCCGGCACCCACTCGTCGTCGCCGTCCAGCACGGTCGCCCGCGCCAGCGGCAGCCACGGCGGGGACGACGGCAGGCCCGCCTCGGGCGCGGCGGACGACGAGGTCAGCCGGCGCAGCGCGGTGCCGTCCCACGACACCACCACCGCCCACCCCGCGCGGATGATCTTCGGCACGCCCTCGGTGAACACCGCCAGCCCGTGCGCGGGCTCCTCCGCGACCTCCTCGACCAGCTCCAGCTCGCGGTGGGTGTCCAGCACACCCGCGTACGGCCGCACCGCGTCCACCTCGACCCCGTCGATGGACTCCGCCGCCGTGATGAGCACGTCCGGCAGCCTGCCCGACGGCAGCTCCACCACCAGGTCGTCGATGGCCAGCCCCGCGCCGCGCTCCACCACGTCCACGCTGAGTATGTCGGCCCCGATCTCGCCGAGCGCGGAGGCGACGGCGCCCAGGGTGCCGGGACGGTCCGGGAGCTGGACCCGGATCAGGAAGGACACGGTGCACGCCTCCAGGCTGGAACGGACTTGCCGGCCGCTGATTCTCGCAGACGCAGCTTCGCTTTCCGACCCACCAGCCGCGTTGCCCGCCGGTAAAATCGCGCACCCACGCGCGCGAGCGAGGGTAACCCGGTACGAGGCCGCCCTGACCAGCCAATAGACTCGGCAGGTCCAAAATCCGAGAAAACCAGACCCCCGGGGGTTGACGAGGTGCCCAGCATCTCCCGCGACGAGGTCGCGCACCTGGCCCGACTGGCGAGGCTCGCCGTCACCGACGACGAGCTGGACCTGTTCGCCGGTCAGCTGGACGTGATCCTCCAGTCGGTGGCCACGGTGGGCGACATCGCCACCGCGGACATCCCGCCCACTTCGCACGCCGTTCCGCTGACCAACGTGTTCCGCGAGGACGTGGTGCGTCCCAGCCTCGGTCAGCAGCAGGCGCTGGCGGGCGCCCCCGCCGCCGAGGAAGGCCGCTTCCGCGTCCCCCGCATCCTGGGTGAGGAAGCATGAGCGACTTGATCCGCAGCACCGCCGCCGAGCTGGCGGCCAAGATCGCGAGCCGCGAGGTCTCCGCGGTCGAGGTCGCGCGGGCCCACCTCGACCGGATCGACCAGGTCGACGGCGCGGTGCACGCGTTCCTGCACGTCGACACCGAGGGCGCGCTGGCCGCCGCGAAGAAGGTGGACGACGACCTCGCCGCCGGGGTCGAGGTCGGCCCGCTGGCCGGCGTGCCGCTGGCCCTCAAGGACGTCTTCACCACCGAGGGCGTGCCCACCACCTGCGGTTCGAAGATGCTGGAGGGCTGGCGCCCGCCCTACGACGCCACGGTCACCCGCCGCCTCAGGCAGGCGGGCATCGTGATCCTCGGCAAGACCAACATGGACGAGTTCGCGATGGGCTCGTCCACCGAGAACTCGGCCTACGGCCCAACCCGCAACCCGTGGGACCTCGACCGCATCCCGGGCGGCTCCGGCGGCGGCTCGTCCGCCTCGCTGGCCGCGTTCGAGGCGCCGCTGGCGATCGGCACGGACACCGGCGGCTCGATCCGCCAGCCCGGCTCGGTCACCGGCACGGTCGGCGTGAAGCCCACCTACGGCGGCGTCTCCCGGTACGGCCTGGTGGCGTTCTCCTCCTCGCTGGACCAGGCGGGGCCGTGCGCGCGGACCGTGCTGGACGCGGCGCTGCTGCACGAGGTCATCGGCGGCCACGACCCGCTGGACTCGACCTCGGTGAACGCCCCCGTGCCGCCGGTCGTCGCGGCCGCCCGCGAGGGCGCCTCCGGTGACCTGTCGGGCGTGCGCGTCGGCGTGGTCACGCAGTTCAGCGGCGAGGGCTACCAGCCGGGCGTGCTGCGCAGCTTCGAGGCGGCCGTGGCGCAGCTCAAGCAGCTCGGCGCGGAGATCGTCGAGGTCTCCTGCCCGAGCTTCGACTACGCGCTGCCCGCCTACTACCTGATCGCGCCCAGCGAGGCGTCCTCGAACCTGGCCCGCTTCGACGCCATGCGCTACGGCCTGCGCGTCGGCGACGACGGCACGCGCAGCGCCGAGGAGGTCATGTCGCTGACCCGCGAGGCGGGCTTCGGGGCCGAGGTCAAGCGGCGGATCATGATCGGCACCTACGCGCTGTCCTCGGGCTACTACGACGCCTACTACGGGTCGGCGCAGAAGGTGCGGACGCTGATCTCGCGCGAGTTCGAGCAGGCGTTCGCCACGGTGGACGTGCTGGTCTCGCCGACCACGCCGACCACGGCGTTCCGGATCGGCGAGCGCACCGGCGACCCCATGGCCATGTACAAGGCGGACCTCTGCACGATCCCCGCCAACCTGGCCGGCAACGCCGCCATGAGCGTCCCCAGTGGACTGTCCGACGAGGACGGGCTGCCGGTGGGCCTCCAGATCATGGCCCCGGCGCTCCAGGACCACCGCATGTACCGGGTGGCTGCGGCCTACGAGGTGGCCCGGGACGCGGCGGCCGGCGCGCCGCTGATCCTGGGCGTGCCGGAGCCGGCGGTGGCGCGGTGAAGCGGGCGCGGCCGTTCCTGTCGCTGGTCGGCGCCGCGGGCGCGGCCACCAGCGCGTTCTCCACGTTGAAGTCGGCCCGCGGCAAGAACGACAAGCTGGCCCTGGCCAACGCGGCGGCGAGCATCCTGGTGGCGATCACGGGCGCGGCGCTGGCCGCGCGGGATCTGCGGAAGGGCGGGAAGGCATGACGTCGGTGCACGAGCTGATGGACTACGCCGAGGTCATCGAGCGCTTCGACCCGGTGCTGGGGCTGGAGGTGCACGTCGAGCTGCACACCAGCACCAAGATGTTCTGCGGGTGCGCGAACCTGTTCGGCGGCGAGCCGAACACCCACGTGTGCCCTGTCTGCCTGGGGCTGCCGGGCGCGCTGCCCGCGGTCAACGGCAAGGCGGTGGAGTCGGCCATCCGCATCGGCCTGGCGCTGAACTGCGAGATCGCCGAGTGGTGCCGGTTCGCCCGGAAGAACTACTTCTACCCGGACATGCCGAAGAACTTCCAGACCTCCCAGTACGACGAGCCGATCGCGTTCAACGGCTGGCTGGACGTGCTGCTGGACGACGGAGAGGTGGTGCGGGTCGAGGTCGAGCGCGCCCACATGGAGGAGGACACCGGCAAGTCGCTGCACGTGGGCGGCGCGACGGGCCGCATCCACGGCGCCGAGCACTCGCTGCTGGACTACAACCGGGCGGGCGTGCCGCTGATCGAGATCGTCACCAAGCCGATCACCGGCACGGGCGAGCGCGCGCCGGAGGTGGCGCGGGCCTACGTGTCGGCGCTGCGCGACCTGCTCAAGGCGCTGGACGTGTCGGACGTGCGGATGGACCAGGGCTCGCTGCGGTGCGACGCGAACGTGTCGCTGATGGCCAAGGACGCCACCGAGTTCGGCACCCGCACCGAGACCAAGAACGTCAACTCGCTGCGCAGCGTCGAGCGGGCCGTGCGGTTCGAGATGACGCGGCAGGCGGCGGTGCTGGCGGCCGGCGGCTCGATCACCCAGGAGACCCGGCACTTCGACGAGTCCACCGGCGGCACGTCCTCCGGTCGCACCAAGGAGACGGCCGAGGACTACCGGTACTTCCCGGAGCCCGACCTGGTGCCGATCGCGCCGTCCCGGGAGTGGGTCGAGGAGCTGCGCGGCACGCTGCCCGAGCTGCCGTGGGAGCTGCGCCGGCGGGTGCAGCAGGAGTGGGGCCTGACCGACGCCGAGCTGCGCGACCTGGTCAACACCGGCGCGCTGGACCTGGTGGCGGCGACGGTCGCGGCCGGGGCGACCCCGGTCGAGGCCCGGTCGTGGTGGGTGTCCTACCTGCCGCAGCAGGCCAACAACCGGGGCGTGGAGCTGGTCGGGCTGGCGATCACCCCGGCGCAGGTGGCGCGGGTGGTGGCGCTGGTGAACTCGGGCGAGCTGACCAACAAGCTCGCCCGCGAGGTCGTCAACGCGGTGCTCGACGGCGAGGGCGAGCCGGAGGCCGTGGTCGAGGCCCGGGGCCTGAAGGTGGTCTCGGACGACTCGGCGCTGGAGCTGGCGGTGGACGAGGCGCTGGCCGCGCAGCCGGACGTGGCGGCCAAGATCCGCGACGGCAAGGTCGCGGCGGCGGGCGCGATCGTCGGCGCGGTGATGAAGGCGACGAAGGGCCAGGCGGACGCCAAGCGCGTGCGGGAGCTGGTGATCGCGCGCTGCTCGTGAGCGGTCGGGCGAGGTGAGGGGGCGGGTCCCGGTGGGGGGCCCGCCCCTTTCGCGTGCCGGGGACCCGGTGGGGCGGACCGGGTGGGACGGGTCCGGTGGGACGGACCGGGTGGGGCGGACCGGGTGGGACGGACCCGGCGGGACTGTCGCGGGGCGACTGTCGCGGGAGGATTCCACCTCGGCGGGCCCGGCCGGAGTACCAGTATTGCGGCCCCGCGGTCACTGCATTCCGTTAATTGATTACTCCGTTGGAGTGGTAACGTCCATGGCTAAGTGATGCCGCTGCTGGTCAGACGTGGGCTTGATCACTTTCTTCGTCGCTCTCGGTGAAAATTTTCCATCCGGCTGCGTCCATCTGTGTCAGGCTGGGCCCGTTCGGTCGGTCGGGGAGGACCGCCGGACGCCACCGCCGATGCCCCCCGCCGCGGGGCCGTTGCAGGGGAGGACAACGCCATGCCCGGAACCGATCCCGAGCTGGTCGCCGAGATCAACTCCATCGAGGACGCGATCGAGGACGAGATCATCGACGCGATCACCGAGGAGGAGCTGCCGCCCGCCCTCGTCGTCCCCGACGGTGGTGACGACCCGAACGGCGGCCCGTACAAGCCGACCGACGACCCGCTCGTCACCCCGATGGGCGGCCCGTACAAGCCGACCGGCGACCCCGTGGTCACCCCGATGGGCGGGCCCTACAAGCCCACCGGCGACCCGGCGGAGACCAACGGCGGCCCGTACAAGCCGACCACCGACGAACCGGCGGCCATCAGCACCACCTGATCCCGAGGTGAACGCGCGTCGGGTGCCCCCGGTCGGCCGGGGGTGCCCGCCCGCGGTGTGTGATCTGATATGACCGTGCCTGCGCCTTCACCCGCACGCGGACGACGCGGGACGCGCGACTCCGAGGACCCCGGCAGAGCCGTCGCGTCCGCGCGCCGGCTCCACCGCAACGCGCTGGACGCGGCGACCGCGGACCGCCACCCCGCTGCCATCCGGTGGATGCGCCGGGGCCTGGCCCTGCTGGAGATCCCCGGCATCGACCCGCAGGAGCGCCTGGAGGTCCGCACCCGGCTGCGCAACACCCTCGCGTTCTGCCTCGCCGAGACCGGCAACGTCGACGACGGCCTGACCCAGCTCGCGGGCGTGGACCAGGAGCTGTCCGGCCTGCGCGACGAGGCGCTGCGGGCCCAGCTGTCGACCAAGGTCAACCTCAACCGCGCCGCCCTGCTGTGCCGGGTGGGGCGGGTCGACGAGGGCGTGGCCCAGCTCGACCTGGAGATCGACCGCAGCGAGCGCCGCCTCGCCGCGCGCCGTACGGCTCCCGGGGTGCCCGGTCAGGGGATTCCCGGCTCCGGGGTGCCCGGTCCGGGGGTCTCGGGTCCCGGGGCCGCCGACACCGAGGCCGTGGACCTGCTCGCGCTCGCGCTGTCCAACCGCGGCAACGCGCACGGCGAGGCGCACCGCGTCGACCGGGCGGTCCGCGACCTCGACCGCGCCGTGGCCCTCGCCCGCACCCACGACCTGCCCCTGCGCGCGGCCATCGCCGAGCACGCCCTGGGCAACGTCGTGCAGCGCGCCGGCGACATCCCCGCCGCCCTGCGCCACTACCAGGACGCGAGCCGCGCCTTCCAGGAGCTGGAACCCGGCCTGCTGCTGCGCCTGCGCATCGACCAGGCCGAGGCCATGATCAGCGTCGGCCTCGCCGACGAGGCCGGCCGGCTGCTCGACGAGGTGCTGCCCGAGCTGCGCCGCCAGCGCATCGGGCAGGACGTCGCCGAGGCCGAGCTGTTCCGCGCCGCCGCGGCGCTCCAGGACGGCGACCTCGTGCTGGCCAAGCGGATGGCCGGTGCGGCGCAGCGCAAGCTGCTGCGGCGCGGCAGCCCGGCGTGGGCGGCGGTGGCGGGCCTGATCGCGCTGCGCGTGGACGTGTCGAAGGCGCTGGGGTTCCGCTGGCCGCCGGCCCGGGTCGTGGCCCGCGCGATCGCCCTGTCCGCCGAGCTGGCCGCGCTGAAGCTCGCCGACCAGGCCGCGTTCGCGCTGGTCCTGGCCGCCCGCGTGGAGATCCGCCGCGGCGCGCCCGACCGGGCCGCCGACCTGCTGCGCGGCGTGCCGACGACGCGCCGGATCACCCCCATCGACCACCGGATGCTGCTGCGGCTGTGCCGGGCGGAACTGGCCCTGGCCCGGGGCAACCGGCGGGTGGCGCTGGCCCAGGCCAAGGCCGGGCTCGCGGAGCTGGGCCGGATGCGCGACCGGCTCGGCGGCCTGGAACTGGTGTCCGGCACCGCCGTGCACGGCCGCGAACTCGGGGAGCTGGCCGTGCGCCTGGTGCTCGACGGCGGCGACTCCACCGCCAACGCCAAGCGCCTGTTCACCTGGCTGGAGCGCACCCGCGCCCAGCTCTACCGGTACGACCCGGTCGAATCCGATGCCGACTCGGAGCTGGGCGAGCGGATCGCCGAGGTGCGGCGGCTGAGCCGGGCCCTGCTGCGGGCCAGGCTCGACGGCCTGCCGACCGCCCGGCTGGAGGTGCTGCTCAAGGCCGGCCAGCGCGCCGCCAACCAGCTCGGCTGGAGCGCCACGCCCTGGGGCACGCCCCGCCCCGTCGTCACCGCCGAGGAGGTGCTCGCCCGGCTGACCGGGCGGGCGATGGTCAGCTACGCGATCGCCGGCGACGAGCTGACCGCCGTGGTGCTGGTCGACGACCGGGTGCGGCTGGTGCGGCTCGGCTCCGCCGCCGCGGTCACCGAGGACGCGCGCCGGCTGCACGCGGACCTCGACGCCCTCGCCCCCGACCACCTCCCGCCACCCCTGCTCGGGGTGATCTCGGCGTCCGCGCGGCGCGAGGCGGAGAAGCTGGACCGGGTGCTGCTGCGCCCCCTCGCCCCGATGATCGGCGACCGCGAACTGGTCGTCGTGCCCACCGGCACGCTGTACGTGGTGCCCTGGGGCGTGCTGCCCACCTGCGCCAACCGACCCACCACGGCCGTGCCCTCGGCCACCGCCTGGGTGTCGGCGGTCCGCGAGGACCGGCACCCGGCCGGCGGGGTGCTGCTGGTGCGCGGACCCGGGCTCCAGGCCGCGCAGGGCGAGATCGACCTGCTCGCCGGCTACCACGGCGACGCCAAGCTGCTCGGCGTGGCCGAGGCGAAGGTCGGGGCGGTGCTGGAGGCGCTCGACGGGGTCAAGCTGGCGCACATCGCCGCCCACGGCGAGCACGAGCCGGAGAACGCGCTGTTCTCGCGGCTGGAGCTGGTGGACGGGGCGATGTTCGCGCACGAGGTGGGCCGCGTGCGCCACCCGCCGCACCAGGTGGTGCTGGCGGCGTGCGAGCTGGCGCTCAACCGCGTGCGGCCCGGTGACGAGCCCCTGGGGTTCGCCGGGGCGCTGCTGGCCGGCGGCGCGCGCACGGTCATCGCCGCGTCCAGCAGGGTGGGTGACCAGCCGTCGGCGGCGGCCATGGCCGACTTCCACCGCAACCTCTCCGGTGGGGCGTCGCCCGCGGTGGCGTTGGCGGACGCGGTGGCCGTGGACCCGTTGCGCCGCCCGTTCGTCTGCCTGGGCTCGGGCTGAACGACCGGGGTTCGGCCGGGTGCCCTTTCGCTGCTGCCCCGCTGCCTTTCGCCCCGCTGTCCCGCCGCTCCGTCGCCGCCCCACCGCCCCCCGCTGCCCCGCCGCTGTCCTGCCACCCACCGCCCCACCGCCCCGCCGCCTTTCGCCCTGCTGCCCGACACCTCCTCCCCCCGTCCTCGCCCCGCCCGACCTGCCTTTCGTCCGGTCAACCAGCCTTTCGACCGGTTGACCGGGCAAGCACCCACCGACTACCCAGGGTTGAGGTGAATTCCCCCGGCGATCGGAGGGCGCGGTGCGTTCGCTGCTGCTGACGGTGGTGCTGCTGGCCACCCTGACCACACCCGCCACCGCCCAACCCCCGGCCGGCCGGGGCGCGGAACCGGGCAACGGCCCCGAGCGCCACCTCGTCGCCGCCGTCGACCCGCCGCCGGCCGTCACCGCCGCGCGGGGTGAGAACCGGCCCGAGGCCGTCCAGGGCTACCCGCGCCGCACCCTGCTGCGCGAGTTCCCCGAGCACCCCACCGACAGGTCGATCAAGCTCGGCCTCGCGCCGTACCACTCGCTCGCGCCGCGCCTGAACGACCTCCAGCGCCGCAGCGACCGGATCTCCGTCGAGGTGATCGGCCAGTCCACCGCGGGCCGCGACCTCTACCTGGTCACCCTCACCGCGCCCGAGACCCCGGCCGAGGCGCGCCGCCAGGACGCGTGGCGCGGGAAGATCGAGAACAACCCGGAGGCCGCCCGCCGCGACGTCCTGCTGCGCCACGCCTACAAGGCGCCGATCTGGATCAACGCCAACATCCACGGCGACGAGTGGGAGGGCACCGACGGGGCCCTGCGCGTGATCGAGGACCTGAGCCTCACCCGCGACCGGCGGGTGGTGGAGCTCCTCGGGCGCCACCGCGTGCACGTCAACCTCACCGCGAACCCGGACGGGCGCGTGGCCGGGACGCGCGCCAACGCGAGCGGGTTCGACCTGAACCGGGACTTCGCGACCTCGTCGCAGCCCGAGTCGCGGGCGATGCGCGACCTCGTCCAGCGCATCCAGCCCGTGCTGGTGCTCGACCAGCACGGGTACGTGGCCAACACGCTGATCGAGCCGACCACCCCGCCGCACGGCCAGAACTACGACTTCGACCTCTACATCAAGCACGGCTACGCGGGCGGGCTGCGCATGGAGCAGGCCGTGCAGGCGCTCGGCCACCCCGAGGCGGCCCGGCCCGAGATCCCCTTCCGCGACTACGAACCCGGCGTGTGGGACGGCTGGGCGCCGATCTACACCGCCCAGTACGCGATGTACCACGGCGCGGTGTCCTACACGATCGAGATCCCCATGAGGGTGAACCGAGGCGACTACGAGGCACAGCCGGTGCCCGAACTGCGGCGGCGCTCGGCCATCAACACCGATGTCGTGGAGGCGACCATCCGCGGCGCCCTGTCCTACGTGCGCGACCACCGCACGTCCATGGTCGACAACCAGGTCGAGATCTTCCGGCGCGGAGCCGCCGGCGAGCCGCAGCGGCGCCTGCCGGACGGGATCGTGCCGGGCTTCGGGCCGGAGGACCGGTACACCACGGAGTTCCCCCGCGCCTACGTCGTCCCGGTGGGCGACCGGCAGCGGTCCGGCCCCGCCGCGGCGAGGCTCGTGGACCACCTGGTGGCGCACGACGTGCGCGTCACCCGCGCCGACCGCCCCTTCACGCTCGGTGGCCGCCACTACCCGATCGGGTCGTACGTGGTGGACATGCACCAGCCGAAGCGCGCGCTGGCCAACGTGATGCTGGAGGCGGGCCGCGACCTGTCCGACGCGGTTCCGGTCATGTACGACATCTCCGGCTGGAGCCACCGCCTGCTGTGGGGCGCGTCGGTGGACGTGGTGCGCTCGGGCCGGCTGGACGTGCGGGGCCGCGCCGTCGTCGCCGCCGCCCCCACCGGCTCGCTGCCCGCCACGACCGGGGCGGGCTTCGCCCTAACCCTCACCGACGGCAAGGACGTCGCGGCGGTCAACGACCTCCTCGGTCACGGGATCGAGCTCCGCCGACACGAGGACGGCACCGTCGTGGCCCCCGCCACGGCCCGCGCGGAGGTGGCGGCGGCAGCCGACCGCCACGGCGTCCGGTTCACCCCCGGGAGGCCGGGCGGAACCCCGCTGCGCCCGGTGGCCGTGGCCGCCGCCGTGGCGGCCGACGAGTTGAAGGCGTTGCGCGACATGGGTTTCGACGTGCGCCCCGTGTCGACCGCCGTGCTCAACGGCGGGTTCGACCTGGCGCAGGTGGACGTGCTGGTCGTGTCCTCGGGACTGCGGTACGACCAGTTGGGTGAGGGGGCCAGGGCGGGGGTCGACGCCTTCCTGTCCCGTGGCGGCGTGGTGACCCGGGGTGCCGCGGGCGCCCGCTTCAACTCCGACACCGGTGTGCTGCCGGTCCGGGCGGTGGCGGGCAAGGAGGACGCGAACGGCGTGGTGGGCGTCACGGGCCCGACCGGGCGACCGGACCACACGTTCGTCTACGCCCCGCACTGGTTCACCGACCTGGGTGACGGTGTCGAGGTGATGCAGCGTTATCGGCAGCTGGTTGCCGGCCACTGGACCTCCCGCCCGGACGGTTCGGGTGGGCAGGAGGAGGCGGCCGGACAGGCGGCGGTGGTCGCCGGGACGTCGGCACGGGGGGCGAGGGCGGTGCTGTTCGGCACGGAACCACTCTTCCGAGACCACCCGAAAGGGTTGTACTGGCAGGTGGCCGACGCCATCTACCGCACGGCACAATGATCTTGTGCACTAGCGGCGGAACGACTCCCACCAGCCGTTCCACGTGGGTCGGACCCACACTTTCGGGTGAAGATGGCCCGAAAATGTACGGAAACACCGTCACCGATCATCGGTTGGAAATGAAATGGAGCCGCCGACCACCCCACCTGACCGACTACCCGACCACTCGGCCCGGCTGATCAGCTGACCGCCTGGTCCGGCTGACCGCCTGGCTCACCGCTCGGCCTGACCGCCTACCTGAGTGTCCGCTACCTGACTGACCGGCTCACCGCTTGGCTTGGCCGCCTGGCTTGACTGACCGGCTCACTGCTTGGCCTGACCACCGGGCTCACCGCCTGGCCTGACCGACGGGCTTCCCGACCAGCCTGACCGACCGGCCTGACCGACCGGCCTGACCACCGGCCTGACCACCGGCCTGACCGCCAGTCCCCAAACCGCAGCCGGCCCCTGTCCCCGAGACCTCAGTCCCGTCCGCCGTTGCCGCCGCCGGTTTGGCGCACGACAATCGCCACCCGGTCGTCGCTGGACACCGGCGACCCGCCGGGGGTCTTGTTCACGGTGCCCACCAGCGCGGTCTGGTCGTCCAGCGCCACCATCGGTCCGAGCCGCCCGAACCCGTCCTCGCCGTCGAGCGTCACCTCGGGCTTGCCGTTGAAGCTGCCGTCGGGGCTCATCGGCAGTGAGAGGCTGCCGGGTGTCGCCGACGTCGCCAGCCAGACCACGTCCGACATCGCCGCGCACCCGCCGACGCCCGGTCGTTCGGGCCAGGACCACGCCGGGTCGCCCAGGGGCTTGCCGGCGTCCACGCGGTAGAGCAGGTCGGCTGACGTGCCGGCGTCGGTCACCCAGGTCTTCGTGCCGTCGCCCGACACGCACAGGCCGCCCGGTGAGCGCAGGCCGCTGGTCAGCACCCGGGAGCCCGCCGCCGGGTTGCCGCGGGCCGGCTGGCCGGAGCCGTCGATCCGGAGGATCTTCCCGGCCAGCGAGTTCGGGTCCGCGGCCAGCGCCGGGTTGCCGGCGTCGCCGGTCGCCACCAGCAGCGCGCCCGTGCGGTCGTGGGTCAGGGCGCCCCGGTTGCCCGACGCGCCCTTCGGGATGCCGGTCAGCACCGGTTTCGGCACGTCACCGGGCGCTATGCGCATCACCCGGTTGTCGGTCGCCGTCGTCACGTAGACGTAGACCAGCTGGTCCTCGGCGTAGGTCGGGGACAGCGTCAGGCCGGTCAGGCCGCCGCCCGTGGTGGCGTCCACCTCGAACTTCGCCAGCTCGACCGGGTCCACGTCTTTGGTCACTCGCAGCAACCGGCCGGTCGCCCGTTCGGTCGCCAGCGCCGTCACCGCACCGGTGGACTGGTTCACGTCGATCAGCGCCACCCCGGACACCGGGTCCAGGCACGTCGCGACCACGGCCGGGCTGAAGTCCTTGCACCCCTGCGGCGGCGGCACCGGCGTCGGCGACTGGCCGGGCTGCTGGCCCTGGGGGCTGGGCGGCAGTTCGCCGGGCAGTTCGGGGCGCGGCCCCGCCTGCGGCGTCAGCTGCTGGGCCGGGCTCCACTCCGCCGGTGAGGGCTGCTCGGGAAAGCTCGCGCAGCCCGCGGCCAACAGGCCCAGGGCCGACCCGATCAGCACTCCACGCAGTCGCGACACGCCATCCAGACTAGGTGCGCGGTCGTGAACGCGGGGTGAGCGGCCCGAGCGCCGAGAGGGGACGAGCCAAGACGAGCCGAGACGGCCCGAGACGACCCGACCCGAAACGAGACGAGCCACCGGCCCCACCCCCACCTATGACAGTCGTCACGACCCAAGGGGAAAGCCGGCCAGGGGCGGCGGAGGCGGTGTGGCGGCAGGGGAGTCGACGTGCGTAACGTGCCCGGCGTGACGCTGCCCCACCGTGGAACCGACGACGAGTTGACCGTGCTGGTGCCCGACGACCTGGGTGTCCACGTGCTGTCCGAGGTGGAGGGTGTCCGGCCCGTCCGCTACGAGCCGGGCCGCGAGCTGCCCGCCGAGGCCGCGCGGGCCCGGGTCCTGGTGCCGAAGTTCCTCCAGGGCACCGACCCGGCCGGGGTGTTCGCCCAGCTGCCCGCGCTGGAGCTGGTGCAGCTGCTGTCGGCCGGCGCGGAGCGGTTCATCGGGGTCGTGCCCGACGGGGTGCTGCTGTCCACGTGCCGGGGCGCCCACGGCGGCAGCACGGCGGAGTGGGCGATCGGCGCACTGCTCGCCGTCTACCGGGACTTCCCGGTGTTCGAGCGGGCCCGGCAGGAGCGGCGCTGGGACTACCACCTGACGGAGACGTTGCAGGACAAGGAGGTGCTCGTGGTCGGCGCGGGCGACCTCGGTGAGCAGTTCCGCCGCCGGCTGGAGCCGTTCGGGGCGAGCGCGACCATGGTCGGCCGCACGGCCCGCCCCGGGGTGCACGGCGTGGACGAGCTGCCCGACCTGCTGGGCCGTTTCGACGCGGTCCTGGTCGTGGTGCCGCTGACCGCCGAGACCACCGGGATGGTCGACGCGAAGTTCCTCTCCCGGATGCGCGACGGCGCGGTCCTGGTCAACGCCGCGCGCGGGGCCGTGGTCGACACCGACGCGCTGCTGGCCGAGCTGGGCTCGGGCCGGCTGCGGGCGGCGCTGGACGTGACCGAGCCGGAGCCGCTGCCGGCCGACCACCCGCTGTGGTCGGCGCCCGGCCTGTTCCTCACCCCCCACGTGGCGGGCAGCTGCACGGGGCACGCCGAGCGCGCCTACGCGGTCGTCGCCTCAGAGGTGGCCCGGTTCGCGCGCGGTGAGCAGCCGGCCAACCTGGTCGAGGGGGACTACTAGCCCGTTCGGTCTACCGGGCGCTGCGGAACGGACGCTCGCGGTGGTCGGCCGAACCTCCTAACGTGCGGGTGCGTGGCTACTCACGACGACCGCTCCGGTGCTTCGGGCGGCTACTCCGGCTCAGGGCCCTACCCGACCGGAGGGGCGCACCACTTCGACGACGGCACCCGGTCGTTCGGTCGGGACACCTACAGCGACGCCCACGGCAACCCCCGCGGCAACGCCTACGACGACCCCTACGACACCGCCCGCGACAAGGACACCCGGGGCTTCGACACGACCGGGTACACGCCGGTGGTCGACGACGCCGACCCGGAGCCCACCCACTACGACGACGAGGACGAGCGCACACCGTTCGGCTGGAGCGGCAGCGCCGACCTCGGCCTGTTCGTGCTGCGCCTGGCGCTGGGCGGGGCGTTCGTCGTGCACGGGTTGCAGAAGGTGTTCGGCCTGCTCGGCGGGCCGGGCATCGACGGCTTCGAGCGGTACCTCCAGGCGGCCGGGTTCCGGGAGGCGCGGATCCTGGCGTGGGTCACCGGCGTCACCGAGCTGGCGGGCGGCGGCCTGCTGGTCCTGGGCCTGTTCACGCCGCTGGCGGCGGCCGGGGTCCTGGGCGTGGTGGCGAACGTGATCGCGCTCAAGTTCCGGGGCGGGTTCTTCGCGCCCAACGGCGTGGAGCTGGAGGTCGCCTACGCGGCGATGGCGTTCGGCCTGCTCTTCACCGGTCCGGGCCGGGCGGCGCTCGACCGCGGCCGCAGCTGGTTCCGCCACCCCCTGACGGCCGGCTTCCTGTGCCTGCTCCTCGCGGCGGGCGCCACCACGGCGACCCTGTACGTGTTCCGCTGACCTGCGGAAGGCCCGCGAAAGGCCCGCGACCAGACCCGCGACCGACCCCCGCCCAACCCCTCTGAACAGCGAAAACCGGCCGACGGAACCCCGCCGACCGGCCCTCGCGAACCGCCCCTACCTGTTCACGTCGCGCACCGCGCCCGTGGAGGCGTCAGTGGCCATCCGGGCGTAGGCGCGCAGCGCCGAGGTGACCGGGCGCACCCGGTCCACCGGCTGCCACGGCCGCTCCGACGCCTCCACCTTCGCCCGCCGCTCGGCCAGCACGGCCTCGTCGACCAGCAGCTCCAACCGCCGCTCGTGCACGTCGATCAGGATGCGGTCGCCGTCCTCGACCAGGCCGATCACGCCGCCGCCCGCCGCCTCCGGCGAGACGTGCCCGATGGACAGGCCGGACGTGCCGCCGGAGAACCGGCCGTCGGTGATGAGCGCGCACTTCTTGCCCAGGCCGGCGCCCTTGAGGAACGCGGTCGGGTGCAGCATCTCCTGCATCCCCGGCCCGCCCGCCGGCCCCTCGTAGCGGACCACGAGCACGTCACCCGCCTGGATCTCCTTCTTCAGGATCACCGAGACCGCTTCCTCCTGGGACTCGACCACGCGGGCCGGCCCCTCGAAGCGCCACAGCTCCTCCTCGACGCCCGCCGCCTTGATGACCGCGCCGCGCTCGGCCAGGTTGCCGCGCAGCACGGCCAGGCCGCCGTCCCTGGTGTAGGCGTGCTCGACGTCGCGGATGCAGCCGCCCGCCGCGTCCGTGTCGAGCTTCGACCAGCGGTTCGAGGTGGAGAACGCCTGCGTGGTGCGCACGCCGCCGGGCGCGGCGTGGAACAGCTCGACCGCCTCGGGCGAGGGGTCCGCCGCGCGGACGTCCCACGCCGACAGCCACGACGCCATGTCCGGGCTGTGCACGGTGCGCACGTCCTCGTTGAGCAGCCCGGCCCGCCACAGCTCGCCCAGCAGGGCCGGGATGCCACCGGCCCGGTGGACGTCCTCCATGTGGTAGTCCGAGTTCGGCGACACCTTCGCCAGGCACGGCACGCGCCTGCTCAGCGCGTCGATGTCGGTCAGCTCGAAGTCGACCTCGCCCTCCCGCGCGGCGGCGAGGATGTGCAGCACGGTGTTGGTGGAGCCGCCCATCGCCATGTCCAGCGCCATGGCGTTCTCGAACGCCGCGCGGTTGGCGATCGAGCGCGGCAGCACCGACTCGTCGTCGTCGCCGTAGTAGGCCCGGCACAGCTCGACCACGGTGCGGCCGGCCCGGGAGAACAGCTCGCGGCGGGCGGCGTGCGTGGCCAGCGTGGAGCCGTTGCCGGGCAGCGCCAGGCCCAGGGCCTCGGTGAGGCAGTTCATGGAGTTCGCGGTGAACATGCCCGAGCAGGAACCGCAGGTCGGGCACGCCGAGCGCTCCACCTCGGCCAGGCCGGCGTCGTCCACGTCCGGTGAGGCGGAGGCGGAGATGGCGGTGATCAGGTCGGTCGGCGCGACGGCGACGCCGTCCACCACGACCGCCTTGCCGGCCTCCATCGGCCCGCCGGAGACGAACACCACCGGGATGTTGAGCCGCATGGCGGCGTTCAGCATTCCCGGGGTGATCTTGTCGCAGTTGGAGATGCACACGATCGCGTCGGCCTGGTGCGCGTTGACCATGTACTCGACCGAGTCGGCGATGATCTCGCGCGAGGGCAGCGAGTAGAGCATCCCGCTGTGACCCATGGCGATGCCGTCGTCGACCGCGATGGTGTGGAACTCGCGCGGCACGCCGCCCGCCTCGCGGATCGCCTCCGCCACGATGTCGCCGAGGTCGCGGAGGTGCACGTGACCGGGCACGAACTGCGTGTAGGAGTTGGCGATGGCCACGATGGGCTTGCCGAAGTCCGAGTCGGTCATGCCGGTCGCACGCCACAGCGCGCGGGCTCCCGCGGCGTTGCGGCCGTGGGTCGTGGTGCGGGAACGGAGCGGTGGCACGGCTCCTCCAGGAAGTCTGCGTGGAAGCTGATCGCGAACGGCGCGGGGGTGGGCGCCGGTGGTGGGAGCGGTGCTTAGAGGCTACTCCGTCGCAACGCCCCCGTGACCAGCACAGCCGCCAGCGCGAGTGTGATGACGTGCACGGCGGTGCACCACAGGCAGATCTTGCCGATCAGCAGGAACTCGGCGGCCACCAGGTAGACCACGAACAGCACGCCCACGCCGGCCGCCGCCAGGCGCGCCCAGTGCAGCGCCGCCACCCGCCAGGCGAAGGGCAGGGTGGCGACGGTGAGGAAGGCGAAGAACGCCAGGCCGAGCACGGCGACGGGGATGCCCAGCAGCTCGGACTGCTCGCTGGTGGTGACCGTGCCGCAGTCGATGACCTCGCCCTCCGCGCACAGCAGCGCGCCCTGCCGGAAGTGGGCGATCGTGAGGTAGGTCGAGACGGCGAGGCCGGCCAGGGACAGCAGGAGGCTGACCACCGGCACCCGGCCCCACGCGCGGGTGGTGTGCTGGCTCACTCCCCGGACTTTACGGGCGGCGGCGTTGCCTCCTGGTCAGGCGCGGCGTCAGGAGCGGCGTCCCCCTGGTCGGGCACGGCGTCCCCGGGAGCCGCGACCGCCGCCGTGGGGTCGGCCACCCGACCGCCGCTGACCGCCGCCAACGCGGGCAGGTGCCCGGTCCGGACGGCGGGCAGCCGGACGAGGGTGTCGTCCGCCAGCACCGCCGACAACCACCCCTTCGGGTCAACCTTGATGGCCTTCACGTCCGCCCAGGGCAGCACGCGCCTGCCGAACGTGCTGCGCGCCACGATCCGCTCGCCGTCCACCGCCGTCCGGTTGCGCACCACCCACAGCGCGAAGCCCAGCGGCAGCAGGTAGATCACCTGGAGGCCGGGCGCGGCCCACGCCACCGGCGTCACGCAGATGAGGGCCAGGCCCGCGGCGAGCAGGGCGGGGGTGGGGACGCGGAACACGACTTTCGGCACGTCCCCGATGGTCCCACCTCGCCTTTCGGGCGTTCACGCCACCCGGTCGGGCGGTGCGCGGACCAGGCCGGGTTCCACGATCCGGGAGCGCCGTCCCGCACAGTTGACGCTCGCCGGGCTTGACGGTTAACGTCACCGCCATGCAGCGCAACCTCGTCCTCGTACTTCCCAGGCGCGTCGACGCCTAGGCAGTTCGAGCTTGCGTCGACGCGCGACCCTCGTCCTACCCGTCCGGGTTGGCGAGGGTTTTTTCGTGCCCGGACCGTGCACCCTTAACCACGAGGCAGAAGATGACCAGCGCAACCTCGCGACCGGCTCCCGGCGAGTCGTCGTCGCCCCGCCCTGGACCCCGCCCGAAACCGGCCCCGCCGAGCGGCGCCCCGGTCCGCGTGACCGGCGCCCAGTCGCTCGTCCGCTCCCTCGAAGCGGTCGGCTGCGAGGTGGTCTTCGGCATCCCCGGCGGCACGATCCTGCCTGCTTACGACCCGCTCCTGGACTCCACCAAGGTGCGCCACGTGCTCGTCCGCCACGAGCAGGGCGCGGGGCACGCCGCGACCGGCTACGCCCAGGCCACCGGCAAGGTCGGCGTCTGCATGGCGACCTCGGGCCCCGGCGCGACGAACCTGGTCACGCCGCTGGCCGACGCCAACATGGACTCCGTCCCGGTGGTCGCCATCACCGGCCAGCAGTCCCGTCCGCTGATCGGCACCGACGCGTTCCAGGAAGCGGACATCTGCGGCATCACGATGCCGATCACCAAGCACAACTTCCTGGTCACCGACGCCGCCGACATCCCGCGCGCGATCGCGGAGGCGTTCCACCTGGCGTCCACCGGCCGCCCCGGCCCCGTCCTGGTGGACATCCCCAAGGACGTGCTCCAGGAGATGACCTCGTACTCCTGGCCGCCGGAGCTGCGCCTGCCCGGCTACCGGCCGACCACCCGGCCGCACGGCAAGCAGGTGCGCGAGGCGGCGAAGCTGATCGCCGCGGCCCGCAGGCCCGTCCTCTACGTCGGCGGCGGCGTCATCAAGGCCGAGGCGTCGAACGAGCTGATGGCGCTCGCGGAGTCCACCGGCATCCCGGTGGTCACCACGCTGATGGCGCGCGGCGCGTTCCCCGACTCGCACCCGCAGCACCTGGGGATGCCGGGGATGCACGGCACGGTCTCCGCGGTCGCCGCCATGCAGGCGTCCGACCTGCTGATCGCGCTGGGCGCGCGGTTCGACGA
Organism: Saccharothrix sp. BKS2; assembly: GCF_047689505.1. NCBI lineage: Bacteria > Bacillati > Actinomycetota > Actinomycetes > Pseudonocardiales > Pseudonocardiaceae > Saccharothrix > Saccharothrix sp. BKS2. The sequence goes on along the minus strand of NZ_JAUQOL010000014.1, from coordinate 107,149 downwards.
CCGGGTCACCGGCCAGCTGTCCACGTTCGCGCCGGACGCGCAGGTCGTGCACGCCGACATCGACCCCGCCGAGATCTCCAAGAACCGCCGCGCGGACGTGCCGATCGTGGGCGACTGCAAGGAGATCATCAGCGACCTGGTCGAGGCCGTCCGGGTGGAGAAGGAGAACGCCGCCCGCGCGGTCGACCTGGCCCCGTGGTGGGAGCAGCTCGACGTGTGGCGCGAGACGTTCCCGGTGGGCTACGACTGGCCCGACGACGGCACGCTGTCCCCGCAGTACGTGATCGAGCGGATCGGCGTGCTGACCCCGCCGGACACCCTGTTCACCGCGGGCGTCGGCCAGCACCAGATGTGGGCCGCGCAGTTCGTGAAGTACGAGTCCCCGCGCACCTGGATCAACTCCGGCGGCCTGGGCACGATGGGCTTCGCGGTGCCCGCCGCGATGGGCGCGAAGGCGGGCGTGCCGGGCGTCCAGGTGTGGGCCATCGACGGCGACGGCTGCTTCCAGATGACCAACCAGGAGCTGGCCACCTGCGCCATCGAGGGCCTCCCGATCAAGGTCGCCGTGATCAACAACGGCAACCTGGGCATGGTCCGGCAGTGGCAGACCCTGTTCTACGGCGAGCGGTACTCCAACACCGACCTGGGCACGCACAAGCACCGCATCCCCGACTTCAAGATGCTGGCCGAGGCCATGGGCTGCGCCGGGCTGCGCGCCGAGTCGAGGGACCAGGTCGACGCGGTGATCGAGCAGGCCATGGGGATCAACGACCGGCCGGTGGTCATCGACTTCGTGGTCGGCAAGGACGCCCAGGTGTGGCCCATGGTCGCGGCGGGCACCGGCAACAGCGAGATCATGGCCGCGCGGGGCATCCGCCCGCTGTTCGACGAAGACGATGTGTAGCGCCCGCCTCCCGGTGGGCGAGAGCCGCAACGACGAAGACGACGTCTAGGACTGATGATGACGAAGCACACCCTCAGCGTCCTGGTCGAGGACAAGCCCGGTGTCCTGGCCCGAGTGGCGGGCCTGTTCTCCCGGCGCGGCTTCAACATCGAGTCGCTCGCCGTCGGCCGCACCGAGCACCCCGACATCTCCCGGATGACCATCGTCGTGGCGGTGGAGGAGCTGCCGCTGGAGCAGGTCACCAAGCAGCTCAACAAGCTCATCAACGTCATCAAGATCGTCGAGTTGGAGCCCGCGGCCTCGGTGCAGCGGCAGCTCCTGCTCGTCAAGGTGCGCGCCGACGCGACGGTGCGCAGCCAGGTCCTCGAAACGGTGCAGCTGTTCCGCGCGAAGGTCGTCGACGTCTCCCCGGAGGCGGTCACCGTCGAGGCCACCGGCACGTCTGACAAGCTCGACGCGCTGTTGCGGATGCTGGAGCCCTACGGGCTCCGCGAGATCGTCCAGTCCGGCATGGTCGCCATCGGCCGTGGCGCCCGTTCCATCACCGCGACCGCGGTGCGCTGAAACCCGCTGTAGGAAAGGGAGTACCAACCAGTGAGCGTCGAGATCTTCTACGACGACGATGCCGACCTGAGCATCATCCAGGGGCGCAAGGTCGCGGTCATCGGCTACGGCAGCCAGGGTCACGCGCACGCGCTGAGCCTGCGCGACTCGGGCGTGGACGTGCGGATCGGCCTCCGCGAGGGCTCGAAGTCCGCGGCCAAGGCCGAGGAGGAGGGCCTGCGGGTCCTGACCAACGCCGAGGCGGCCGCCGAGGCCGACGTGATCATGGTCCTGGCGCCGGACACCGCGCAGCGGCACATCTACGCGCAGGACATCGCGCCGAACCTGAAGGACGGCGACGCGCTGTTCTTCGGCCACGGCTTCAACATCCGCTACGGCCTGATCGAGGCGCCGTCCAACGTGGACGTGGCCATGGTCGCGCCGAAGGGCCCCGGGCACCTGGTGCGGCGGCAGTTCGTGGACGGCAAGGGCGTGCCCGCGCTGATCGCGATCGAGCAGGACGCGACCGGCAACGCCCAGGCGCTCGCCCTGGCCTACGCCAAGGGCATCGGCGGCACGCGGGCGGGCGTCATCAAGACGACGTTCAAGGAGGAGACCGAGACCGACCTGTTCGGTGAGCAGGCGGTGCTCTGCGGTGGCGCGTCGGCGCTGGTGCAGGCCGGTTTCGAGGTGCTGACCGAGGCGGGCTACGCGCCCGAGGTGGCCTACTTCGAGTGCCTCCACGAGCTGAAGCTCATCGTCGACCTCATGTACGAGGGCGGCGTCGCCCGGATGCGCTACTCGATCTCCGACACCGCGGAGTACGGCGACCTGACCCGCGGCCCGCGCGTCATCACGCCCGCGGTGAAGGAGGAGATGCGCAAGATCCTGGCCGAGATCCAGGACGGCACCTTCGCCACCGAGTGGGTGAACGAGGACGACGCCGGCCGCGGCAACTACAAGAAGTTGCAGCAGGAGGGCGAGCAGCACCCGATCGAGGAGGTCGGCAAGAAGCTGCGCGGCCTCATGTCGTGGGTGGACCGGCCCATCACCGAAACGGCCTAGTACCTGCGGTTTCCGGCGGCCCGCGGTGTTCACCGGCACCGCGGGCTCCGGTATACCTAGGCCCCATGACCGACAGTGCGCCGATCTACGACGACAAGGCCCACGTCCGGGGCAACCTCGACCTCGCCGGTGTCACGTGGATCCGCAGCGACGAGGGCGCGGAGCAGGAGGAGGAGCACGTCGAGATCGCGTTCGTCGAGCACAGCGACGGCGTGACCTACACGGCGATGCGCAACTCCGCCCACCCCGAGGGCCCGGTGCTGGTCTTCACCCCGGCCGAGTGGGAGGCGTTCATCCTCGGCGTCAAGGACGGCGAGTTCGACGAGCCCTGGGACGACTGATCCGGTGCGCGAACGGTGAACTCGGGGGTCGCGAACGTACGACACGGTAGTCCCGAACGTACGACTCGCGCACGTGTCGAACACCCACGCCGCGCGAGTCGTACGTTCGGGACTCGCGAGTCGTACGTTCAGGTTGGGCGAGTCGTACGTTCGGGGTACCCGAGTTGAGCGTTCGGGATTCGTTGGTTGGGCCGGGTGCGGTGGTGGGCCGGTCGAACGGGACGCGCGTACCGTATTCCAGCAGGTGAAACGGGGGCACCCGCCGTTCTGGTCGGCGGGGTCGCTGACTATGCTCGTTAACAACCCGGACACATTGCCGTGGCCGGCCGGCGCGGGTGACGACCTGCAACGACGGCAACGACGGCCCCCGCGCTCACCACCCGACCAGACCGCTGGGAGCGACGTTCCGTGACCAAGCCCGTTGTCCTGATCGCCGAGAAGCTCGCACCGTCCGTTCTCGACGTCTTCGGCGAAGACATCGAGGTGCGCCACGTCGACGGCACCGACCGTCCCGCGCTGCTCGCCGCCGTCGCCACCGCCGACGCCCTCCTGGTCCGCTCCGCCACCAAGGTGGACGCCGAGGTGCTCAAGGCGACCACCAGGCTCAAGGTCGTCGCCCGCGCGGGCGTGGGCCTGGACAACGTCGAGGTGCCCGCCGCCACCGAGCGCGGCGTGATGGTCGTCAACGCGCCGACCTCCAACATCGTCAGCGCCGCGGAGCACGCCGTCGCCCTGCTGCTGGCCACGGCCCGCCAGATCCCGGCGGCCCACGCCACGCTCCAGGACCACCAGTGGAAGCGCAGCAAGTTCAACGGCGTCGAGGTCAACGGCAAGACCGTCGGCGTGGTGGGCCTGGGCAAGATCGGCCAGCTGTTCGCCGCCCGCATCGCCGCCTTCGGCACCACGGTCATCGCCTACGACCCGTACGTGTCGGCGGCCCGCGCCGCGCAGCTCGGCATCGAGCTGGTCACGCTGGAGGAGCTGCTGGAGCGCTCCGACTTCGTCTCGATCCACCTGCCGAAGACCCCGGAGACCAAGGGCCTGATCGGCGCCGAGCAGCTGGCCAAGGCCAAGCGCGGCGTCATCATCGTCAACGCCGCGCGCGGCGGGCTGATCGACGAGGAGGCGCTGGCCGAGGCGGTCAAGGAGGGCCAGGTCGGAGGCGCGGGCATCGACGTGTTCTCCACCGAGCCCACCACCGAGAGCCCGCTGTTCGGCGTCCCGAACGTGGTCGTCACCCCGCACCTGGGCGCGTCCACCACCGAGGCGCAGGACCGCGCGGGCACGGACGTGGCCCGCTCGGTGCTGCTCGCCCTGGCCGGCGACTTCGTGCCGGACGCGGTGAACGTGCAGGGCGGCGGCGTGGTCGGCGAGGAGGTCCGCCCGTACCTGCCGCTGGCGCAGAAGCTGGGCACGGTCGTCGCGGCGCTGTCCGCGAAGGCCCCGACCAGCGTCACGGTCGAGGTGCGCGGCGAACTGTCCAACGAGGACGTGGCGGTGCTGCCGCTGGCCGCGCTGCGCGGCGTGTTCTCCAGCGTGGTCGAGGAGCAGGTCACCTTCGTCAACGCGCCGGCGCTGGCCGAGTCGCTGGGCGTGCAGGTGGACCTGGTCAAGGAGCCGGAGAGCGCGAACCACCGCAGCCTGGTCACGGTGCGCGCGGTGCAGGCGGACGGCGCGGTCATCACCGTCTCGGGCACGCTCGCGGGCCTCGACCAGGTGCAGAAGCTGGTCGGCGTCAACGGCCGCGGCTTCGACCTGCGCGCCGAGGGCAACGTGCTGCTGCTGGAGTACCCGGACCGGCCGGGCGTGATGGGCACCGTCGGCACCCTGCTGGGCGAGGCGGGCGTGAACGTCGAGGCCGCGCAGATCAGCCAGACCAAGGACGGCCAGGACGCGTTCATGCTGCTGCGGGTGGACCGCCCGGTGGACTCCGCGGTGCTCGACCCGATCGGCGCGGCGGTCGGCGCCCGCACGGTGCGCTCGGTCGACTTCGACTGATTTGCAGGTCGTATTTCCCCGAACGGACTAACGCCGCCGGGACCTGCGATGTATATCGTCGCAGGTCCCGGCGGCGTGACAGTTGACCGTTGATTGTCAAATCTGTGGGCGTCGTCACTCGTTCGGTCTAATTGTTCGACACGATCGAGGGATTAGGTTCCCTCCCACGAGGTTGACCCGGTGCCGTAGAGGGCACGGCACCACGCGGGTAGCTGTCCCCCCTGAAAACGTCGCGACGCTGCCCGCCCGGTCGTATCCGACCTCGGTTGGGGCACGTTGTGAGCCGATCTCGCGTTTTCGCCAGATCAGCCGTACCGCTGTTCGCCACGATCCTCCTCGTGGCGTCCACCGGCACGGCGCTGGCCGCGGATGATCCGCTGGCGCCGTCCGTCGCCGCCGCGCGCGGCCTGGACGCCGGCAAGTTGCAGTTGAAGGTCTCCGAGCGGCTCTCCACCGCCCGGGGCCGGGTGACCGCGTTCGTCGAGCTGGAGGCCAAGCCCGCCGTCGACGCCTACGCGGAGAAGACCGGCCAGGGCGCGAGCAAGCAGCAGGCCAAGGACGCCGCCAAGGCGACCAGGAACGACACCGGCAAGGTCGTGGACCGCGTGGTCGGCGACCTCAAGGGCAAGGACCGCGCCACCAAGGAGCTGTACCGGACCGCCAACGGCGTGCCCGGCGTGGTCGTCCAGGCCGACGCGGCCAAGGTGCGGGAGCTGGCGCAGCGCGCGGACGTGAAGTCCATCCGCACCGTGGTGCCCAAGAGCCGCCAGAACTCCAGCGCCGTGCAGCTGACCAACACGCTCAAGGCGTGGCAGCAGTACGGCAAGCTCGGTGACGACACCCGCGTCGGCATCATCGACACGGGCATCGACTACACCCACAGCGACTTCGCGGGCCCCGGCACCATCGAGGCGTTCGAGGCCATCGACGAGACCAAGGTCGACGCGTCGTACTTCCCGACCGCCAAGGTCGTCGGCGGCTACGACTTCGTCGGCAACGCCTACGACGGCGGCAGCGACGACCCGGCGCTCAACACCCCGAAGCCGGACCCGAACCCGCTCGACTGCAACGGCCACGGCTCGCACGTCGCCGGCACCGCCGCGGGCTTCGGCGTCAACGCCGACGGCAGCACCTTCGAGGGCGACTACACCAAGCTCACCCCCGAGGCGCTGGACGCGATGCGCATCGGTCCCGGCACCGCGCCGAAGGCCCTGCTGTACGCGCTGAAGGTGTTCGGCTGCGACGGCTCCACCAACGTCACCGCGCAGGCGCTGGACTGGTCGCTCGACCCCGACGGCGACGGTGACTTCTCCGACCACCTCGACGTGGTCAACCTGTCCCTGGGCTCCGACTACGGCGCCCCGGACGACCCCGACAGCCTGTTCGTGCGCAAGCTCAACGCCTCCGGCGTGCTCACCGTCTTCTCGGCGGGCAACGGCGGCGACCTGTACGACATCGGCGGCTCGCCGGGCAGCACCCCCGAGGCGCTGACCGTGGCCAGCACCCGCGACGCGTACGTGCTGCGCGACGCGGTCGAGGTGACCGCCCCGGCGAACCTGGCGGGCCCGAAGCCCGGCCAGTACAGCCAGAGCTTCAACCTGGAGGGCGTGAGCACCACCGGCCAGGTCGTGAAGCTGAGCGACCCGGCCAACCTCGACGGCTGCCTGCCGTTCTCGGCCGCCGACCGGGCGGCCGTGGCGGGCAAGGTCGCGTGGCTGGAGTGGGACGACAACGACGCCACGCGCCGGTGCGGCTCGGCCGGCCGCACCAACAACGCCTCCAACGCCGGTGCGATCGGCGCGCTGTTCACCTCGCAGCTGGAGCACTTCAACGCCGGCATCGCGGGCAACGCCCTGATCCCGGTCCTCCAGCTGACCGGCACGGCCACCGCGCAGCTGCGCCCGGCCGTGAACGCGGGCACCCTGGTCGTCCGCTTCGGCGGCGACCTGGCGACCTCGCTGCCGACCTACGACCCGTCGATCAGCGACACGCCCAGCTCGTTCACCTCGCGCGGCGTGCGCGGCCCGGTCGTGAAGCCGGACGTCGCGGCCCCCGGTGACACCATCACCTCGGCGCTGGTCGGCTCGGGCAGCAAGTCGTTCGTCAACTCCGGCACCTCGATGGCCGCCCCGCACGTGGCCGGCATCGCGGCGCTGGTGCGCCAGGTCCACCCGGACTGGACGCCGGCCGAGGTCAAGGCCGCGGTGATGAACTCCGCGGGCTCCGACGTGAAGGCCGACGGCGAGACCTACGCCCCCAACCGCGTCGGCTCCGGCCGCGTGGACGGCAAGGCCGCGGTCGAGAACCAGGTGCTGGCCTTCGTCGAGGACGCCCCGGGCGCGGTCTCCGCGTCGTTCGGCGTGGTCGAGGTGGCCAAGCCGGTGTCGCTGACCAAGACCATCAAGGTGGTCAACAAGTCCACCCGGTTCGTCGACTACACCGTGGGCTACGAGGCCCTGACCCAGATGCCGGGCGTGCGCTACGAGCTGTCGGCGAACACCGTCCGGGTGTCCCCGCGCGGCGTCGCCCGGGTCAAGGTCACGCTGAAGATCGACGACCCGAAGGCGCTGCGCAAGACCGTCGACCCGACGATCGAGCCGCTGCACCTGGACGTGCCGCGCCAGTTCCTGGCCGACGCGTCGGGCCGCGTGGTGCTCACCCCGAAGTCGGGCTCCTCGGTCGCGCTGCGCGTGCCGGTGTACTCGGCGCCGAAGCCGGTGGCCGACATCAACGCGCCGAGCAGCGTCAAGGCCAACGGCCAGGGCCAGGCGGTGCTGAACCTGACCGGTCGGGGCCTCAACCAGGGCGCCTACCAGTCGCTGGTCAGCGCGCTGGAGCTCCAGGCGTCCTCGCCGAGGCTGCCGGAGTGCCGCCGCAACGTCACCACCAACTGCACGCTCAACGACACGGCCAAGGGCGGTGACCTGCGCTACGTCGGCGCCGCGTCCACCGCGCCGCTGGCCAGGGCGCAGGGCAACCCGGAGGAGGCGCTGCTCGCGTTCGGCGTCGCCACCTGGAGCAACTGGTACAACCTGGGCAGCAACACGGTGCCGTTCGTCGACATCGACACCGACGGCGACGGCGCGTTCGACTACGAGGTCTTCGCGACCAAGCTGACCGACACCGACCTGCTGGTCGCCAGCACAGTGGACCTGAACACGGGCGCCACGGTCGACATCCAGGGCGTCAACGGCCAGTTCGGCGACGTCGACACCAACGTGTTCGACACGAACGTGGTGGTCCTGCCGGTGCTGCTCTCGGCGCTGGGCATCGACGCCTCGGCGGACACCTCGCGGATCTCGTACCAGGTGGGCGTGGCCGGGTTCTACCTGGCGCCGGGCGCCGGCGACGGCCTCGTGGACTCGATCCCGAGCCCGCTGTCGTTCGACCCGCTCAAGCCGGGCCTGTGGGTCCAGGGCGGCGGCGACGCCGCGCTGTCCTACCAGGCGCGCCCCGGCACCGCGCTGGTGGTCAACCGCGACGCCGCGGCGCTGGCCGCCGACGGCGCGGACAGCCTGCTCCTGCTGCACCACCACAACGCGACGGGCGACCGCGCCGACGTGGTGAAGGTGAAGGGGAAGACGGGCAACCGCTCGGCGGACTGATCCCGGTGGGCTGATCGACGTTCCACGCTCTGGCCGGTCGGGGGTTGCCCCGGCCGGCCAGAGCCTTTTAAGCGCATCGGGCGACACCCGTTCGGGGGCCTTGAACCGTTCGGGTGTCCCGCAGTCCGGGAGACATCGCCCCGTAGGTGTGTTCCGAGTGCGTTTTCACGCTCCGCGCCCGGTAGCCTTTCGCATTGAGAACTAGTCCCGCGACATGGGACTGATACCTGGGAGGTGTGTGGATGCGGCTCGCAGTGATCCCAGGGGACGGGATCGGGCCCGAGGTCATCGCCGAGGCCCTGAAGGTGCTCGGTGAGGTCGTTCCCGCGGCCGAGATCACCCGCTACGACCTCGGTGCGGCGCGCTGGCACGCCACAGGTGAGTTGTTGCCGGAATCGGTGCTCGGTGAGCTCCGCCAGCACGACGCGATCCTGCTCGGTGCCGTGGGCGACCCGTCCGTGCCCAGCGGCATCCTGGAACGCGGCCTGCTGCTGCGGCTCCGGTTCGAACTCGACCACCACGTGAACCTGCGCCCGGCCCGGCTGTACCCGGGTGTCCGCAGCCCGATCGCCGACCCGCCCGAGATCGACATGGTGGTCGTGCGCGAGGGCACCGAGGGGCTGTACGCGGGCAACGGCGGGCTCCTGCGCAAGGACACCCCGCACGAGATCGCGACCGAGGTGTCGATCAACACCTCGTTCGGCGTGGAGCGGGTGGTGCGCGACGCGTTCGCCAGGGCGGCCAACCGGCCGCGCAAGCACCTGACGCTGGTGCACAAGACCAACGTCCTGACCCACGCCGGCTCGCTGTGGTCGCGCGTGGTCGAGGAGGTGTCGCTCCAGCACCCGGACGTGACCGTGGCCTACCAGCACGTGGACGCGGCCACCATCCACCTGGTGACCGACCCGGGCCGCTACGACGTGATCGTCACCGACAACCTGTTCGGGGACATCCTGACCGACCTGGCGGCGGCCGTGACCGGCGGCATCGGGCTGGCGGCCTCGGGCAACCTGGACGTGACCAGGCGCAACCCGAGCATGTTCGAGCCGGTGCACGGCAGCGCGCCGGACATCGCGGGACAGGGCATCGCCGACCCGACGGCCGCCGTGCTGTCGGTGGCGCTGATGCTCGACCACCTGGGCGAGTCGGAGGCGGCGCGCCGGATCGAGGCGTCGGTGGCCTTCGACCTGGCCACCCGCGACCACTCGTCGCCGGGCGCCACCTACGCGGTGGGCGACCGCCTGGCCGCGCTCGTGTCGTCGAACGTCCGCACGGGGGCCTGACCGCCCTCCCGGACGCGTGATCAGGGCCACCACGACACGGTCGTGGTGGCCCTTCGCGTTAGGGTCGCGAGCGTCGCCCGCGGGGGAAGTCCGGTGAGAGTCCGGCGCTGACCCGCAACGGTAAGCCGAAGTCGCCTTCGGCCAGCCCGATCACCCGCGGGCGGTGGGAAGAAGCTCCACTCCTGCCGTGGTCTGCGGGACGGATGCGCGCCGGTCCGCCGCGGACCGGGGCCACCCGGTCGAGGCCACCCGCCCGAAAGGCGCCCGGTGACCCCGACGAACCCGGTGACCCCGACGAACCCGACCACCGCGGGACCGGCCTTCTCCACCACCGGCGCGTGCGCGGCCCTGGCCGTCGCGCTCGCGGTCTCGGTGGTGTGCGGCGTGGCCCTCGGCCCGGTGCCCGTGCCGTTCGACGACGTGGTCCGCTACCTGCACGCGGCCGTCACGGGCGGGGTGGTCCAGGCCGCGGAGGCGGGCCCCTACCGGATCGTGTGGGACATCCGGCTGCCCCGGGTGCTGCTGGCCGCCGTCGTGGGCGCGGGGCTGGCCGCGGTCGGCGTGGCCGTCCAGGCGGTGGTCCGCAACGCCCTGGCCGACCCGTACGTGCTGGGCATCTCCTCGGGCGCGAGCGTCGGCGCCACGGCGGTCGCCACCACCGGCCTGTTCGCCTCCCTGGGCATCTACGCCCTGTCCACCGCCGCGTTCCTGTCCGCCCTGGCCGCGACGGCCCTGGTCTACCTGGTGGCCGGCCGGGGCGGGCTGACCCCGCTGCGCCTGGTCCTCACCGGCACCGCCCTCGCCCACGGCTTCTCCGCGATCGCCATGCTGCTGGTCTTCCAGGCGCCGCGCGGTGAGGCCGCCCGCGCCGCCCTGTTCTGGCTGCTCGGCAGCCTGGGCGGGGTCACCTGGGCGTCGGTGCCGGTCGCCGCGGCCGTGGTCGTCGCCGGCACCGCCTACCTCACCACCCGCGCCCGGCACCTCAACGCCCTGGCCATGGGCGACGAGACCGCCACCACCCTCGGCGTCGACGTCCCCCGGACCCGCCGCACCCTGTTCCTGGTCACCGCCGCCATGACCGGCGTGCTGGTCGCGGTCAGCGGCGCGGTCGGGTTCGTCGGCCTGGTGCTGCCCCACCTGGTCCGCCTGCTGGTCGGCGCGGACCACCGCCGGGTGCTCGCCGTGGCCCCGCTCGCCGGCGCCTGCTTCCTGATCTGGGTCGACGTTGCCGCCCGCCTGCTCGCCGCGCCGGAGGAGCTGCCGCTGGGCGTCATCACCGCCGCCCTGGGCGTGCCGTGCTTCGTGCTCCTGCTGCGCCGCCGCGGCTACGTGTTCGGGGGTCGCTGATGGAGGTCCGGATCGAGGGGCTGGCCGTCGACGGCATCCTGCGCGGCGTCGACCTGACCGCCGGCACGGGCGAGGTGCACGGCATCGTCGGTCCCAACGGCAGCGGCAAGTCCACCACGCTGCGCTGCGCCTACCGGGCGCTCAAGCCGCACGGGGGAGTGGTCCGCCTCGACGGCCGCGACATCACCACCACCCGGGTCCGCGACACCGCCCGCGACCTGGCCGCGCTCACCCAGGACAGCCACGTCGAGTTCGACTTCACCGTCACCGAGGTCGTCGCCATGGGCCGGCTGCCCCACGGCGCGGGCCCCGACGACGAGGCCATCGTGCGCGAGTCCCTGGCCCGGGTGGACGCGGCCCACCTCGCGCACCGCGGCTTCCTCACCCTCTCCGGCGGCGAGCGGCAGCGCGTGCTCATCGCCCGCGCCCTGACCCAGCGGCCCAGGGTGCTGGTGCTCGACGAGCCGACCAACCACCTGGACATCAGCCACCAGCTGGCCGTGCTCGCCCTGGTCCGCCGCCTGGGCGTCACCGTCCTGGCCGTGCTGCACGACCTCAACCTCGCCGCCGCCCACTGCGACCGCCTGCACGTGCTCGACCGCGGCCGGGTCGCGCACAGCGGCACGCCCGCCGAGGTGCTCACCCCCGAGGTGCTGGCCGAGGTCTTCCGCGTGCGCGCCCACGTCGTCCCGCACCCCACCACCGGGGTGCCGCAACTGCTGTTCGACCACCAGGAGGCCACCCCGTGCTGAGAACGCTCATCGCGCTCGCCGCGGTCCTGTCCACGACGGCGTGCGGCGCGCGGGTCGTCGCCGAACCGCCGGGCACGGGCACCACGACCGTCACGAACTGCGGCCGGGAGGTCGAGTACGCGACACCCTCCCGGGTCGTCACCAACGACACCGGCATCACCGAGCTGATGTTCGCGCTCGGGCTGGCCGACCGGATGGCCGGCTACACCATCTCCTCCTCCGCCAAGACCGGCGACGTGGCGTCCTCGCCCTGGCGGGCCGACTTCGAGCGCGTGCCGCACCTGGGCGAGAAGATCACCAAGGAGCTGGTCCAGGGCGTGGGCGCGGACCTCGTGTTCGCGGGCTGGAACTACGGCTTCTCCGAGAGCACCGGGCTCACCCCGGACTCGCTGGGGCAGCTCGGCATCGCCACCTACCAGCTCACCGAGGCGTGCCGCAACGGCGTGGCGAAGCAGCGCGGCATCATGCCGCCCCTGGAGGCCCTCTACACCGACCTGGGCAACCTCGGCCGGATCTTCGGCGTCGAGGACCGGGCCGAACGGCTGATCACCGGCTACCGCGAGCAGGTGGCCGAGGCCCAGCGGCTGGTCACCGGGAAGCGCCCGAGGGTGTTCCTCTACGACAGCGGGCTGGACCAGCCGTTCACCTCCGGCCGCAACGCCGCGCCGCAGGACATCATCGAGAAGGCGGGCGGCGAGAACGTCTTCGGCGACCTCGACGACAGCTGGACCACGGTCGGGTGGGAGGCCGTCGTCGCCCGCGCGCCGGAGGTCGTCCTGATCAACGACTACGCCGACGGGGACGCGAGCACGCCCGAGCAGAAGCGGGCCTTCCTGGAGTCCTACGAACCGCTCGAGGACGTGCCCGCCATCAGGGACAAGAGGTTCTTCGTGCTGCCCTACGCGGCACTGGTCGAATCGCCGCGCAACCCGGCCGCCGTCGAGGCGTTCGCCCGGTTCCTGGCCGGTGCCTGACACCCATCATGTGGGACAACCCGTCCGTGGCATGGTCAGCGCGGACGGGTTGTGGCACGATCGCCGACGTGGCTCTCCACACCGTGGTCATTATTGCCCAGCGCGTCGGGTAAGTGCTCCTCGAAGCACCCGGCGCGCCGACCTCTCGCATCCTGCGGGGGGTCTTTTTGTTTTCCGCGATCCCCTAGGAGCCCCCTCGTGACCCCCCTCGGCGACAGTTTCCACGTCTACGACACGACCCTGCGGGACGGTGCCCAGCGCGAGGGCATCTCCTACTCGGTCACCGACAAGCTGGCCGTGGCCAGGCTGCTCGACTCGTTGGGCGTGGGTTTCATCGAGGGCGGTTGGCCGGGCGCGCTGCCCAAGGACACCGAGTTCTTCGCCCGCGCCGCCGCGGGGGACCTCACGCTCAAGCACGCGCAGCTCGTCGCCTTCGGCTCCACCCGCAAGGCGGGCGTGGTGGTGACGGAGGACCCGCAGGTCAGGGCCCTGCTGGACAGCCAGGCGCCGGTGGTGACGCTGGTCGCCAAGTCCGACCGCCGGCACATCGAGCGGGCCCTGCGCACCGACGTGGCGGAGAACTGCGCCATGGTCCGCGAGACCGTCCGGTTCCTGGTCGACGAGGGCCGCCGCGTCTTCGTCGACGCCGAGCACTTCTTCGACGGCCACGCCTTCGACCCGGACACCTCGCTGCGGGTGCTGGAGTCCGCTGTGGAGGGTGGCGCGGACGTGGTCGTGCTCTGCGACACCAACGGCGGCCAGCTGCCCCTGGGCCTGGCCGAGACCGTCGCCGACGTCGTCGCCCGCACGGGCTTCCGCGTCGGCATCCACTGCCAGGACGACACGTCCTGCGCGGTGGCCAACACCCTCGCCGCGGTGCAGGCGGGCGCCACCCACGTCCAGTGCACCGCCAACGGCTACGGCGAGCGGGCCGGCAACGCCGACCTGTTCGCCGTGGTGGGGAACCTCGTGACCAAGCTCGGCCTCCAGGTGCTACCGCACGAGTCGCTGGCCGAGCTCACCCGCGTCTCCCACGCCCTCGCCGAGATCGCGAACATCGCACCCGACTCCCACCAGGCGTACGTCGGGTCGTCGGCCTTCGCCCACAAGGCGGGCCTGCACGCGAGCGCGATCAAGGTCGACCCGGAGCTGTACAACCACATCGACCCGGGGACCGTCGGCAACGACATGCGGGTGCTGGTCACCGAGATGGCGGGTCGGGCCAGCCTGGAGCTCAAGGGACGCGAGCTCGGGATCGACCTGACCCGCCGGCCCGACGCCCTGACCAGCGCCGTGCGCAAGGTCAAGGAGCTGGAGGCGGGCGGCTGGTCGTTCGAGGCCGCCGACGCCTCCCTGGAGCTGCTGCTCAAGGCGGAGCTGTCCGAACTGGACGACGCCCCGTTCGAGCTGGAGTCCTACCGGGTGGTGCTCGACCACCGCCAGGACGGCGTCATCGTGTCCGAGGCCACGGTCAAGGTGCACGTGGCGGGCGAGCGGGTGATCGCCACCGCCGAGGGCAACGGGCCGGTGCACGCGCTGGACGCCGCGCTGCGGAAGGCGCTGCTGCCCCACCTGTCCTGGCTGGACGCGGTGGAGCTCAACGACTACAAGGTCCGCATCCTCCCCGGGACCCGCCACAACTCGGCCGAGCATGGCACCGACGCCGTCACCCGCGTGCTCGTGGAGTCCACCGACGGCGAGCGCGAGTGGACCACCGTGGGCGTGCACGGCAACATCGTCGAGGCCAGCTGGCTCGCCCTGTGCGACGCGCTGGCGCACAAGGCGACGCGGGTCAGCCCGTCACGAGCGTGAACCCCTCGGCGGTCAGGATCTGCCGCAGCGGCTGGAAGTAGCTCACGCCCCCGGTCGAGCAGTTCCCGCTGCCGCCCAGGAGGTGGCCCTGCGCCTGGGAGCCGGCGAACACCGGGCTCCACAGCTCGCCGGGCTCGGTGCACAGGGTGGTCCGAGTCAGCCCGGAGACCGACCCCTCCGGGTAGTGCACCGTCACGTTCCTGGCCTGGACGGTGCCGCACCGCAGCCCGACGGTTCGGCCGACCGTGCACACCGCCGCACCGACGGGGGATTCGGCGGCGCCCGTGATGACCCCGGAGCGACCGGCGATGGTCGGCCGCTGGACCCACGCGGTGGTGTTGGTGATCCGCACCACCGCGTAGGTCGAGCGGACGGCCACGATCGGGCCGACGTCGACGCCGCCGGGGCCGCGCACGATCGTGCCGAGGGGTCCGCAGTGCTGCGGCACCAGCAGGTACCCGCGGACGTTGTAGCCGTTGACGCACCGGTACCCCGGGAGCGTGCCGAGTTGGGTGCCCGCTTCCAGGGGCACGGGGGCGGCGGCCGCGGGGGTGGCCGTGCCCAGCAGCAGGACGAGGGCGAGGAACAGGGTTCGCATCCCTCGACGCTAGGCACGCCCGGTGCCGTTTCCAGCCGCCGGTTAGGGTGAACTCCGTGCGCATCGCCCGTATCGCCCAGCCAGACGGCCTCGCCTTCGCCGCCATCGAGGGGGACGGCGACGACCTGACCGCGGTCGAGATCGCCGAGGACCCCTTCGCGAACCCGACGTTCACCGGCCGCCGCTGGCCGCTGGCCGACGTCCGCCTGCTGGCCCCCTTCCTGCCGCCCAAGATCATCGGGATCGGCCGCAACTACGCCGAGCACGCCGCCGAGATGGGCAACGAGATCCCGGCCGAACCGATCGTGTTCCTCAAGCCGAACACCGCGGTGATCGGCCCGAACGCCGAGATCAAGCTGCCCGCGGCGTCCGGGCGGGTCGACTTCGAGGGCGAGCTGGCCGTCGTGGTCGGCGTCGGCGGCCGGGACATCCCCGCCTCCCGCGCCCGGCAGTCGGTCCTGGGCTACACGATCGCCAACGACGTGACCGCGCGGGACCTCCAGAAGAGCGACGGGCAGTGGACGCGGGCCAAGGGCTTCGACACGTTCTGCCCGCTGGGCCCGTGGGTGGAGACCGAGTTCGACCCCTCCGACGTGGCGATCCGCACCGAGGTGGACGGGGTGGTGAAGCAGGACTCGCGGACCTCCCTGCTCCTGCACGGCATCCCGGAGCTGATCGAGCACATCTCCTCGGTGATGACCCTGCGCCCGCTGGACGTGATCCTGACCGGCACGCCCGCCGGCGTCGGCCCGCTGTCCGCCGGGCAGACCGTCTCGGTGACGGTGGAGGGCCTGGGCACGCTCACCAACGCGGTGGGCCACCGCTGATCGCCGTGAGCGGGGGGCCACCGCCGACCGCCGGACGGGGGAGACCCCGTCAGCTCCGCTCGATCCGCTCGGGCGCGCGCCGGGCGAACCCCGGCGCGTGCTCGGGCAGCGGCCCGATCGCCACCAGGTAGGCGGGCACCACCTGCAACCGGGGGAAGCGCCGCATCAGCCGGACGGGCAGCGGCACGTCCCCCCGGGCCACGCCCGAGGTCCCCGCCAGGGTCGGCGCCAGGAACGAGTCCTGGATGCGCCGCTGGACCGCCTGCACCACCGCGGTCGGGAACCACCGGCGCCGCCGCACCCCCGCCAGCACCCGCGGCGTCAGCTCGCCGCGCCGCAGCGGCCCGGCCACGATGCGCGCGGCGGCCACCGCGTCCTGCACGGCCAGGTTGATGCCCACCCCGCCGATGGGCGACATGGCGTGCGCCGCGTCCCCGATGCACAGCAGGCCGTCGGTGTGCCAGCGCGGCAGCCGGTCGAGCCGGACGTCCAGCAGCTTCACCTCGTCCATCGACCCGATCGCGCCCACCCGGTCGGCCAGCCACGGCACCAGCGCCACCAGCCGCCGCCGGAACGCCTCCACGCCCTCCTCGCGCAGCAGCCGGTCGGTGCCCTTGCGGATCAGGAAGGCGGTCTGGAAGTAGTCGCCCCGGTCGATCAGCACCAGGCCGCTGCCCCCGCTGAACCGCCCGGTGGCGTTCGCCACGTCGCCGGGCCGGCGAGGCAGGCGGAACCACCACACGTCCATGGGCGAGCCGAACGAGCGCGCCGCCGGCAGGCCGGCCCGGTCGCGCACCCCCGAGTACCGGCCGTCGGCCGCCACGACCAGGTCGGCCGCCAGCTCGCCGGTCTCCCCGGCCGCGGTGCGGTAGCGGACCCCGGTCACCCGGCCGCCGTCCCGCACCAGGTCGACCACCTCGGTGCTCATCCGCAGCGAGAAGGTCGGCTCGCGCCTGCCCGCGTCGGCCAGCAGGTCCAGGAAGTCCCACTGCGGCACGATCGCGATGTGCTTGTGCGGCCCCGGCAGCCGCGTCATGTCGCCCATCGTCTGCACGCCGCTGTCCAGCTGCACCTGCACCCGTTCGAGCCGCTGGTGCGGCACCTCGGCGAACGACGGCCCCAGGCCCAGCTCGTCCAGCAGCGTCAACGTGGACGCGTGCACCGTGTCGCCGCGGAAGTCGCGCAGGAAATCACCGTGCTTCTCCAGCACCGTCACCTCGACACCGGCCCTGGCCAGCAACAACGCGCACACCATGCCCGCCGGTCCGCCGCCGGCGACGACCACGCCCGTTCGCTCCACGATTCCCCCTCCTCTTTTCAACGTCAGTTGAATAACTTCAGGATGCTCCCGGGGGACGCGTTGGTCAAGGCGGATAGGCTGATCGGGTCATGAGCGCATCAGCAGCCACCCCAGAGGTGGGAACCCCAGAGGCAGCCACCCCAGAGGTCCGCGTCCGGTTCTCCCCGTCGCCGACCGGCACGCCCCACGTGGGGCTCATCCGCACCGCCCTGTTCAACTGGGCGTACGCCCGGCACGTGGGCGGCAAGGTGGTGTTCCGCATCGAGGACACCGACGCGGCCCGTGATTCCGAGGAGTCGTACCTCTCGCTGCTGGAGGCCATGCGCTGGCTCGGCCTCGACTGGGACGAGGGCCCCGAGGTCGGCGGCCCGCACGCGCCGTACCGGCAGAGCCTGCGGCGCGAGCTGTACGACGACGTGGCCCGGCGCCTGTTCGAGGCGGGCGAGCTGTACGAGTCGTTCTCCAACGCCGAGGAGATCGAGGCGCGCCGCCGGGCCGCCGGGCAGGACCCGAAGCTCGGCTACGACGGCCACGACCGCGACCTGACCGACGAGCAGAAGGCCGCCTTCCGCGCCGAGGGGCGCGCCCCCGTGCTGCGGCTGCGGATGCCCGACGAGGACATCACCTGGGTCGACCTGGTGCGCGGCGAGGTCACGTTCAAGGTCGGCAGCACGCCCGACCCGGTGCTGGTGCGCGCCAACGGCGACCCGCTGTACCCGTTCGTGAACCCGGTCGACGACGCGCTGATGGGCATCACCCACGTCCTGCGCGGTGAGGACCTGCTCCCGTCGACGCCCCGCCAGATCGCCCTGTACCAGGCGCTGACCCGCATCGGCGTGACCGGTTCCACGCCGCGGTTCGGGCACCTGCCCTACGTGACGGGCGAGGGCAACAAGAAGCTCTCCAAGCGCGACCCGCAGTCGAACCTGTTCCTCTACCGCGACCGCGGCTTCCTGCCCGAGGGCCTGCTGAACTACCTGGCGCTGCTGGGCTGGTCCATCGCCGACGACCGCGACATCTTCACGATGGCCGAGATGTTCGAGGCGTTCGAGCTGGGCCGCGTCAGCGCCAACCCGGCCCGCTTCGACCTGAAGAAGGCCGAGGCGATCAACGCCACGCACCTGCGCGCGCTGCCGGTGGAGGAGTTCGTCCGGCGCGTCCTGCCGCACCTGGTCAAGGACGGCGTGCTGCCGGCCGAGCCGACCGAGGAGCAGCTGGCGGTGCTGTCCGGGGTCGCCCCGCTGGTGCAGGAGCGGCTGGTCGTGCTGTCCGAAGCGTCCGGGATGGTCCGTTTCCTGTTCGTGCCGGAGCAGGACTTCGCGCCCGAGGAGGACTCCGCGGCCAAGGCCCTGGGCCAGGACGCGCGCCCCGTGCTGGAGGCGAGCATCAGCGCCTTGGAATCCCTTCCGGAGTGGACGGCCGCCGCGATCGAGGACGCCCTGAAGGTGTCGCTTGTGGACGGAATGGGCCTCAAGCCCCGCAAGGCGTACGCCCCGGTGCGGGTCGCCGTGACGGGCCGTACCGTCTCGCCTCCGCTGTACGAATCCCTGGAACTCGTGGGCCGGAGTCGCTCGATCGGGCGATTGCGCCGCGCGCTCGGGGCAATCTGAGTGGTGCTATCGGGGGGTTCTGCGGTGCTTGACCGTGCAAGAACCCCCAGATATCACCTCTCTGGCCGACTCGCACGAGGGGTGAGCGCACCTAGCCTCACGGGGTGACAACCGCAGCCCCGACTTTCACCCCTCGGAGAACCGGCGGAATCCGGGCCGTCTGCCTCGACGTGGACGACACCCTGGTCGACTACAGCACCTCGTCCCGGGCCGCCCTGGTCGCGATGGCGGGCAACGCCGACGCCTGGACGCTGTGGCAGCGCATCACCGACGAGCACTGCGCCCGCCTCCTCGCCGGCGAGCTGGAGTACGAGTCCATGCGGAACATCCGCACGCGCGCCTTCTTCGCGGCGCTGGGCGAGGAGCTGGACCAGGACGAGGCGACCCGCCGGGAGCTGCGGCGCCAGGAGGTCCTGGCGTCGGGCTGGCGCCTGTTCCCGGACGTCGTGCCGTGCCTGGAGTGGCTGCGGGCCACCGGTCTGCCCCTGGCCGCGGTGAGCAACGCCTCGGGGCGGCACCAGCGGGCCAAGATCGCCATGCTCGGGCTGGCGCAGTACTTCGACACGGTCCTCATCGCGGGCGAGGTCGGCGCGGCCAAACCTGATCGGGTGATCTTCGACACCGCGTGCGCCGACCTGGGCGTGGACGTCGAGGACGCGGTGCACGTGGGCGACCGGCTGCACGCCGACGCGATCGGCGCCCGCGACGCCGGCCTCAAGGGCGTCTGGCTGAACCGCGAGGGCCCGCGCGAGGGCGCGCTGCCGACGGGGGTCGCGGCCATCAGCAGCCTGTCTGAGCTGCCCGAACTCCTCGTCTGCGAGCTGGCGGCCACCTCCGCGTGACCCCCGATTTCCGTTCCGCCGGGTACGTGGTCTAGTATTCTCCCCGGCGGAACGGAGAGCCCCCGGAGACGGGGAGCGAACCGGGAAACCAATGGGGTATGGTGTAATTGGCAGCACGACTGATTCTGGTTCAGTTAGTCTAGGTTCGAGTCCTGGTACCCCAGCTGCAAGGGTAGAAAAGCAAGTGCTAGACTGCCCGAGCAAGCCAGGAAAGCGGATTTTGCAAGAATCCGAAGACCTGCTAAACTGAATGAAGCAAGATACCTAGGGCCCCGTCGTCTAGCGGCCTAGGACGCCGCCCTCTCAAGGCGGTAGCGAGGGTTCGAATCCCTTCGGGGCTACAGATCTGGGAGATCCCTGTTCTGCTTTGCAGAACGGGGATCTTTCGCATTTCACACCGGGGGTCCGACCCCCGGACCCCGGGCAGGCGGGGCTTCGCCCCCCTGCACCCCCCTGCGGTGACGCGTTGGGCTTCGCCCTCGCGTCTACCGCGTTGGCTCGGCTTCGCCTTCGCCTTCGCATCCGGCCTGGCCTCGTGTGCTGGTCAGGGGAAGTGTGGCACCCCCCGACCTGGTGAGCGGGGGGTGCGGGAGGGGCGTGGTGTGTTGGGGTCAGAGGCGGGTTTGTAGGGCTTCGGCTGCGGCTAGCAGGTCGGCTGCCCAGCGGGCCCCCGGGCGGCGGCCCATGCGGTCGATGGGGCCCGAGACGGAGACGGCGGCCACTACTGTGCCGGTGCTGTCCCGGACCGGGGCGGAAACGGAAGCTACGCCTGGTTCGCGTTCTGCGACGCTTTGCGCCCAGCCCCGGCGGCGCACTTCCAACAATGTGCGTTCGCCGTATACGGCGTCGGCCAGGACTGAGCGTTGGGTGCCCGGGTCGGACCAGGCGGCCAATACCTTGGCGCCCGAGCCGGCGGTCATCGGCAAACGCGCGCCGATCGGCACCGTGTCGCGCAAACCGCTCGGGGGTTCCGCGGAGGAGACGCAGATGCGCTGCATCCCGTCTCGCCGGTAGAGCTGGACGCTCTCGCCGGTGATGTCGCGCAACCTCGGCAACACCGAGGAGGCCGCGTCGAGCAGCGGGTCGGTCGCGCCGCCCGCCAACTCCGCCAGTGCCGCGCCCGGACGCCAGCGGCCGTCGGAACCCCGTCGCAGCAACCGGTGCACCTCGAGGCCGACCGCCAACCGGTGCGCGGTAGCCCTCGGCAAGCCCGTCCGGTTGCACAACTCGGCGAGCCCACACGGATCCTTTGCGACGGCGTTCAAGACGGCCACTGCCTTGTCCAGCACGCCGATCCCGCTATGCTGTCCCACAAGCCGATACTAACTTCCCACTGTCTGGGAAGTCCAGATCTATCGACTGTCCAGATCTTGGGAGAGTTGCGATGAGCCGCACGCTCGCGGAGAAGGTGTGGGAAGCACACGTGGTGCGCCACGGCAGTGGCGCGGAGCCCGACCTGCTCTACA
This sequence comes from Saccharothrix sp. BKS2, assembly GCF_047689505.1. Classification (NCBI taxonomy): domain Bacteria; kingdom Bacillati; phylum Actinomycetota; class Actinomycetes; order Pseudonocardiales; family Pseudonocardiaceae; genus Saccharothrix; species Saccharothrix sp. BKS2. The sequence continues at coordinate 85,882 of NZ_JAUQOL010000014.1, read as the reverse complement.
TCGACCTCCACCTGCTGCACGAAGTGACCAGCCCGCAGGCGTTCGACGGCCTGCGCCTGGCTGGTCGGCCGATCCGCCGACCCGACCTCACCATCGCCACCGAGGACCACAACGTCCCCACCGTCGACATCGAGCTGCCCATCGCCGACCCGGTGTCGCGCACCCAGGTCGAGACGCTGCGCAAGAACTGCGCCGAGTTCGGCGTCCGGCTGCACCCGATGGGCGACGTCGAGCAGGGCATCGTCCACGTGGTGGGTCCGCAGCTGGGCCTGACGCAGCCCGGCATGACCGTGGTCTGCGGTGACAGCCACACCTCCACGCACGGCGCGTTCGGCGCGCTGGCGTTCGGCATCGGCACCTCCGAGGTCGAGCACGTGATGGCCACCCAGTCGCTGCCGCTGAAACCGTTCAAGACCATGGCCGTCAACATCGACGGGCGGCTCGGGCCCGGGGTCACGGCCAAGGACGTCGTCCTGGCGGTGATCGCCAAGATCGGCACCGGCGGCGGGCAGGGCTACGTCCTGGAGTACCGGGGCAGCGCGATCGAGGCGCTGTCCATGGAGGCCCGGATGACCGTGTGCAACATGTCCATCGAGGCGGGCGCCCGCGCGGGCATGATCGCGCCCGACGAGACGACGTTCGACTACCTCCGGGGTCGCCCGCACGCGCCGTCCGGCGCCGACTGGGACGCGGCCGTCGAGTACTGGCGGACGCTGCGCACCGACGACGACGCCGAGTTCGACGCCGAGGTGCGGCTGGACGCCGACGAGCTGACGCCGTTCGTCACCTGGGGCACCAACCCCGGCCAGGGGCTGCCGCTGGGCGAGCGGGTGCCCGACCCCGGGGCGATCGCGGACGAGAACGAGCGCGTGGCCGCCGAGAAGGCGCTGGCGTACATGGGGCTGGAGCCGGGTACCCCGCTGCGCGACGTGCGGGTCGACACGGTCTTCCTCGGCTCGTGCACCAACGGCCGGATCGAGGACCTGAGGGCCGCCGCGGACGTGCTGCGCGGGCACCGGGTGGCCGACGGCGTGCGGATGCTCGTCGTGCCCGGCTCCATGCGCGTGCGCGCCCAGGCCGAGTCCGAGGGCCTGCACGAGGTGTTCCTGGAGGCGGGCGCCGAGTGGCGCCAGGCCGGTTGCTCCATGTGCCTCGGGATGAACCCGGACCAGCTCAAGCCCGGTGAGCGCAGCGCGTCCACCTCCAACCGCAACTTCGAGGGCAGGCAGGGCAAGGGTGGGCGGACCCACCTGGTCTCGCCGCTGGTGGCCGCCGCCACCGCCGTGCGCGGCACCCTGTCCGCGCCCACCGACCTGGTCTGAGGGAGATCCGAGCCGAATGGAAGCGTTCACCACCCACACCGGGGTCGGGGTGCCCCTGCGCAGGTCCAACGTGGACACCGACCAGATCATCCCCGCCGTCTACCTCAAGCGCGTCACCCGCACGGGCTTCGAGGACGGCCTGTTCGCCGCCTGGCGCGGTGACGAGCACTTCGTGCTCAACCAGGAGCCCTACCGGGCCGGCAGCGTGCTCGTCGCCGGACCCGATTTCGGCACCGGCTCGTCCCGCGAGCACGCCGTGTGGGCGCTCATGGATTACGGCTTCCGGGTGGTCATCTCGTCCCGGTTCGCCGACATCTTCCGGGGCAACTCGGGCAAGCAGGGGCTCGTGGCGGCCCAGTGCGAGCAGTCCGATGTCGAATTGCTCTGGAAGCTCCTGGAGAACGAGCCGGGCACCCCGGTGACCGTCGACCTGACGAAGAACACGGTTGTGGCGAAGGACTTCACCGCCCCCTTCACCGTCGACGAGTACACCCGCTGGCGGCTGCTGGAGGGATTGGACGACATCGCCCTGACGCTGCGGCACGCCGATGACATCGCCGAGTTCGAGCAGCGCAGGCAGGGGTGGCTGCCGACCACCGATCCCGTGCCCGTGAAGTGACCCGAAGGGGCCGGGTTTCCGCCTCTAGCAGCGGAAATCCGGTCCCGGCCTTTCCTCCCGGGGGCTCCGGGGAGTGTCCCTCGACAGGTCGTAATCGCCACGCCACAACGAAAACTTTGGCGTGGCGATTGGTATTTCCTTGCATATGGGCTTACCGTGACCATCAGTCGGCCCGACTAGGGCCGTGAGCGTCCTGGGAGGGACTGACGGTGAACAAGGCCCAGCTCATCGAGGCGCTCGCCGAGCGCCTTGGCGACAAGAAGAACGCCGCTGCCGCCGTCGACGGCATCGTCGACGTGATCGTCCGCAGCGTCCACAAGGGCGAGAAGGTCAACATCACCGGCTTCGGTGTCTTCGAGAAGCGTGCCCGTGCGGCCCGCACCGCTCGCAACCCGCGCACCGGTGAGACCGTGAAGGTCAAGAAGACCAACGTGCCCGCGTTCCGCGCCGGTTCGACGTTCAAGGACGTCATCAGCGGCACCAAGAAGCTGCCTCGCGTGACGGCCGCGAAGCCCGCCGCCGCTGCCGCTGCCGCCAAGCCGGCCGCGGGTACCAAGGCACCGGCGACCCGCAGCACCACCGCGCGCGGCACCACGTCGCGTTCGACGGCGCGCAGCACCAGCGGCACCGCCACCACCGCGCGCGCCGCCGCTGCCGCCACGAAGGCCCCGGCCACCCGCAGCAGGTCCACCACGGCTGCGACCAAGCCGGCCGCCACCGCCACCAAGGCCGCGCCCGCCAAGAGCACCACCGCGACCAAGTCGACCGCCGCGAAGTCGACCGCCACCAAGGCGGCCGCGACCAAGCCGGCGACGACCACGGCGAAGAAGGCGAGCACGACGAAGGCGTCGACCGCCAAGGCCACCACCTCCGCGGCGGCCAAGCCCGCCACCGCGGCGAAGAAGGCCACCACGGCCAAGACGTCGGCTGCCGCCAAGCCCGCGTCGGCGGCTGCCAAGCCCGCCGCCGCGGCCAAGCCGGCAGCTGCCGCGAAGACGTCGGCAGCGAAGAAGAAGTGACGCAGGGGCCGGCGCACCGGCCCCCGCAACCAGCTCAGGGCCCGGTGCGGACGCGCACCGGGCCCTGAGCAATTCCGCGAGTCGTACGTTCAGGACGACCGTGTCGTACGTTCGGGACCCCCGAGTTCAACGTTCGGGCGACTAGACCACCCGGGTCGCCACTGGGCCGGTCGGGTTGCGGACCGACCCCGGGCCGCACCGTCCGCTTCCGCCGGTGCGGCCAACCGGTGGGGTGAGGTCACCTGGCCGGCGGGGTCGGCAGCGCGGTGGGGAAGTAGTGCGCCGAGACCAGCCGGGGCCAGCCGGTCGACGAGTCCGATGTGGACCAGCCCGGGGCGGGCCGGCGGAACGCCAGGAGCCAGGCGCTGCCCTTCTTGCACGGGACGTCGTCCAGGGGAAGACCGCCCAGGTCGGCGAGGGTGGAGACGATGTCGGGGATGACGCCGCCCTGGCTGGAGACGACCGGGGTGCCCGCGCCGTCGACGATCTCCAGGAAGCGCACCAGGGCCGCCTCGCGGTCCGGCCAGTAGCCCTCCTCGGACAGGCGCGGCTCCAGCAGGACGGCCGCGCCGAGGTCGTCCGCGACCCCCCGCACGGTGTCCACGCACCGCACGCGCGGTGCCGAGTGGACGCGCGCGGGCCCCCAGAGGGGCAGCATCGAGCGCAGGCCCGCGGCCTGCCGCCACCCGGCCGAGCTGAGCGGGCGCAGGTCGTCGTCACCCGGCCAGTTGTCCCGCTTGCCCGCCTTGGCGTGCCGCACCAGCAGCACGTGGGCCAGGTCGACCGGGGCGGACAGGAAGGTCTCCAGCACGGCCCGGTCGGTGTCGTGGCTGACCAGCCGCGCGGCCTCCGCGAACGGCACCCACCGCAGCTCGTCCACCTCGTCGTTGGGCGAGAACGCCCCCGACCCGGCCCGCGCGCTGAAGTAGTCCACGGTCTTCGGCCCGGCCGACACCTGGTAGGAGACGCGGTTCAGGTGCCGGCCCAGCACGGCCCGGAACCCGGTCTCCTCCCGCACCTCCCGCACCGCCGCGGCGGGCACGGTCTCACCGGGGTCCAGCTTGCCCTTGGGCAGGGACCAGTCGTCGTACCGCGGTCGGTGCACGACCGCCGCGGCACCCTCGCGCCACAGCACGGCGCCGGCAGCCCTGATCACCCCGGTCACCCCACCGCGCGGTGCCGGCGGAGCAGTTCGGCCTGGTGGTCGCGCACCCGGCTGCCGTCCGCCGGCCACGCCTCCCACTCCCCGTCGGGCTGGAGCACCCAGCACCGCGTGGTGGGCTCCAGCGCCGAGTTCAGGAACGAGTCCAGCTGCGCGGTCAGCTTCGGGTCGGTCACCCGCACGCACACCTCGACCCGCCGGTCCAGGTTCCGGTGCATCATGTCGGCGCTGCCGATCCAGTGCTCGCCGGCCCCGGTGAAGTGGAACACCCGCGAGTGCTCCAGGAACCGCCCGAGGATCGACCGCACGTGGATGTTCTCCGACAGCCCCTTGATGCCGGGCTTCAGCGCGCACACCCCGCGCACCACCACCTCCACCCGCACGCCCGCCTGCGACGCCCGGTACAGCGAGTCGATGACCTCCTCGTCCACCAGCGAGTTCACCTTGATGCGCACGCCCGCGGGCTGCCCGGCCCGCGCCAGCTCGATCTCGTGCCCGATGCGCTCCACGATGCCCCGCCGCACGCCGTACGGCGCCACCAGCAGGCTGCGGTAGTGGTCCTGCCGCGCGTACCCGGTGAGCACGTTGAACAGGTCCGTCAGGTCCGCGCCGATGGTCGGCTCCGCGGTCAGCAGGCCGATGTCCTCGTACAGCCGGGCGGTCTTCGGGTTGTAGTTGCCGGTGCCGATGTGGCAGTAGCGCTGGATGCGCGAACCCTCCTGGCGCACCACCAGCGACGTCTTGCAGTGCGTCTTGAGCCCCATCAGGCCGTAGACGACGTGCACGCCCGCCTTCTCCAGCGCCCGCGCCCACTTGATGTTGGCCTGCTCGTCGAACCGCGCCTTGATCTCCACCAGCGCCACGACCTGCTTGCCCGCCTCGGCCGCGTCGATCAGCGCGTCCACTATCGGGGAGTCGCCCGAGGTGCGGTACAGCGTCTGCTTGATGGCCAGCACGCGCGGGTCGGCCGCCGCCTGCTCGATGAACCGCTGGATGGACGTGGAGAACGAGTCGTACGGGTGGTGGACCAGCACGTCGCCCTCCCGCAGGGTGGCGAAGATGCTCTTGGGCGTCTCCCGCTCCCCGAACGCCGAGTGCGTCGCGGGCACGAACGGCGCGTCCTTGAGCTGCTTGCGGTCGACGCTGTAGAGCTGCCACAGGCACGACAGGTCGAGCAGGCCGGGCACCTGCACGACGTCGGCCGGGTCGACCTCCATCTCGCGCAGCAGGCGCTCCAGCATGTGGTCGGTCATGTCGCCGGAGACCTCCAGCCGCACCGGCGGCCCGAACCGGCGGCGGGCCAGCTCGCGCTCCAGCGCCTGGAGCAGGTCCTCGTCCTGGTCCTCCTCGACCTCCAGGTCGGCGTTGCGGGTCACCCGGAAGGCGTGGCACTCGACCACCTGCATACCCGCGAACAGCTCGCCCAGGTGTGCCGCGATCAGCTCCTCCAGCGGCAGGAACGTCGCGGTCGGGCTGGTGCGGTCCTTCTCCACGCGGACCAGCCGCGGCACGTTGTCCGGCACCTTGATGCGGGCGAACCGCTCCGCGCCGCCCTCCGGGTCCCGCACGGTCACCGCGAGGTTCAGCGACAGGCCGGAGATGTAGGGGAAGGGGTGCGCGGCGTCCACGGCGAGGGGCGTGAGCACCGGGAACACCTGGTCGGTGAAGTAGTTGGTCAGGCGCAGCTTCTCGAAATCGGTCAGCTGCGCCCAGTTCACGATGCTGATGTGGTGCTTCTCCAGCTCCGGCTGCACGTGGTCCAGGAACGCCCTGGCGTGCTGCTCGACCAGCTCCTGGGTGCGCTTGGAGATGCTGGACAGCTGCTCGCGCGGGGTGAGCCCGTCCGCGCTGCGCACCGACAGGCCGGTCTCGTCGCGGCGCTTGAGGCCCGCGACCCGCACCATGTAGAACTCGTCGAGGTTCGACGCGAAGATCGCCAGGAACTTGGCCCGCTCCAGCAGCGGCTGGGAGGCGTCCTCGGCCAGCGCGAGCACCCGGGCGTTGAAGTCCAACCAGGACAGTTCCCGGTTGAAGTACCGGTCGTCGGGCAGGTCGACCTGGGCCTCGGTGGCGGTGACGGCGGGCGGTGAGCTCGGGAACGGCCGGGCGGGCGTCTCGGCGGGCGGCGGGGTCGCGGTCCGGCCGGTGCCGCGGCGGGTGGCCGGGCGGGGGCGGCGGCGCGCGGTGCCCGACGGGGGCGGGGTCGCGCGGGGTGATCGGCCGCGCCGCCTCGGCGCCGGCTGTTCAGGCGTGTTCTCGGTGCTCACGAACGCATTGTTCCCCAGAAATCCGACGTCCGCCCTGATCGGGACGGACCAGGAGGTGAACTCCGCGTCACACCGGCCGGAGCAGGGCCCGCACCCCGCCGGCCGGGTCGCGGTCGAGGGTCACGCGCTGGCCGGGCCGCAACGCGCGCCAGCCGCCGGCGGCGACCGCGGCGGCGGGCACGTCGACCAGCACGCCGTCGTCCCGCAGGACGGTGGCTGCGCCATCCGGGTGGTGCGCGCTGACGGTCGCTTGCTCCGGCACGGCGGCAACGCTAGCCGATCGGCCGCACCGCCCCGGCCGGCGTTCGACCGCCGGGGTGTTCGCGGCCGGCCGCGTCAGGCGACCTCGGCGCTGCCCTCGCGGTAGATCTTCGCCGCGGCGATGCGCCCGCCGCGCAGCCGGTAGAAACCCGCGATCGGGGAGGAGCGCTCCTCCCCGCCCGCCACCAGCGTCTCGGTCATCTCGCAGGCCACCCGGTCCCCGTCGACGAGCAGGCCGTGGACCGCCAGGCGCGGGCGCAGGCCGGCGATCGCGTCGGCGAACAGCCGGTTCAGCGCGGCGGCGCCCCGCACGGTCGTCGTACCGGTCACCCACACCGCGTCGTCGGTGAAACCGGCCGCCAACGCGTGCAGGTCGCCCGCGTTGAACGCGTCCACGTGCGCCCGCACCGCCACCGCCGGATCGAGTTCGTCCACGGTCGCAGTCTGGTCCCGACCGCACCGGCCGCGCGACCCGGTTGGCTAGCGTGTGGCGATGAGCGGTGCGAGGGGACCGGCGCTGAGGTGGGCCGCCCGCGCGGTGGCACCCGGCGCCCGGGTGGTCGGCGTGCGGAGCCTGCGGTCGGGTGCCGGCCCGTGGCTGGTCCGCTTCGGCGACCCCGACCGCGCGGCCGTCCTGCGCCTGGCCGCGCCGGACGACCGGGGCGCGCGCGAGCGGCTCGCCACCGAGGCCGCCGCCCTGGACCTGGCGGGCCGGCACGCCCTGCCGACCCCGAGGCTGATCGCCGCCGAGCTCGACGGCGCGGCGTCGGGCCGTCCCGCGCTGCTGACCACGGTGCTGCCCGGCAGCAGCCGGATCCCGGTGACCCCGTCGCCGGAGCGGATGCGGGCGCTGGGCCGCGCGGCGGCCGCCCTGCACGCCGTGACCGCCGAGCCGGGACCGGACCTGCCGCTGCGCCGGTGGCCGATGGACGGGGCCGGCGGGGGCTTCGCCACGGCCTGGCACGGCACCTCGCCGCTGCTCGTCGAGGCGCGGGAACGCGTCGGCGGCGCGCCCGCGCCCGAGCCCGCCGTGTTCGTGCACGCCGACCTCTGGCAGGGCAACGCCCTGTGGGTCGGCGACTCGTTCTCCGGCTTCGTCGACTGGGAGTACGGCGGGGTCGGGTCGGCCGGCGTGGACCTCGGGAACCTGCGCTGCGACGCGGCCCTGCTGGGCGACCCGGCCGCGCCCGGACACGTCCTCGACGGGTGGGAGTCGGTCGCCGGACCCGCCCGGGACCTCGCCCGCTGGGACGTCGTCGCGGCCCTGAGCACGCCCGCGGACGTCGCGACGTGGCTCCCGGCGATCCACGGCCAGGGCCGCGCCGACCTGACCGCCGGGGTGGTGGCCGCCCGCCGCGACGCGTTCCTGCGCGGCGCGCTCGACCGGCTCGGCTAGCAGACGGGGCTCAGGACCGCCGCCGTGCGCGGGCCCAGGCCCAGGTCCGCCGCCAGGTCGAGGTCCGCCGCGGTGTCCACGTCGTGCCGCAGCGACGGCCACGGGCCCACCAGCGCGGTCGCCCCGGACGCCGCGTGCGCCGCCGCCGAGCCCGTCCCGAACGCGGGTTCCAGCGGTCCGCCCGGCTCCGACAGCAGCAGCGTCGTCCCGGTGCCCTGCCGGTCCGGGCAGAACGCCCGCCCGCGCGCCGCCGCCACCGCGAGGGCCAGCTCGGCGGTCCGCAGCGCGGGCAGGTCGGCCTGGAGCGCGCCCACCACCGACCCCGGGTCGCGCTCGCGCAGCACGGAGGACCCGAACCGCAACGCCTCGTTGAGGCCCTCGGGCCCCGCCGCCGACTCGACGCCCAGCGCCCGCAGCCCGCGCGCCACGGCCGGGTCCGACGTGACGACCAGCACCCGCCGCGCGACGGGCAGCGCGGCCGCGACCGTGTCCAGCGCGAACGCCAGCGCCAGCGCGGGCCGGTCCAACCTGGCCCCCACCAGCCGCGACTTGGCCCGCTCCAGGGTCTTGACCGGCACCACCAGGTCCACTTCGGCTCCCACCCCGCCATACTCCCCGATGCCGGCTGGACCTGGCCGGGGGCTCCGGGGAAGACTCCGGGTCCACGACTTCAGAGGGAGTGCACGTGGCCAAGGAGAAGGGCGGCTTCTGGGTCGGGTTCGCCGCGGTGGTCTTCTACCCCGCCACCGCGGCGATGTCGCGGAAGCGCATCGAGGGCGGCGAGCGGGTCCCCAGCTCGGGCGGGGTGCTCGTGGTGATGAACCACGTGTCCCACCTCGACCCGGTCTACGACGCGGTCTTCGTCCACAAGCAGGGCCGGGTGCCGCACTTCCTGGCCAAGCACGGCCTGTGGAACGTGCCCGTGCTCGGCTCGGTGCTCCGGGGCGCCCGCCAGATCCCCGTCTACCGCGGCACCGCCGACGCCCAGCAGAGCCTGCGCGCCGCGCACGAGGCCCTGGAGCAGGGGCTGCTCGTGATCATCTACCCGGAGGGCACGATCACCAAGGACCCCGACGGCTGGCCGATGAGCTCCCGGACCGGGGTGGCGCGGCTCGCGCTGGAGCACGACGTCCCGGTGCTGACCGCGGCCCGCTGGGGCACCCGCGACGTCTACGACCACTACCGCCGGAAGTTCCGCCCGCTGCCGCGCAAGACCGTGGTGACGAGGGTGGGCGGGCCGGTGGACCTGTCGACCTACCGCGCGCGGCCGCAGAGCCTGGGCCTGCTGCGCGAGGTGACCGACCTGCTGATGGGCGAGGTGAAGGGCCTGCTCGCGGAGATCCGCCAGGAGCAGGCGCCCGACGGCTTCTACTCCTCCAGGAAGGTCTGACGTGGAGCGGGTCGCGGTGCTGGGCGCCGGGTCGTGGGGCACGGCCTTCGCCAAGGTGCTCGCCGACGCCGGCACCGACGTGGTGCTGTGGGCGCGGCGGCCCGAGGTCGCCGACGCCATCGCCGCGGGGCGGGTGAACGCCGACTACCTGCCGGGCATCGTCCTCCCGGACAACCTGGCCGCCACCTCCGACGCGGCCAAGGCGCTCGACGGCGCGGAGGCCGTGGTGCTGGCCGTGCCGAGCCAGACGCTGCGCGCGAACCTCTCCGGCTGGCGCGACCTGCTGCCCCGGGACGCCACCCTGGTCAGCCTGGCCAAGGGCGTGGAGCTGGGCACGCTCAAGCGGATGAGCGAGGTGGTCCGCGAGGTCGCCGCCGTGCCGGAGGACCGGGTCGCGGTGGTGTCCGGGCCGAACCTGGCCCGCGAGATCGCCGCCGAGCAGCCGACCGCGACGGTCATCGCGTGCACCGACCACGACCGCGCGGTCGACCTCCAGCACGCCTGCTCGAACTCCTACTTCCGGCCTTACACGAACGTGGACGTGGTCGGCTGCGAGCTGGGCGGGGCGTGCAAGAACGTCATCGCGCTGGCCTGCGGGATGGCCGCGGGCATGGGGTTCGGCGACAACACGATGGCCTCGCTCATCACCCGCGGCCTGGCCGAGACCGCGCGGCTGGGGGAGGCGCTGGGCGCGGACCCGCTGACCCTCGCCGGGCTGGCGGGGCTGGGCGACCTGGTGGCCACGTGCGCCTCGCCGCTGTCGCGCAACCGCTCGTTCGGGGAGAGGCTGGGGCGCGGCGACTCCATCGCGCAGGCCCAGGAGGCCGCGCACGGTCAGGTCGCCGAGGGCGTCAAGTCGTGCTCGTCGATCCGCGAGCTGGCGGCGCGGCTGGACGTGGACATGCCGATTACGGAGGGCGTGCACCGGGTGTGCCACGAGGGGATGGACCCGCGCGTGCTGACGGCGGCGCTGCTCGGGCGGGAGCGGAAGGCGGAACGGCAGTGAGCGGGAACGAAGGCGCGGCGGGTGGCGCGATGATGAGTGGCACGACAGCGGAGGGCGCGGAGGCGGGTGGCGCGGAGGCGGGTGGCGCGGCGGCGGGTGGCGCGACAGCGGAGGGCCCGGCGGCGGACGGCGCGGCGACCACCGGCGGTGGCGCGGCGGCCGGTTGGGGCGACGGCACGCGGGTCGTCCACTCCGCGCCGGTCGCGCCGGGGCAGCCGTTCCTGGCGGGCCCGGTGTTCGCCTCGGCCTACCACCTGGGCGGCGAGGACACCTACGGCCGCGCGCACAACCCGACGTGGCGGGCGCTGGAGGCCGCGCTGGGCGAGCTGGACGGCGGCACGGCCGTGCTGTTCCCGTCCGGCATGGCCGCGATCTCGACCCTGCTGCGCGTGGTGCTCGCGCCCGGCGACACCGTGGTGGTGCCGAGCGACGGCTACTACCTGACCCGCACCCTGGTCGCCGAGATGCCGGTGCGGGTCGTGGAGGCGCCCACGGCGGGCCCCTACCCCTCGTTCGAGGGGGTCCGGCTGGTGCTGCTGGAGTCGCCGTCCAACCCGGGTCTGGAGGTCTGCGACATCGCGGCGCTGGCGCGGGCGGCCCACGCGGCGGGCGCGCTGGTGGCGGTGGACAACACGACCGCGACGCCGCTCGGGCAGCAGCCGCTGCGGCTGGACGCGGACGTCGTGGTCGGCAGCGACACCAAGGCGGTCGCCGGGCACAGCGACGTCCTGCTGGGCCACGTCTCGACCGCCGACCAGGACCTGGCCGGGCGGGTGCGGGCGGCGCGCACCACCGGCGGCGCGATCCCCGGCCCGTTCGAGTCCTGGCTCGCGCACCGCGGCCTGGGCACCCTCGACCTGCGCCTGACCCGCCAGGCCGAGAACGCCGCGGCGCTGTACGAGGTGCTCAAGGACCACCCGGCGGTGACCGGCCTGCGCTGGCCGGGCTCGCCGGAGGACCCGGCCCACGAGGTGGCGGCCCGCCAGATGCGGCGGTTCGGCGGCGTGCTGACCTTCGTGCTGGCCGACGCCGCGGCGGTCGGGGCGTTCCTGGAGCGATCGCGGCTGGTGTACGCCAGCACCAGCTTCGGCGGCCTGCACACGACCCTGGACCGGCGCGCCCACTGGGGCGACCCGGTGCCGGAGGGCCTGGTCCGGCTGTCCGCCGGCTGCGAGGACACCGCCGACCTGGTGGCGGACGTGCTCGCCTCGCTCTGAGCGGGGCCACCTGAACGGGTCCATTTCGTGGGACGCGCTTGCGGGGGACCGGGGGCGCTGCCACCCTCGGTCCCATGTCTTTCCGCGCCAGGACCGCCGGGCGGGGTCACATCGACCTCGGCCTGGTCGCCAGCGCGCTCTGTCTCCCTCGGTGATCGCCTCGCGCCCCGCGAGCCGTTGAGGCCCGCACGCCCCCGAGATCCCGAGAAGGAACCATGTTCGCCGTTCCGGAGAACACGATCGCCCTGCCCCAGTCCCACGGCGCGCTGCACCCCGTGCGGATCGCGCTGGACACCGCGGCACGGCGCGAGCGCTGGTCCCACCTGCTCCGCTACGACCCCGACACCCGCTTCGCCGCCCTGGTGGAGCGCACCGGGGACCAGGAGGTGTGGCTGATGAGCTGGCTGCCCGGCCAGCACACCGACCTGCACGACCACGGCCTCACCACCGGGGCGTTCACGCTGGTCAGCGGTTCCCTGACGGAGATCGTCGCGGTGGGCCGCCGCCAGGTCCTGCACCACCTGGTGGCCGGCCAGTCGCGCGTGTTCGGCCCCGACTACGTGCACCGGGTCCGCAACGACGGCGTCGACCCGGCGGTCACGATCCACGTCTACCGCGACGGCGGGCGCACCATGCGCCCGTACCGGTACGACCCGGTCGCCGGGCCTACGCGCGAGGTCCCGGCGGCGACGAGGCCCGACTGCGCGTGACGACGTGCGGCGGGACGTCCCAGTCGCCGACGAGCGACGGGTCCGGCTCGGGCTCGCCCCAGACCGCGCGCACCGGCAGCACGCCCGCCCACCGCTCGTTGGCGGCCACGTCGTCCTCGTGGTCGCCGGGCGGGCCGCCGCGGACCTTCACCGACGCCTCGGTGAGGTCGAGCGCCAGCACCGACGTGGCGGCCAGCTCCTTGGCCGTGGGCTGCCGGGCGTAGTCCCAGGAGCCGGGGGAGAGGTGCTCGGTGAGCACGCGCAGGCCGTGCAGCTTGGCCTCCCGCCCGGTGACGGGCCGGGCGACGCCGTGGACGACCGCCGAGCGGTAGTTCAGGGAGTGGCCGAACAGGGAGCGCGCGTAGACCACGCCGTCGAGCACGGTCACGCCGACGCACACGGGCACGCCCGCCTCGGCCTCGCGCAGGCTGCGCGCGCCGGTCGAACCGTGCAGGTAGAGGGTGTCGCCGTCGCGGCCGTAGCCGGTCGGGACCACCAGCGGCGCGCCGTCGACGACCACCGCGAGGTGGCAGACGAGCGCGGCGTCCAGGACGGCGTGCAGGGCGGGGCGTTCGGTCACGGCGCGCTGGTGTCCGCGCTTCACCGTGCTGCGGGGCGTCGGCGACAACGTCATGCGACCAGCCTCACCGCTAAAGTGGCCTCCAACAAGAGCCAATTACAGGCTATTAGAGGAGACCACTGTGGCGGTTACGGCACTGGCGGTGGCGCTGGACCGCGGCTCGGCCGAGCCGCTGGCCGTGCAGCTGGCGGACGCGCTGCGCGAGGCGGCCGCGGACGGCAGGCTGCGCAGCGGCGACCGGCTGCCCTCGACCCGGGCGCTGGCCGAGCGGCTGGGCGTGAGCCGGACGGTGACCGCGGCGGCGTACGAGCAGCTGCACGCCGAGGGCTGGATCGCGGGCCGGCACGGTTCGGGCACCTACGTGACGACCACGCCGCCCGGCGCCCTGCGCGCCCGCGCCCGCCGCACCACCACCGCGCCCGCGCCCGCCGACGTGGTGGACCTGGCGCCGGGCGCGCCGTGGGCCGAGGGCCTGGACCGCGCGGCGTGGCGGCGGGCCTGGCGGGCGGCCGCGGACGTGCCGCCGCTGTTCCGCCCGTCCCGCGCGGGCCTGCCCGAGTACCGCGCCGTGGTCGCCGAGCACCTGCTGCGCCACCGCGGCCTGGCCGTGCGCGGCGGGCTGCGGGAGGAGTCGGTGCTCGCGACCGGCGGCACGACCGCGGCGCTGGTGGAGCTGGCCGCGGCGGTGCTGCGGCCCGGTGACGTGGTGGCCGTGGAGGAACCCGGCTACCAGCGGGCGGTGTGGGCGCTGCGCTCGGCGGGCGTGCGCGTGGTGCAGGCGCCCGTCGACGCCGAGGGCCTGCTGGTGGAGGGCGTGCCCGCGGGCGTGCGCGGTGTCTACTGCTCGCCCGCGCACCAGTACCCGATGGGCGGGCGCATGTCGGCGGCGCGCCGGGTCGCCCTGGTGGAGCGGGCGCGGGCCGAGGGCTGGCTGGTGGTCGAGGACGACTACGACGGCGAGCTGCGCTACGACGTGGCGCCCCTGCCGCTGCTGGCGGCCCTCGCGCCGGACGTGGTCGTGCACCTGGGCACCACCAGCAAGATCCTCACCCCGACGCTCGGCGCGGGCTGGATGGTCGCGCCCGAGCAGGTCGCGGCCGAGGTGAACGACCACCGCGACCGCACCGGCACCAGCCCGTCGGCGGCCGGCCAGCGGGTGCTGGTCGAGCTGGCGCGCAACGGCGACCTGGGGCGCCACCTGCGCAGGCTGCGCCGCGAGCTGTCCGAGCGCCGCGCGCTGCTGTCGGCGGCCTTCGCGGAGGCGGGCGTCCCGGTGCTGGGCGACGACGCGGGCGCGCACATCGTGGTGCCCCTGCCCACCGCGCAGGCCGAGCGCGACGTGCTCGCCGCGGCCCACGCGAAGGGGTTGCGCCTGGACGGCCTGGGTCGTCACCACGCGGGCCGGCCCAGGGTGCACGGCGCGGCCATCGGTTACAGCGCCTGCTCGCGCGACCAGTTGGCCGCCGCCGTGCCCGAGCTGATCGCGCTGCTGCGGGCGGTTCTGGGTTGAGCGGCTCGCGCTGAGTGGCCCTGCCCGGCCGGGCACCGACCCTGCCAACCCACCCGCCCAGCCCCCCGAGCGGTCCGGTCACGCTGTTACGCCATCCGGGTAGGGTCCGATCCATGACACAGCGCAAGACCAAGGTCGCCGTGGTGTTCGGCGGGCGCAGCAGCGAGCACAAGGTCTCCTGCCTGTCCGCCGGCAGCGTCCTGCCGCACCTCGACCGGGAGCGGTTCGAGGTGGTGCCCGTGGGCATCACCGAAGCAGGCGCGTGGGTGGTCGGCGCCGACGACACGAAGGCGCTGGAGGTGCGTGACCGGCAACTGCCGTCGGTCACCGCGCTGGTCCCCGTCTCGGGCGGGCACCTGGAGCCGGTCGCCCCGGGCGAGGCCCTGTCCGGCGTGGACGTCGTCTTCCCGCTGCTGCACGGCGCGTGGGGCGAGGACGGCACGGTCCAGGGCCTGCTGGAGCTGGCCGACCTGCCCTACGTCGGGCCGGGCGTGCTCGCCAGCGCCGCGGCGATGGACAAGGAGTTCACCAAGCGCCTGCTGGAGGGCGCGGGCCTGCCGGTCGGCCGGTACGCCGTGCTGCGGCGCGACCAGGACACGCTGTCCGACGCCGACCGCGAGCGCCTCGGGCTGCCGGTCTTCGTCAAGCCCGCGCGCGCCGGGTCCTCGGTGGGCATCTCCAAGGTCGTCGACTGGCAGCACCTGGACGGCGCCATCGCCCTGGCCCGCAAGACCGACCCCAAGGTGATCATCGAGGCCGGCGTTCCCGGCCGCGAGGTCGAGTGCGGCGTGCTGGAGTTCCCCGACGGCCGGGTGGAGGCGTCGGTGCCCGCCGAGCTGCGCGTGGTCGGCGGCGAGGTCGACTGGTACGACTTCGACGCCAAGTACCTCGACGACGTGTGCGAGTTCGACGTGCCCGCGAAGCTGCCCGAGGGGGTCGCCGGGGCGCTGCGCGAGATGGCCGTCACGGCGTTCCGCTCGCTGGACTGCCAGGGCCTGGCCCGGGTGGACTTCTTCGTCACCGAGGACGAGCGGCTGGTGGTCAACGAGGTCAACACCATGCCGGGTTTCACGCCGATCTCGATGTACCCGCGGATGTGGGCGGAGACCGGTCTGGACTACCCGTCCCTGCTGACCACGCTGGTCGAGACGGCGATCGCCCGCGGCACCGGCCTGCGGTAGGTCAGCCCCGCGTGTCCACGGGGCCCTTCGCCAGGGTGTCTCGGACGGTCGCCGAGATGTCCTGGAGGGGCCCCGTGCCCGCGTCGGTCGGCAGGGTCAGCGCCACGTACACCGGCCGGTCCACGACGTACCAGGTGGCCGAGCCCGCGGCCGACAGCACCAGCCACTCCACCTCGGAGACGGTGCGCAGCTCGGAGGTCGGCGCCAGGTCGCCCGGCCGGTCCAGCCCGCACCGCAGCACCACCGGCTCGTGCGCGGCGTCGCCCCACGCGAGGGCGCCCTCGGGCGCGGGGGAGGCCAGCTCGCGGCGCGGCAGCGCGGTCCCGTTGGAGACCAGCTCCGCGGGCAGCGCGCCCAGCAGCGCCCGGCACGCGTCGGACCCGGCCGCCGGGGCGGGCACGGGCACCAGCGCGACGGGCCCGGAGCGGTCCACCGGCGGCGGTGCGGCGGGGGTGTCCTCGCCGACCGTGCGGGAGAAGAGGCCCACGGCCCCCACCCCCGCCACCAGCAGCGCCGACAGGCCGACGGCCACGGCGGTCAGCGGACGCGGAAGCGGTGGTGCGGTGTCCGGTTGCGGTGCCACGCCGCTATGACAGCACGGCGTCAGAGGTGGACCACCGGGCAGGTCAGCGTTCGGGTGATGCCCTCGACGTTCTGGATGCGGGCGACCACCAGTTGGCCCAACTGGTCCACGGTCTCGGCCTCGGCGCGGACGATCACGTCGTAGGGACCGGTGACGTCCTCCGCCTGGGCCACGCCCGGGATGCCCGAGATCTCCGCCGCGACGGCGGCTGCCTTCCCGACCTCGGTCTGGATGAGGATGTATGCGTGGACCACGGCGTGCCCCTTCGTCGCGACAGGTTGGGTCGGGGTAGGAACGTGCACAGCAACGTACCCCAGTTGGGGTTCCGAATGCTCAGAACGGGAGGCAATCGTGCGTCCGGAGCCGCCGCACAGCGCGGACACGGTCGCTGAAGTGGGTGAGTTCGGTCTCATCCGCCGCGTGACGGCGGGTCGGACGCAACCGCCCACCACCCTGCTGGGGCCGGGTGACGACGCGGCCGTGGTGGCCGCGCCGGACGGCCGCGTGGTGGTGTCCACCGACGTGCTCGTCGAAGGTGTCCACTTCAGACTCGACTGGTCCTCTCCCGAGCAGGTCGGCCGCAAGGCGGCGGCCGTGAACCTGGCCGACGTGGCCGCGATGGGAGCCATCCCGACGGCCCTCACGATCGGCCTCGCCTGCCCCGCCGACACCCCCTCCGCGGTGGTCGAGGGCATCACCGCCGGGCTGTGGCAGGAGGCGGTCGTCGCGGGCGCGGGCGTGGTGGGCGGCGACATGGTGTCCTCCGCGACACTGGTGATCTCCGTTACGGCGATGGGCGACATGAACGGCCTGGAGCCGGTGACGCGGTCCGGCGCCCAGGTCGGCGACGTGATCGCGGTGTGCGGTCGCCTCGGCTGGGCGGCGGGCGGCCTGGCGGTGCTCCAGCGGGGGTTCCGGTCGCCGGTCGCGGTGGTCGGCGCGCAGCGGAACCCCGAACCCCCGTACGCGGCCGGTCCGCAGGCCGCCGAGGCCGGCGCGACCGCGATGATCGACGTGTCGGACGGGCTGCTGGCCGACCTCGGGCACATCGCGGACGAGTCCGGCATCGGCATCGACATCCGCACCGAGCTGCTGGAGGTGCACCCCCGGCTGATCGACGTGGCCGCGGCGCTCGGCGCGGACGCCCGGCACTGGGTGCTCACCGGCGGCGAGGACCACGCGCTGGCCGCGGCGTTCCCCGAGCCCGCCGCGGTGCCCGAGGGGTGGACCACGATCGGCACGGTCCGGCACGGCAGCGGGGTGACCGTGGACGGCCGCGCGTACGAGAAGCCCCCTGGTTGGGAGCACTGGCGCTAGGTAGCCTGATCGGTGTGGAACTATGCACGCTCCCGTATGACCATCCAGACGCGGTCAAGTTGATCGCGGAGCTCCAGCAGGTCTTCGTGGTGCGCTACGGCGACGAGGACGTGACGCCGGTCGACCCGGCGCAGTTCGCCGCGCCCGCCGGCCACTTCGTGGTCGGCTACCTCGACGGCGGCCCGGTGGCCTGCGGCGGCTGGCGCGCGCACGACGAGGCGCTGGACTCGCTGCGCCCCGGCGACGCCGAGATCAAGCGCATGTACGTGGTGGACGCCCTGCGCGGGCGCGGCCTGTCGCGGCTCGTGCTGACCGCGCTGGAGGACGCGGCGCGCGCGGTCGGGCGCCGGCGCATGGTGCTGGAGACGGGCGACCGGCAGCCCGAGGCGATCGGGCTCTACACCCGCAGCGGCTACACCCGTATCGACAACTTCGGCGTCTACCGCGATCATCCCAACAGCCTTTGCTTCGCGAAGGAACTCTGAGCACGCTGGAGGACGCGGTGGCGATCTACGCGCTGGGCGACGTGGCACCGGAGATCCACCCGGACGCCTACGTGCACCCCGACGCGACCGTGATCGGCGACGTCCGGATCGGCGCGCACGCCTCGGTGTGGCCCCAGGCGGTGCTGCGCGGCGATTACGGGCGCATCGAGGTCGGGGAGCGCACCTCGGTCCAGGACGGCACGGTCGTGCACTGCACCCAGGTCCACCCGGCGCTGATCGGCGCGGAGTGCGTGATCGGCCACAACGTGCACATCGAGGGCGCGACCATCGCCGACGGGTGCCTGATCGCCTCCGGCTCGGTGGTGCTCAACGGCTCCGTGGTCGGGGAGGGCGCGATCGTCGGCGCGGGCGCGGTGGTCTCGTTCGACGGCCGGATCCCGGCGCGGTCCATGGCGCTCGGCGTGCCGGCCCGCGTGCGCGAGGGCCACGTGGTGCCCGAGGGCGCGTGGAAGTTCATCGTCGACAACTACGTCGAGAACATCTCCCGGTACCGAGGGGAACTGCGCCGACTGGACTGAGATAGGGTCCCGCCGTGGCACGCCCTCTTGAGGAAATCGTGGAATCCGGCTGGGCCGAGGCGCTCGCCCCGGTGGCCGACCAGGTCGCGAAGATGGGGGAGTTCCTGCGCGCCGAGGTGGCCGCGGGACGCACCTACCTGCCCGCCGGGGAGAACGTGCTCCGGGCGTTCCAGCAGCCGTTCCACTCGGTCAGGGTGTTGATCGTCGGCCAGGACCCGTACCCGACGCCGGGGCACGCCGTCGGCCTGAGCTTCTCGGTGTCGCCCGAGACGCGGCCGATCCCCAAGAGCCTGGTCAACATCTACCAGGAGTACACGTCCGACCTGGGCCACCCGAAGCCGTCCACCGGCGATCTGACGCCGTGGACCGAGCAGGGCGTGCTGCTGCTCAACCGGGCGCTGACCGTGCAGCCGGGCAAGTCGAACTCCCACCGCAACAAGGGCTGGGAGCCGGTGACCGAGCAGGCGATCAAGGCCCTGGCGGCGCGCGACACCCCGCTGGTGGCGATCCTGTGGGGCAGCCAGGCGCGGGCGCTCAAGCCGCTGCTGGCGCCGTTCCCGTGCGTCGAGTCGGTGCACCCGAGCCCGCTGTCGGCGGCCGGCGGCTTCTTCGGCTCGCGGCCGTTCAGCAAGGTCAACGACCTGCTGGTGGAGCAGGGCGCGGCCCCGGTCGACTGGAAGCTCCCGTAGGGACCGCCCCGGTTTCGGCGCTCCCGTGACACGCGGGAGCGCTGGGCGCGGAAGCTGTCATGGCGCGACGAGGCGCGCGGCTGCTGCCGTGACGCGGAAGTGCGGGGCGCGGGCGCTGCCGTGCCACCCCGGCGTTGATCCGTTCCTCTTTCGAGTGATTCCTGCTTGACGCGGGGCGACCGGGCAATCCCCGGGACGTCCACCCGGACACCGCAGTCGTCCACCCCGGAGTCCCGGGCTCGCCACCAGGGCCTGGCGGGTTCGTCCTCTGGCACCCCGTACCCGCCGCCCGGCAGGCCCGGGGTGGACGACAAGGGGCCCGGCCACCTCTGGCGAGGTGACCGGGCCCCTTCTCAACGCGTGGGGGGCGCGGTCGTCAGCCGCGCACCACCTTGCCCGCCTTCAGGCACGAGGTGCACACGTTCAACCGCTGGCGCTGCGAGGGCGAGACCTTCGCGCGCACGGTCTGGATGTTCGGGTTCCACCGGCGGTTGGTGCGTCGGTGGGAGTGCGAGACCGACTTGCCGAAGCCCGGCCCCTTGCCACAGACGTCGCACACGGCAGCCACGTCAGCCACTCCTTAAGGTTCTTCAGCGGTACTCACGCCCCGGCGGGCGCGCAAGCGTGCACAAGCCTCAGCCGGGCATGGCAACTCCCACAGGGTAGCCCGTGGGCGGCACCGCCTCCAAACCGGGGCGCCACCGCGCCGAAGTACCCTCCCGCCATGCGGGCTCTCGATGCGGTCGCGGTGCGCCAGTGGGCGGACGCCTGTGTGCGGTCCCTGGACGCCAACCGGGAGGACATCGACCGCATCAACGTCTTCCCGGTGCCCGACGGCGACACCGGCACGAACCTGCTCCAGACCATGCGCTCGGCCCTGGACAACCTGCTCCGCACGCCCGTGGACTCGGTCGGCGGCGCGCTGGCCGCCCTGGCGCGCGGCGCGCTGGCCGGCGCCCGCGGCAACTCCGGGGTGATCCTGTCCCAGGTGCTGCGCGGGCTCGCCGAGGCGGCCCAGGGCGCCTCCACGGCCACCGGCGCGTCGCTGCGCCGGGCCCTGCTGCGGGCCGACGAACTGGCCACCGCCGCGGTGTCCGAGCCCGTGCCCGGCACCGTGCTGTCCGTGCTGGGCGCCGCCGCCGCGGCGGCCCGCGACTGCGGTTCCGACGAGCTGGGCGACGTGGTGACCGCGGCGGCCGGCGCGGGCGCCGACGCGCTGGCCGACACCCCGCGCCAGCTGGCCGTGCTGGCCCGCGCCGGGGTGGTCGACGCGGGCGGCCGGGGCCTGGTGGTGCTGCTGGACGCGCTGGCCGCGGTGATCACCGGGCAGGCGGTGGCGCCCGCGCCCGCCGGGCCGCCGGTGCCGCGCGACGCGCTGACCACCGCGCGCGAGGCCGGGTCGCCGGAGTTCGAGTACGAGGTCATGTACCTGCTCGACGGCGTGGCCGGGGACCCCGGGGCCGAGCGCCTGAAGGTCGTGCTGGGCGCGCTGGGCGACTGCGTGTCGGTCGTGGGCGACGGCGCGGGCCTGTGGACCGTGCACGTCCACTGCAACGACATCGGCGCGGCGGTGGAGGCCGGCGTCGAGGCGGGCCGCCCCCACCGGATCACGGTGGCCAGGTTCGCCGACCAGGTCGAGGCCCAGGCGTCCCGGTTCACCCGCGAGCGGGCGGTGGTGGTGCTGGTCGACGGCCCCGGCGCGGTGGAGCTGTTCCGCTCCGAGGGCGCGGTGGTGCTCGACACCGGCGGACCGGTGACCGCGGCCGACGTGCTCGCCGTGCTGACCGGCACGCGGGCCCGGCACGTGACCGTGCTGCCCGGCGGCCCGGAGCTGCGCGAGCCGCTGGACGACGCCGTGGCGCAGGCGTGCGCCGCCGGTCAGGACGTGGTCGTGGTGCCGACGTTCTCGCCGGTGCAGGCGCTGGCCGCGCTCGCCGTGCACTCGCCGTCCCGGCGGGCGGGCGACGACGTGGTGGCCATGGCCGAGGCCGCCGCCGCGACGAGGCGCGGCGAGGTCGCGGTGTCCGGCCGGGAGGCCATCACCTGGGTCGGCCGCTGCTCGCCCGGCGACCTGCTCGGCATGGTGGACGGCGAGGTCGTGCTGATCGAGCCCGGTTCCGCCGACGTGGGCGCGCTGGCGTGCCGGCTGGTGGACCGGATGCTCGCCAGCGGCGGTGAGCTGGTCACCGTGCTGCTCGGCCGGGGTGCCCCGAGCGGGATCGGGCGCGTGCTGGAGGATCACCTCCGCGTCGCCCACCCCGAGGTGGAGCTGGCCGCCTACGCGGGCGGGCAGCCGGACGCGATCCTGGTTGTCGGTGTCGAGTAGTTGGATGGGCCGGGATGACGACCTTCGACGACGAGCTGGAACCGGTGCTCGGCAAGAAGAGCGCCGACGCGCTGGGGTCCGGCCTGGGCCTGCGCACGGTCGGTGACCTGCTGCGCCACTACCCGCGCCGGTACGACGAGCGCGGCAAGCTCACCGAGATCAAGGGCCTGGAGCTCGGTGAGCACGTGACCGTGCAGGCGCGGGTGAAGAGCGCGCGCCAGCGGCGGATGAAGTCGCGCAGCGGCGAGCTGCTCGAAGCCGTCATCACCGACGGGTCGAGCGACCTGCACCTGGTGTTCTTCGGCCGCGGCTCCCGCAAGGTCGAGCGCGAGCTGCTGCCCGGCCGCGAGGCGATGTTCGCGGGCAAGGTCGGCATGTTCAACGGCAAGCTCCAGCTGGCCCACCCCGACTACCAGGTGCTCGACGGGTTCGAGGGCGACGCGGCCAGGTTCGCGGGCGCGTTCATCCCGGTCTACCCGGCGGCGCAGGGCATCCAGTCGTGGCACGTGTCCAACTGCGTCGAGCAGGTCCTGGCCCTGTGGGACGGCGTGGCCGAGGACCCGCTGCCCGCCGCGCTGCGGCAGGAGCGCGGGCTCGTGCCGCTGGAGAAGGCGCTGCGGGACGTCCACCGCCCCGACGGCTGGGCCGCGATCGCGGTGGCGCAGGAGCGGTTGAAGTGGGACGAGGCGATGGCCGTCCAGCTGGCCCTGGCGCAGCGGCGGCGGTCGTCCAACGCCCGCCCGGCCCCCGCCTGCCCGCCCCGCACCGGCCGGGTGCGCGACGCGTTCGACGACCGGCTGCCGTTCGAGCTGACCGCCGGGCAGCGCGAGGTGGGGGAGCGGATCGCCGCCGACCTGTCCGGCGAGCACCCGATGAACCGGCTGCTCCAGGGGGAGGTCGGCTCGGGCAAGGCGCAGCCGCTGGACGCGGGCGTGCTCACCCCGACCGGGTTCCGGCCGATGGGCGACATCGAGCCCGGTGACGAGGTGATCGCCGCCGACGGCGAGGTCACCGTGGTCACCGGGGTGTTCCCGCAGGGCGAGCGCGACGTCTACCGGCTGGTCCTGTCCGACGGCACGGGCGTCGAGTGCGACCTGGAGCACCTGTGGGCGGTGGACCGCGCGGGGCGGCGCGAGGTGCTGACCCTGCGCGAGATCCGCGACGGCCTGTCCGACGGGGTCGAGTGGCGCCTGCCGACCGTCGTCGCGCCGGAGCTGGACCGCTTCGAGGACCGGCCCGAGGACCCGTACCGGCTCGGTGCCTCGCTCCCCGGCGGGGGCGTGCCCGAGGCGTACCTCGTGGCCCCGGTGAAGGACCGGCACGCGCTGTTGCAGGGGCTGCTGGACGCCGCCGGCGAGGTGGTCGGGGGAGAGGTGGTGTTCCGGTCGCCCTCGGCGCGGCTCGTCGGGCAGGTGGGGTGGCTCGCGGAGTCGCTGGGCGGCACCGGCCGGGTCCTGGCCGGCTCTTCGGTCGAGTCGGGTCTGCCCGCCGGCTCCTCGGTCGAGGTGCGCCTGCCCGGCGGCTTCCCGCCGTTCCGGGTGCCGGGCAAGGCCGGTTCCGCGCGGCCGGCCGAGCCGGTCCGGGTGATCCGCCGGGTCGAGCGCGTGGGGCGCAAGCCCGTGCGGTGCCTCTCCATCGCGCACCGCGACCGGCTCTACGTCACCGACCACTTCGTCGTGACGCACAACACCATGGTGGCCCTGCGGGCGATGCTCCAGGTCGTGGACGCCGGGCGGCAGGCGGCGATGCTCGCGCCCACCGAGGTGCTGGCCGCGCAGCACGCGCGGTCGCTGCGGGAGCTGCTGGGCGACCTCGGGCAGGCGGGCGAGCTGGGTGCCGCCGAGCACGCGACGCGGGTGACGCTGCTGACCGGGTCCATGGGCGCGGCGGCGCGGAAGCGGGCGCTGCTGGAGATCGTGACCGGCGAGGCCGGGATCGTGGTCGGCACGCACGCGCTGATCCAGGACCGGGTGGAGTTCGCCGACCTGGGCATGGTCGTGGTGGACGAGCAGCACCGGTTCGGCGTCGAGCAGCGGGCCGCGCTGAGCGGCCGGGCCGGCGGCTCCACGCCGCACGTGCTGGTGATGACGGCCACCCCGATCCCGCGCACGGTCGCCATGACCGTGTACGGCGACCTGGAGGTCTCGGCGCTGCGGGAGCTGCCCGCCGGGCGGTCGCCCATCAGCACGTCCGTGGTGCCGGTGGCGGAGAAGCCGGCCTGGCTGGACCGGGCCTGGCAGCGCATCCGCGAGGAGGTCGGCAAGGGCCACCAGGTGTACGTGGTGTGCCCGCGCATCGGCGACGGCGACGAGTCGGCGTCGGGTGCGGAGCCGGGCGCGGAGGAGCCGCCGAAGGAGGACGGCTCCGACCGGCGGCCGCCGCTGGCCGTGCTGGACGTGGCCAACCGGCTGGTCGAGGGGCCGCTGCGGGGCCTGCGGGTGGACGTCCTGCACGGCCGGATGCCCCCGGACGACAAGGACGCCGTGATGCGGGCGTTCGCGGCCAACCAGGTGCAGGTGCTCGTGGCCACGACCGTGGTCGAGGTCGGCGTGAACGTGCCCAACGCCACCGTCATGGTGATCATGGACGCGGACCGGTTCGGCGTGAGCCAGCTGCACCAGCTGCGCGGCCGGGTCGGGCGGGGCAGCGCGCCGGGGCTGTGCCTGCTGGTCACGGAGATGCCGGAGGGCACCTCCACCATGGCCCGGCTGCGGGCCGTGGAGTCCACTGTGGATGGGTTCGAGCTGGCGCAGCTGGACCTGGAGCTGCGGCGCGAGGGCGACATCCTCGGCGCGGCCCAGTCGGGTACGCGGTCCGGGCTGAAGATGCTGTCGCTGCTGCGCGACGAGGACGTGATCACCGAGGCGCGGGTGGTGGCGCAGGGGGTCGTGGACGCCGATCCGGACCTGGTGGCGCACCCCGGCCTGGCGCTGCTGGTGGCGGGGTTGCTGGACGACGAGCGGGCGGAGTACCTGGAGAAGGCGTAGCGCGGGCGGGGTACCCGGGGGAGGCGCGGGACGGGCCGGAGCACCTGGAGAAGGCGCAGGCCGGGTGCGGTTACCCTGACTCGTGCGCCGATTCCTGCTCGCCCTGGTTCCGCTGGCGCTGGTCGCCTGCTCGACCGCGCCGTCCGGCGACCCGGCCCCGAACACCTCGTCCCCGCCCAGGGGCGACCTGGCGTTGCTCGCCGACCGCGTCGAGCAGCGGCGGACCGAGCTGGCCACCGCCTCGTTCCGCACCGAGGGGTTCGCCACCGACGGGCAGGGCCTGGACGTGAGCAACGTCGTGAACGGCGTGGTGCGCTACTCCGGCGGCGGGGTGAGCGCGTCGATGGACATGGACGTCTCGACCGGCGGGCAGGCCCCGAACCGGACGTCGCTGGTCCTGGTGCCCGGCGGGACGTACGTGCGGGTCGCGGGCGCGCCCATGCCGGCGGGCAAGGAGTGGGGCTACTACACGGCGGGCAACAGCGCCGAGCTGGGCGCGCTGCTGCGCGGCTTCGGCCCGAGCGCGACGGTGGGGGCCGAGCTGGACTACCTCCAGCCGAGGGCGGCGCTGATCGTCGCGCGCGCGACCGAGGACCTCGACGGGGTGCCGGTGACGCGGTACGACCTGGTCGTCGACACCTTCAAGATGGCCAAGACCATCGAGGACCCGGACATCCAGCTCCAGCACACCCAGCTGGCCGAGTACGGCGTGAAGATCGCCGCGTCGGTGTGGGTGGACGACACCTCGGTGCCGCTGAAGGCCGAGTACCGGTTCGAACTGGACGGGAAGGTGGTCAAGCGCTCCGCCACCCGGTTCCGCGACTGGGGCGGACCGGTCGACGTGGTCGTGCCCAACCAGGCGCAGGTCGTCCCGGCGGAGGAAATTCCGCAGTAGGACGGGCGAGGCAGGCGGGTAGGCGGGCTAGGTAGGCGGCTGCGGCACGAGCTACTCGGCTCCCCAGCCCGACCAGGCCGGACCCCTGCCGGATCCGGCCTCTCGACGTCGTGGCCGAGCGCGACCCGGACCCAGGGGCCAGCCGGACCCGAGCGCGACCCGGACCCGAGGGCCGGCCGGACTCGGGAGCCGGCCAGCCCCAGGGGCCAGCCGGTCGATCGGGCCGGGGTGACGTGGACCGAGCCCAACTGGCCTACCCCGCCACCCCTGAGGGCTACCTGCCGCCCTTCTTGAGGATGGGCAGCTTGGTGGTGGGCGGCTCGGACTGGTTGACCTCGGCCTGAGCTGCCCCGCCGCCAACCCTCGCGCCACCAACCCTCGCGCCACCGGCCTTTGCCCCACCGGCGTTGGCGGCAGCCTTCGGCCCGGCCTGGCTCGCACCGAGTCCGGCCCCACCGGCGGCGGGCTTCCGCGTCACCACGGTGGTCTCGTCGTCGGTGTCGGTCGCGCCGGCAGCGGCCGTACCGGCGGTGGTGCTGTCGACAGCGGCCTTCTCCGCAGCGCCCTCGTCCGCGCTCTTGCCCGCCGAGGTCTTCTCGGCGGCAGCGCTGGGACCCGTGTCCGCACCGGCATCAGCACTGACACCGCTACCGCCATCAGCGCCGCCACCGGTGAGGGCCAGGTCACCCTCCAGCGGCGTGAGGGTGCCGACCGCGCGGGTCATCGCGTCGTGAGCCGCGGCGAACTGCTTGGTCAGCTCCTCGTGCACCGCGTGGAGCTGGGTCAGCTTCCGGTCCGCGGCGGTGGTGCGGCGCGTGGCGTGGGCGTCCGCCTCGGTGACCGTCTTCTCGGCGCGGGCGTTGGCCTCGGAGACGGTCCGCTCCGCCTGCGCGTTGGCCTCGCCGATCGCCTTCTCCGCCTTGGCCAGCGCCTCGGACTCCAGCTCCGCGATCTGCCGCTGCGTCTCGGCCCGCAGCTCCGCGGTCTCCGCGCGAGCGGCTTCGAGGAGCTTCGCGGCCTCGGCCTTCGCCTCGACCACGTGCACCTCGTGCTCCTTGCGGAGCGTGGTGCGCAGGTCGTCGTACTCCTTGTCCAGGTCGTCGTGGTAGCCCTTGTACTTCTGCTCCAGCTCGGTCCGCCTCGCCTCCAGCTCGGCGGCCTTCGCCTCGAACTCCGCGGTCGCCCGCTCGCGGTCCGCGCGGGCCTCGGCCACCAGGGCCTCGTGCTCGGCGTTGAGCTTCGCCCGCAGCTCCTCGTGCGACTTCTCCAGCTCGGCGCGCCGCTCCTCGTGCTGCCGCTCCAGCTCGGTGGTCCGCTGGAGGTGCGCCGCCTCCAGCTGCCGGCGCCGGTCCTCCAGCTCGGCCATCGCCCGCTGGTGCGCCGCCCTGCCCTCGGCCGCCGCGCGGTCGGCCTCGGCGCGCGTGGCGTTCGCCTGGTCCTGCGCCGCCTTGCGGATGTCGGCGATCTCCTCCTCCGCCAACGTCATCATCACGCGCACGCGCTCGGTGACGTTGGACGCGTTGACCGGGCTGTTGGCCAGGTTGTTCAGCTGGCCCTTGACCTTGTCCAGCTCCGCACGCGTGCCGTTGAGCAGCTTCGTCAGCTCGGCGACCTGGGCCGACGCCGCCTCACGCGCTCTGGTGGAGTTCTTGAGGTCGAACTCCAGGCGCGTCACGCGCTCGTTCACCTGGCGTTGGTTGTACCCGCGCAGAACGACGTCGAAATGGGTGCGGGCAGCAGGCTGCCCAGTCCCTTCAGCCCCGGCCATGGGTCAACCCTACCGAGAACACGCCGGCAGTGGTCACTCGATGCGGTGAACGCACAGTAATCGGCCGGGCGTGCAGCGTCGCGAAATCCGTTCGTCGGGCAGGGCGATCGAGGGGAACGGCAAGGCGGGGGAGGCGGGCTGGGTGAGGGACGGTGTGATGGGGTTCATGGGATTATTCTCGAACAGGTGTTCGACCGGGGGCAAGATCTCTGTCGGGTGAGGTTCGGGGAGGGCCCGGCGGACCGGCCGAGCACCCCTCGCCTTCCCCGCCGTACCGCCTTCCAGCGGGCTGCGCGCCGGCCCCGCGCGGGGGAGAATCCCGGGGCGTGCTCCCAGGTCGCACCGGCCTTGCGGGAAAGAGTGACCGATCACGATGACGTCCGTCACGTGAGATGGAACTCCCGAGGAGCGGAACGCGCGCGGTAACGTGCCTTGATTCACCGCCGAGTTACCGGGAGGGAACGCCGAATGTTCCGCAAGGTCCTCGTCGCCAACCGCGGCGAGATCGCGATCCGGGCCTTTCGCGCTGCCTATGAACTGGGCGCCGGCACGGTTGCCGTCTTCCCCCACGAGGACCGCAACTCCCTGCACAGGTTGAAGGCCGACGAGTCCTATGAGATCGGTGAGCCCGGTCACCCGGTACGGGCCTACCTGTCCGTCGAGGAGATCATCAAGGCGGCCCGCAAGGCGGGCGCCGACGCGATCTACCCCGGCTACGGCTTCCTCTCCGAGAACCCCGAGCTGGCCAAGGCGTGCGCCGAGGCGGGCATCACCTTCGTGGGCCCGCCCGCCGAGGTGCTGGAGCTGACCGGCAACAAGGCCCGCGCCATCGCCGCGGCCCGCGAGGCCGGCCTGCCCGTGCTCAGGTCCAGCGAGCCCTCCAGCGACGTGGAGACCCTCCTGCGGGCCGCGGAGGACATCACCTTCCCGGTCTTCGTGAAGGCCGTGGCGGGCGGTGGCGGTCGCGGTATGCGGCGCGTGGAGGACCGCGGCGCGCTGCGCGAGTCCCTCGAAGCCGCCTCCCGCGAGGCCGAGTCCGCGTTCGGGGACCCGACCGTCTTCCTGGAGCAGGCGGTGGTCGAGCCCCGCCACATCGAGGTGCAGATCCTCGCCGACGGCGAGGGCAACGTGATGCACCTGTTCGAGCGGGACTGCTCGGTGCAGCGCCGCCACCAGAAGGTCATCGAGATCGCGCCCGCGCCCAACCTCTCCCCCGAGCTGCGCGAGCGCATGTGCGGCGACGCGGTGCGGTTCGCCCGCCACATCGGCTACCGCAACGCGGGCACGGTCGAGTTCCTCCTCGACCCGCACGGCAACTACGTCTTCATCGAGATGAACCCGCGCATCCAGGTCGAGCACACGGTCACCGAGGAGGTGACCGACGTGGACCTGGTGCAGTCCCAGATGCGCATCGCCAGCGGCCGGACCCTGGCGGACCTGGGCCTGAGCCAGGAGACCGTGCACCTGCGCGGCGCGGCCCTCCAGTGCCGCATCACCACCGAGGACCCCGCCAACGGGTTCCGCCCCGACACCGGCATGATCAGCGCCTACCGCTCGCCGGGCGGCTCCGGCGTGCGCCTGGACGGCGGCACCACCGGCGTCGGCACGGCCATCAGCGCCCACTTCGACTCGATGCTGGTCAAGCTGACCTGCCGCGGCCGCACGTTCGAGGCCGCCGTGGCCCGCGCCCGCCGCGCCGTGGCGGAGTTCCGCATCCGCGGCGTGTCCACCAACATCCCGTTCCTCCAGGCGGTGCTGGACGACCCGGACTTCTACGAGGGCCGCGTCACCACCTCGTTCATCGAGAAGCGCCCCCACCTGCTCACCGCCCGCACCCCGGCCGACCGCGGCACGCGCATGCTCACCTACCTGGCCGACGTCACGGTGAACAAGCCCAACGGCCCCCGCCCGGCCGCGGTGGACCCCCGGCAGAAGCTGCCGGCCGTCGACCTGGCCGCCGAGCCGCCCGCCGGCTCCAAGCAGAAGCTGGTCGAGCTGGGCCCGGAGGGCTTCGCCCGGTGGCTGCGGGGGAGCACGGCCCTGGGCGTCACGGACACCACGTTCCGCGACGCGCACCAGTCGCTGCTGGCCACCCGCGTGCGCACCAAGGACCTGCTGGCCGTCGCGCCGCACGTGGCGCGCATGGCGCCGCAGCTGCTGTCGCTGGAGGCGTGGGGCGGCGCGACCTACGACGTGGCGCTGCGCTTCCTCGCCGAGGACCCGTGGGAACGCCTCGCCGCGCTGCGCGAGGCCGTGCCCAACATCACCCTCCAGATGCTGCTGCGCGGTCGCAACACGGTCGGTTACACGCCCTACCCCGAGGCGGTGACCAGCGCTTTCGTCCAGGAGGCGACCAAGACCGGTATCGACGTCTTCCGCATCTTCGACGCGCTCAACGACGTCGAGCAGATGCGCCCGGCCATCGAGGCGGTCCGCGAGACCGGCACGGCGGTCGCCGAGGTCGCGCTCTGCTACACGGCCGACCTGTCCGACCCCGCCGAGCGCCTCTACACGCTCGACTACTACCTCAGGCTGGCCGAGCAGATCGTCGGCGCGGGCGCGCACGTGCTCGCGGTCAAGGACATGGCGGGCCTGCTGCGCCCGCCCGCCGCGGCCCGGCTGGTGAGCGCGCTGCGCGAGGAGTTCGACCTGCCGGTGCACCTGCACACCCACGACACGGCGGGTGGCCAGCTGGCGACCTACCTGGCGGCCGTCCAGTCCGGTGTGGACGCGGTGGACGGCGCGGTCGCGTCGATGGCGGGCACCACGTCGCAGCCGCCGCTGTCGGCGATCGTCGCGGCGACCGACCACACCGACCGGGCCACCGGCCTGGACCTGCGGGCGGTCTGCGACCTGGAGCCGTACTGGGAGTCCGTGCGCAAGGTCTACGCGCCGTTCGAGTCGGGCATCCCCGGCCCCACCGGCCGCGTCTACACGCACGAGATCCCCGGCGGCCAGCTGTCCAACCTGCGCACCCAGGCGGTGGCCCTGGGCCTCGGGCAGAAGTTCGAGGAGGTCGAGGCCATGTACGCCGCGGCCGACCGGATGCTCGGCCGGCTGGTCAAGGTGACCCCCTCGTCCAAGGTCGTGGGCGACCTGGCGCTGCACCTGGTGGGCGCGGGTGTGGAGCCGAAGGACTTCGAGGCCGACCCGGGCCGCTTCGACATCCCGGCCTCGGTGATCGGCTTCCTGCACGGCGAGCTGGGCGACCCGCCCGGCGGCTGGCCCGAGCCGTTCCGCAGCAAGGCCCTCCAGGGCCGGCCCGCGCCCAAGGGCGTGGCGGACCTCACCGAGGAGGACGAGAAGGGCCTGGAGACCGACCGCCGCGCCACGCTCAACCGCCTGCTGTTCCCCGGGCCGACCAAGGAGTACCTGGCGCACCGGGAGGCGTACGGCGACACCAGCGTGCTCGGCAGCAAGGACTTCTTCTACGGCCTCAAGCCGGGCGAGGAGTACCAGGTCGACCTGGAGCCGGGCGTGCGGCTGCTGATCGGCCTGGAGGCCATCGGCGAGGCCGACGAGCGCGGGGTGCGCACGGTCATGGCCGTGCTCAACGGCCAGCTGCGGCCGATCCAGGTGCGCGACCGGTCGGTGGCCAGCGAGGTGCCGGTGGCGGAGAAGGCCGACCGCGGCAACCCCGACCACGTCGCCGCGCCGTTCGCGGGCGTGGTCACGCCGAGCGTGGCCGAGGACGAGGCGGTCGAGGCCGGGCAGACGGTCGCGACCATCGAGGCGATGAAGATGGAGGCCGCGATCACCGCGCCGCGCGCCGGTCGGGTCAAGCGCCTGGCGGTGCGGGGCGTGCAGCAGGTGGAGGGCGGCGACCTGCTGATCGTGCTGGAGTGAGCCGGGCCGGGGTCGGGCACGCGCCCGACCCCGGTTCCCCTCCGGGTGGCGCCGGTCACGGCCCGCCGGGGAACCGAGTGCTCCGGCCTCGCGTTGGAGGCTCCATGAAGAAGGTCACCGCCGCACTGCTCGCCCTCTCCGCCGGCGCCCTCGCGTGGGCCGCGCGGGACGTGCCGGTCGCGCTGGGCGGCAGGCCCGGCGACGAGCGGGTGCGGCGGTCGCCCCGGTACCGCGACGGGAAGTTCCACAACGCGCACCGGACCAGCACCATGCCGCCGGACGCCGCGGCGGGCACCGTGCGCGAGATGTTCTTCGGCGGCCAGCGGCGGCGGCCGGTGGGCGAGGTGCCGCTGGTGCCGCCCGTCGGGCTCGGGCCGGCCGGCGACGGCCTGCACCTCACCTGGTACGGGCACGCGTCCACGCTCGTGGAGATCGACGGGGCGCGGGTGCTGCTCGACCCGGTGTGGAGCGAGCGCTGCTCACCGTCCCAGGCGGTCGGCCCGCGGCGGCTGCACCCGGTGCCGCACCGGCTGGACGAGGTCGGCCGGGTGGACGCGGTGGTCATCTCGCACGACCACTACGACCACCTCGACCTGGCCACCGTGCGGGCGCTCACGCGGGACCAGGAGGCGGTCTTCGTGGTGCCGCTGGGCATCGGCGCGCACCTGCGCCGCTGGCGGGTGCCGGAGCACCGGATCGTGGAGCTGGACTGGGACGAGTCGCACGAGGTCGCCGGGATCACGCTCGTCGCGACCGCCGCGCAGCACTTCTCCGGCCGCGGCTTCGACCGGGACAACACGCTGTGGGCCTCGTGGGTGCTCAAGGGGCCGCGGCACCGCGTCTACTACAGCGGCGACACGGGCTACTTCGACGGCTACCGGCGGATCGGCGAGGAGCACGGGCCGTTCGACGCCTCGCTGGTCCAGATCGGCGCGTACGGGCCCGGCTGGCCCGACATCCACATGACGCCCGAGGAGGGCGTGGCAGCCCACCGCGACGTGCGCGGCGGGCTGCTGGTCCCGGTGCACTGGGCCACGTTCAACCTCGCGCTCCACGACTGGTCCGAGCCCGTGGAGCGGGTGTGGCGGGAGGCCAAGGCCCACGGCGTCCCGCTCGCCGTCCCCCGTCCGGGTGAGCGGATCAACGTCGACGAGCCCCCTTCGGTCGACGGGTGGTGGCAGGCGCTCGCCTGACGGGAACCGCGGTGGTGACGGGCGGCCGCGGCACGGCCCGGACCGCCGACGGGCGCGCCGGCCCGGCCGCCGACGTGACGTTCCCCGCCTCGCCGGGTGCCGGCCGCCGCCGGCGGCGCGCGCCTGGGACGATGACCGGGTGACCAGGATCGTCGCGGGTGTGGCGGGCGGGCGCCGGCTCCGGGTGCCGCCGCGCGTCACCCGACCCACCTCCGAGCGCGTGCGCGAGGCGTTGTTCAGCTCGCTGGAGTCCTTCGCGAGCCTCGACGGGGCGGTGGTGCTCGACCTGTACGCGGGCTCCGGCGCGCTCGGCTTCGAGGCGCTGTCGCGCGGCGCGGCGCGGGCCACGTTCGTGGAATCGGACAAGCGGGCTGCCGAAGTGCTGAAGGGCAACGCGAGGTCGCTCGGGCTGCCCGGCGCGGTGGTGCTCAACCGCACCGCGGAGGCCGTCGTGGGCACGCCGCCCGAAGCGCCGTGCGACCTGGTGTTCGCCGATCCGCCGTACGCGGTCGGCGACGACCAGCTCAACCGGGTGCTGTCGGCGCTGGTGGAGAACGGGTGGACCGCGCCGGGGACGCTGGTGGTCGTGGAGCGGGACGCGCGGGGCGCCGAACCGGTCTGGCCGCCCGCCGTGGAATCCTTGCGCGGCAAGCGTTATGGCGACACGGCCCTGCACTGGGCCGAACACGTCGACGCCGGCGGGTGATGCGGACCACGCCCTGAGTGGGTGCGTCCGATCGGGTGCTACGGTCCGAAACCATGACGCGTGCCGTGTGCCCCGGCTCCTACGACCCGGCCACCAACGGACACCTGGACATCATCGGCAGAGCGGCGAAGCTCTTCGACGAGGTCGTCATCGCGGTGATGATCAACAAGAACAAGAAGACGCTGTTCTCGGTCGAGGAGCGCACCGAGATGCTGCGCGAGGTGACCGCGCAGTGGCCGAACGTCCGCGTCGACGCCTGGCACGGCCTGCTGGTCGACTACTGCCGGGAGAACGACATCCAGGCCATCGTCAAGGGCCTGCGCGCGGTGAGCGACTACGACTACGAGTTGCAGATGGCGCAGATGAACCACCAGCTCACCGGGGTGGAGACGCTGTTCATGCCGACCAACCCGATCTACAGCTTCCTGGCCAGCTCCCTGGTCAAGGACGTGGCCACCTACGGCGGCGACGTGTCGAGCCTGCTCCCGCCGTCGATCAAGGACCGCCTGCTCGCCCGCCTGGCCGAACGCCGCTGACGCGCTCGCGAGTCGAACACCCGCGCCCACCGTGTCGAACACCCGGGACACCCGAGTTCGACACTCGCGTTCGATTTCGGTGTCCCGAAGGACCGTTCGGCGCAGCGGGGTGCGCGATTCGGCCGCCCTGAACGTAGAACTCACCCGTCCTGAGCGTTCGACACGGTCGTTCCGGGTGTTCGACTCGCGGGGTGGTCGGACACGCTGGGGGGATCTCCCGGCGCGATCGCGAGCGGCAGGGCACACTGGTACGGGTACTGCTGTGGGCGCGAGGAGTGTGACGTGTACCGGGTGTTCGAGGCCCTCGACGAGCTGGTCACGATCGTCGAGGAAGCGCGCGGCGTGCCGATGACCTCCGGGTGCGTCGTCCCGCGCGGTGACGTGCTCGAACTGCTCGACGACGTGCGCGACGCCATCCCCGCGGAGCTGGACGACGCGCAGGACGTGCTCGACCACCGCGACGAGCTGGTCGGCAAGGCCCAGCACGACGCCGAGCAGAACGTGAGCAAGTCCCGCTCGGACGCCGAGCGCATGGTGGCCGAGGCCCAGCACGAGGCCGAGCGGATGCTGTCCGAGGCGCGGGCCCGAGCCGAGCGGGTGGTGGCCGAGGCCCAGGACCAGGCCGACCGCACCGTGGCCGCGGGCCGCAAGGAGTACGAGGACCTGGTGGGCCGCGCCCACGCCGAGGCCGACCGCATGGTCCAGGCGGGCCGGGCCAACTACGAGCGCGCGATCGAGGAGGGCCGGGCGGAGCAGTCGCGCCTGGTCACCCAGACCGAGGTCGTGCAGGCCGCCCACAACGAGGCCGCGCGCGTCCTGGAGGCCGCCCAGACCGAGGCGGTCCGGCTGCGCAGCGAGTGCGACGCGTACGTGGACGGCAAGCTCGCCGACTTCGAGGACCTGCTCGCGCACACCCTGCGCAGCGTCGGCAAGGGGCGCTCGCACCTGCGCGGTCCCGTCGTGGCCAGCGCCGCCGCGCCCTTCGACTACCGCGACTAGACCGGCGCCCGACCGGGCCCGGTCCACCCACCAGACCTCCGAACGGACGATGTCCCACCTGCCGATTTCGCCTCCGCGCCGGTTGTCCCGTACCCTTGACCGGCTGGTTGCGGTAGGTCCGCGACAGCACACCAAACACCATGTCTGAGCATCGTCACGCCTCCGCGCGTTCCACAGCCACCGGGCCCTGGGTCATCGACACCAGGGACCTCGGACGTCGTGCGGGCTCCAGCCGCAGGACCAGCAGGTCGGTGCCCGCCGAGGGCCTCGGCCTCCGGGACGTGATCGCGGTGCCGGCGGGGGGTGCGGTCGAACTCGACCTCCTGCTGGAATCGGTGGTCGAGGGTGTGCTCGTGACCGGCACGGCCAGGACGGTGGTCGAAGGGGAGTGCTCGCGCTGCCTGGAGCCGCTGTCGGCCGAGGTCGAGGTGGAGCTGACCGAGCTGTACGCCTACCCGGACAGCACCACCGACGAGACCACCGAAGAGGACGAGGTCAGCCGTCTGCGCGACGACCTGATCGACCTCGAACCCGTGGTGCGCGACGCCCTGGTGCTCGCGCTGCCGCAGGTGCCGCTGTGCTCGCCGGACTGCCCCGGGCTGTGCGTCGACTGCGGCGGGAAGCTGGCTGATCTCGGCCCCGATCACGGGCATGAGACGATTGACCCCCGCTGGGCGGCTCTTCACGAGCGGTTCGGCGGGACTCGTGACAATCCAGAGGAGAACTAGTCGTGGCCGTCCCGAAGCGGAAGATGTCGCGCTCCAACACGCGCTCGCGCCGCGCTCAGTGGAAGACCGCTGCCGTGCACCTGGTGGCCTGCCAGAACAAGGCTTGCCGCCAGCCGAAGCCGCAGCACGTCGCCTGTTCGAACTGCGGCCAGTACGCCGGCCGCCAGGTCGTCCAGCCGGCCTGATCCCCTCTGGCGAAGGTAAGCGGCGAATCGTGGGGGGTAGTCGGTCGTCGCGCGGTCGGTCCGCCGACCGCGCCCCGTTGCTCGAAGCGCTCGGCGTCCCGTTGGACGCCGAGCTGCTGACGCTCGCCTTGACGCACCGCTCGTACGCGTACGAGAACGGTGGCCTGCCGCCCAACGAGCGGCTGGAGTTCCTCGGTGACGCGGTGCTGGGCCTGGTCGTCACGGACCACCTGTACCGCACGCACCCGGACCTGCCCGAGGGTCAGCTCGCCAAGCTCCGCGCGAGCGTGGTGAACATGCACGCCCTGGCCGGCGTCGCCCGGGGTCTGGGCGAGGACGGGCTGGGCGGCCACCTGCTGCTCGGTCGCGGCGAGGAGCTGACCGGCGGCAGGGACAAGGCCAGCATCCTCGCGGACGGCCTGGAAGCCGTCATCGGCGCGGTGTACCTCCAGTTCGGCATCGACACCGCGCGCACGGTGGTCCACCACCTGTTCGACCCGTTGCTCGTCGAGGCGCCGCGTCGCGGTGCGGGCCTGGACTGGAAGACCAGTCTCCAGGAGCTCACCGCGTCGGAGGGCCTGGGCGTGCCCGAGTACCGGGTCGACGACCAGGGCCCGGACCACCGCAAGGAGTTCACCGCCACGGTGTACGTCGGTGGTCGACCGCACGGCACCGGTGACGGGAGCACGAAGAAGGAAGCCGAGCAGAAAGCGGCGAAAGCCGCCTACCGCGTGCTGCACGAGCGGGTCGCCGTGGAGCAGGAACCCACGACGACCGGCAACGGCCACGTTCCCGACTCGGCGAACACGCAGGCTTCACCTACTCAGGAAGACTGACGCCGAAATGTATGCCACGAACGTCCGGACGAACCGCCGCGCGCGTCACACCCGCCCGGCCCGTCCGCTGAACGCCTCCCGCAACGGTGGTATCCAGGGCCTGGTGCTGGTGCGCGACACCGCCCAGAAGGGCGGCTGGATGCTCAAGCCGACCAAGCCGCAGGCCGCCGCCTACGAGCGGCTGGAGGAGCTGGAGCAGGAGCAGGCCGAGGCCGCCGCGCGCGAGTCCGAGGACTGACCGACCGACCGTGCCCGAGCTGCCCGAGGTCGAGGTCGTCCGCCGAGGTCTGCACGAGCACGTCGCCGGGAGGACCGTCGCCGCGGTCGAGGTCCTCCACCCGCGAGCGATCCGCCGCCACCTGCCCGGTGCGGCGGACTTCGCCGTGCGCCTGGCCGGGCAGACCCTGCTCGCCGCGCGCCGGCGGGGCAAGTACCTCTGGGTCGACCTCTCGGGCGGCGACGCGATGCTGGCGCACCTCGGCATGAGCGGCCAGATGCTGGTCCAGCCGGTCGGCGCGCCGGACGAGAAGCACCTGCGGGTGCGCCTGAGGTTCGCCGACGGCGGCCCGGAGCTGCGCTTCGTGGACCAGCGCACGTTCGGCGGGCTCGCGCTGGCCGAGATCGTGGAGGTCGACGGCGCGCAGCTGCCCCAGCCGGTGGCGCACATCGCGCGCGACCCGATGGACCCGGCGTTCGACGCCGAGGCCGCGGTGTCCGCGCTGCGCCGGCGGCGGACCGAGGTCAAGCGCGCCCTGCTCGACCAGACCCTGGTGTCGGGCGTGGGCAACATCTACGCCGACGAGGCGCTGTGGCGCGCCCGCCTGCACGGGCTGCGGGCCGCGGAGAAGCTCAGCCGGCCGAAGACCGCCGAACTGCTCGCGCACGCCACCCGCGTCATGCACGAGGCGCTGGGCGAGGGCGGCACCTCGTTCGACGCGCTCTACGTCAACGTGAACGGCCAGTCGGGTTACTTCGACCGGTCGCTGGCCGTTTACGGGCGCGAGGGCGAGCCGTGCCGGCGGTGCGGCACGGCGGTCAGGCGGGAGCCGTTCATGAACCGTTCCTCGTATTCGTGCCCCCGCTGTCAACCGCGCCCGCGGGGTTGACCGGTCGGGTCCGGCCTCACCGGGCGGGATCGGCAAGTCTTCGCAGTAACGGGGTGACCGACCGCAGGCTTTCCCGTTCTTCGGTGGTGAGCCGGGAAAGCCGCTCGGACAGCAGTTCCGCTTCTCCGTGGGCCAGGGACAGGATGGTGTCCCGGCCGAGGACGGTCAGCTCGACGATGGTCGCCCGCCCGTCGGCGGGGTCGGCCTCGCGGCGCACCAGCCCGTTGGACTCCAGGCCCGTCACCACCGTGGTCGCCGTGGGCTGCGAGCACAGGGCCCGCACCGCGATCTCGCCGATCCGCATCGGGCCCTGCGACGCCAGCTCCGCCAGCACGAGCAGCTGGGTGGGCTGGAGCCGCCGGACGGAAGCGGACTGGCGCAGGCTGCGGATCAGCCGGTGAACGGCGACCACGAGCTGTAAGGCGTCCTGATTGGTTACGCTCTGGTTGGTCACACTGGTGGTCATCAAAGACCTCCTCGCGGCTCACCGTCTGTGAGCAAGTGTCCGAATTCGGACAGGACATTCGCACTATCGCACTACTGCTGTCCAGAGAATGAATTCATTCGCACCCGGATGTACTCACGGTGTCCGCACCGATGCGGAGACCGGAGCGTCAAAACGGCATAAACAGCACAGCAGGGGGCGTCAAGAGCGCATCAGGAAGTGCGCGGTGGGTGATCGTGCCCGGCGTCCCGCCGATTGCCCGGCGTAGTGTCTCAGCGTGACCAAGGTGCTGGTGGTCGACGACGAGCCGCAGATCGTGCGGGCCCTGCGGATCAACCTGTCCGCGCGCGGCTACGCGGTGCTGACCGCGCACGACGGCACGGCCGCGCTCAAGGTGGCCGCCGAGGGCAAGCCGGACGTGGTGGTGCTCGACCTGGGCCTGCCCGACGTGGACGGCACCGAGGTGATCGCCGGGCTGCGCGGGTGGACGACCGTGCCGATCATCGTGCTGTCCGCCCGCGTCGACTCCACCGACAAGGTCGAGGCGCTCGACGCGGGCGCGGACGACTACGTGACCAAGCCGTTCGGGATGGACGAGCTGCTGGCCCGGCTGCGGGCGGCGGTGCGGCGCGCCGCGGTCGCGGAGGGGGAGGACGCGGTCGTGGAGACGGCGTCGTTCACCGTGGACCTGGCGGCGAAGAAGGTGCTCCGGGGCGGCGTCGAGGTGCACCTGACGCCCACCGAGTGGGGCCTGCTGGAGATCCTGGCCCGCAACCGGGGCCGGCTGGTGGCGCAGAAGCAGCTGCTCCAGGAGGTGTGGGGGCCGCAGTACGCGAGGGAGACCCACTACCTGCGCGTGTACCTGGCGCAGCTGCGCCGCAAGCTGGAGCCGGAGCCCGCCCACCCCCGGCACCTGGTGACCGAGCCGGGGATGGGTTACCGCTTCGAGCCCTGAGCCGGGGCCCTCAGCCGACGGGCAGCACGGGGTGCCGCTCGAACAGGACCGTGCCGCGCACCACCAGCTCCTTGTAGCGGGCCGCCGCGCGCCCGGTCAGCACGCGCTCGACCGGGCTGTCGTCGGCGCGGGTGAACTGGATCAGCCCGTCCCGGCGGCCCAGGCTGACGCACTGGTTGACGTACCGGAAGCGCACCGGTCGCGGCTCCCGGCCGGCCAGGCGGCTCGCCAGCGCCCGCACGGCCTGCTGGGCGGTCGGCAACCCCGTCGCGCACGCCATGCGCAGCTCCAGCCCGTCCGGCCGCCGGATCGCGGCCGCGTCGCCGACGCCGACGACCTCGGGGTGCGAGACCGAGGCCAGGGTCTCGTCGACGACCAGGCGCCCGTGCGCGTCCACCTCGAACCCGGCCTCGCGGGCCAACTCCGGCACCCGGAAGCCCGCCGTCCACACCACCGCGTCGGCCGGCAGGTGCTCGCCGGTGCCGAGCAGCAGGCCGTCCGCGCGGACCTCGGCCACGGTCGCGTGGTCGCGCATCCGGACGCCCAGCCGGTCGAACGCGGCGCGCACGTGCCGCGCCCCCTTCACCGACAGCGCCGCCCCGAACCGGCCGCCGGTCACCAGCAGCACGGCCAGGTCCGGCCGCGACTCGGCCAGCTCCGCGGCCGCCTCGATCCCGGTCAGCCCGCCGCCGACCACGGTCACCGCGCGGGCGGTCCGCAGCGCGCCGGCCAGCGCCTCCGCGTCCTCCGCGGTCGACACCGAGTGCGCGTGCTCGGCGGCGCCCGGGACGCCGAGATCGGTCCGGCTGCCCAGCGCGTAGACCAGCCGGTCGTAGGTCAGCGCGCCGCCGGTGAGCCGCACCTGCCGGGTGTCGGCGTCGATGCCGGTGACCCGGTCCACCACGAGTTCCACGCCCGTCCCGCCGAGCAGGTCCGCGAGCGGGAGCTCGCGCAACCGCTGCCCGGCCGCCAGCTGGTGCAGCCGGACCCGCTCGACGAACCGGTCCCGCTCGTTGACCAGGGTGACCCGGGCGTCGGTCCACCTCGCCGCCAGCTTGGCCGCCGCCAGCCCCGCGTACCCCGCGCCGATCACCACGATGTGCTCTGCCATGTCCCCCGTCCTTCCCGTCGCACCTGGAGCGAGGTGGGGAGGCGGGACGTGACGCGCATAGGGTGTGAGGCGTGTCACCTGTTTCGGTAGTCCACACCTGGCAGCTGCCCGAGGCCGACCGCGCGGCCGCCCGCGCCCTG
Organism: Saccharothrix sp. BKS2; assembly: GCF_047689505.1. Lineage (NCBI taxonomy): Bacteria > Bacillati > Actinomycetota > Actinomycetes > Pseudonocardiales > Pseudonocardiaceae > Saccharothrix > Saccharothrix sp. BKS2. The sequence continues at coordinate 45,867 of NZ_JAUQOL010000014.1, read as the reverse complement.
CTCGACGAGGCGTTCGACGGCGAGTTCTCCGACGAGGACTGGGAGCACGCCCTGGGCGGCGTGCACGCCCTCGTGCGGGACGACGGCGGGCTGATCGGGCACGGCGCGGTGGTGCAGCGCCGGATGGTCGTCGGCGGGCGGGTGCTGCGGGTCGGGTACGTGGAGGGCGTCGCGGTGCGGGCCACCCACCGCCGCCGGGGCGTCGGCGGGCTGGTGATGGCGGCCCTGGAGGACGTCCTGCGCGGCGCGTACGACCTCGGCGCGCTCAGCGCGTCGGAGGACGCCCTGGGGCTCTACGCGGCGCGCGGGTGGCAGCCGTGGCGGGGGAGGACGTTCGCGTTCACGCCGGAGGGCGTCCGGCGCACCGAGGACGAGGACGACGGGGTGTTCGTCCTGCCGGTGCGGCCGGTCGACCTGTTCGCGGACCTCACCTGCGACTGGCGCGCCGGCGACGTCTGGTAGCTAGGCGGCCCCGGTGGTCGTGGTCGTCGGCTCGGGGGTCGACGAGACCGCGGAGGACGACGACGGGGACGGGTCCGCGGACGACGGCGGGTCGCTCGGCGGGCTGCTCGGCGGCTGCGGGGTCGCCTGCGGCCGCGACGGCGCGGCGCTCGTCCGCTCCGGCCCGCGCGTCGGCGCCTGGTCGTGCCGCTCCGGCTTCGGCGGGCCGGCCGCCTCGCGGCGCTGGGTCGCGGGCACGCGGGTGGAGACGGTGACGAAGACCGTGGACGTGCTGCCGTCCGGCGCGATCGCCACCGAGGTCTCCACCGCGGTGCTCACCTCGGCCCTCGGCTCCGGGGGAACGGCCTCCGGGCCGCCGGAGGCCAGCACCGACGCCAGGGCGGCGATCACGGTGGCGACGACGGCGCCGCCGGCGGCGAGCAGCGCCACCGTGGCGTACTTCTTCTTCGGCCTCGGCGCCTCCGGCCCCGGCGGAGCTTGACGAGCTTCCTCGAACACACCATCTCCCTGTGGGAACCCGGTCGGATGGTCAGGTGCTCGGGTTATCGGCGGCTCACCGCGGCCACCTCATCGTTCGAGCGGCCCACCACACGATCGTGTGGTGGGCCGCAACCGGAAGCGGAGGGGGTCGTTACAGGCCCTCTGTCCCGCCGCTCGCGGTCGTGGTCGTCGTGGTGACCGGCGGGACGGTGGTCGTGGTGGTGGGCTGCGTGGTGGTCGTGGTGGTGACCGGCGGCACGGTGGTCGTCTGCGTCGGGCCCGGGTTGCCGGTCGGCTGCTGCGGCTGGGTGTCCTCGACCGTGGTGGTCGTGGTGGTGCCGTCCGGTCGGGTCACCGTGGTCACGCGCGTGCGGCGCGGGGTGGTCGTCGTGGTGGCGGTCGGCGACTCGGCCGTGGTGGTGGTCGTCCCCGCCGTGGTCGTCGTCGCCACCGAGGACGACGTCCCGCTGGAGGGCACCGTGGTGAGGACGTCGCGGGACACCACGTCCTCGCGCGGCGTGGCACCGGTGGAGGCGGCCTCCGTCGTCGGGCCCGCCAGGGAGGCGAGCGCGGCGAAGACCGTCGACACGACGACACCGGACGCGGCCAGCAGCACGTGCGGTGACACGCGCAGGCGTGGGCGGTCGGGTTCCGGGGTCTCGTACAAACGGTGCTCCCAAGGGTCGTTCGGAGGTGGTCTACCAGCCGAAGTTCTGGGTCCAGTACCAGCCGCGGGTGTCCAGGCCGACGCCGATGGTGGTGAACCCGCAGTTGAGGATGTTGCGGCGGTGCCCGTCGGAGTTCATCCAGGAGTTCATGACCTGCTTGGCCGAGCGCTGGCCCTTGGCGATGTTCTCGCCGCCGGGGTTCGGGTAGCCCTCGGTCCGCATCCGCTGGGCGAAGTCCACGCCGTCGGGGGTGGTGTGCGAGAAGTAGCCGCGCTCCGCCATGTCGGTGCTGTGCTTGCGCGCCGCCTCGACCACCCGCTCGTCCACGGCCAGCGGCGCGCAGCCGGCGAGTTCGCGCGCCTCGTTGACCAGGGTGACGACCTCGTCCTCCGGGAACACCTCGGCGGGCCCGGTGGTCGTGGTGGGCGCGGTCGACGGCTCGCTGGTCGTGGTGGTCGTCGTGGCGCCGGTCGTGGTGGTCGTCGGCTCGGTGGTGGTCGTCGTCGTGGTGGTCGTGGTCCCGGTCGACGTCGTCCCCGTCGTCGTGGGCAGGACCACGGGCTCGTCGGTGCGCGCGGGCTCGCCGATGCCGCCCACGCCGCCGACACCGGTCCGGTTGTCCGGGGCGGAGCCCTGTGCTGCGGTGTCCCCGACGAACGGGGCCAGCTGCTCCGGGCCGGCGAAGGCGACGCCGGTCGCCCCGGCCGCGCCGAGCAGCAGGCCGACGAGTCCGCCGATCACGGATCGATTACCGCGACGTGCACTCACGGTCGCGCACCGTACCACTAAAGAGTGAAGGAACAGGATGGCTGTCGTGGGTGAAGTCGTGGGTGAAGCAGAACGGACCGTGCGTCTCACCGCGTGGGTGCGGGGTCGCGTGCAGGGCGTCGGGTTCCGGTGGTGGACCCGGTCCAGGGCCCTTGAGCTGGGCTTGGTCGGTTCCGCGGCCAACCTGCGGGACGGCCGGGTCGAGGTGAACGCGGAGGGGCCGGAGTCCGCCTGCCGGGAATTGCTCGTCGCTCTGCGTTCCGGCACCACCCCCGGTCGGGTGGACTCGGTCGTGGAGCGCTGGTCGGAGGCGCGCGACGGCACCACGGGTTTCGCGGAACGTTGAACGCGCCGGGAGCCGGTGGCGTAGTACACCGATGTGGACCGTGGCGAAGATGTCGTCAGGCAGCTGTACGGCCGTTGGCGCGGCCCGCTGCACGGCTACGTCCTGCGCCTGGTCGGCGGCGACCACCAGCACGCGGAGGACGTGGTCCAGGAGACGCTGCTGCGGGCCTGGCGGCACGCCGACCGGCTGACCCCGGCCGAGGCCGGGCCCTGGCTCTACACGGTGGCGCGCAACCTGGTCATCTCCGGCTTCCGCAAGCGCGGCGGCAAGCACGCGGAGGTGCCGATCGAGGCCGAGCACCTGCCGCCGGTGGCCGACGCCGTGGACCACGTGCTCCAGAGCTGGCAGGTCGCCGAGGCGCTGCGCGTGCTCACCCCCGACCACCGGAACGTGGTGGTCGAGCTGTACTACCGCAGGCGGTCGGTGGCCGAGGCGGCGGTGGTGCTGGGCATCCCGCCGGGCACGGTCAAGTCGCGCTGCTTCTACGCGCTGCGGGCGCTGCGCGACGCGCTGGAGGAGCGGGGGGTGACCCGGTCGTGAGCTGCACGTACACCGTCGCGCTGGGCGCCTACCTGCTCGGCTCGCTCGACCCGGCGGAGCGGACCGTCTTCGAGCGGCACGTGTCCGGCTGCGGGACGTGCCGCCGGGAGATGGTGCGGCTCGCGCCGCTGCCGGGGCTGCTGGGCCAGGTGCGGCTGGAGGACCTGGAGCTGCCGTTCGACGACCCGGAGCCCGAGCCCGCGCTGTGGCCGCTGCCCCCCGAGCCGGGACCGGCGCCCGAACCCGACCGCCGGCGGTGGCGGCTGCGGCTGCTGCGGTGGCGGCTGCGGTGGCCGGTGCTGGCCGGGGCCGCCGCGCTGGTCCTGGTGCTGCTCGGCGGGGTCCTGCTGGTGCCCCGGCTGCTGGACGACGACCCGGCCGGGCCCACCTGGCGGGCCACCAGCACCGCGTCCGGCGCGGGCGCCGACGTCCAGCTGGTCACCAGGAGCTGGGGCACCGAGCTGTGGATGACCCTGCGCGACCTGCCCGCGAACGCGCGCTGCGCGCTGGTCGTCCACGACCGGGCCGGGCGCACCGAGATCGGCGGCTGGTGGGGCACCGACCACCCCGAGGACGAGCGCATCCCCGGCTCGACCTCGTTCCGGGTCGACGAGATCGAGCGGCTCGACGTCGTGGTGGACAAGCGGGTGCTCGTGTCCGTGCGACCGGAATAGCGCAGGTCAGCGCGTCGGCGCGGGGTGCGGGTGGGCGCCGGGTAGTCTGCCCGGCGTGCACCTCAAGAGCCTGACGCTGAAGGGCTTCAAGTCCTTCGCCTCGGCTACCACGCTGCGCTTCGAGCCCGGCATCACCTGCGTGGTCGGCCCCAACGGGTCCGGCAAGTCGAACGTGCTCGACGCGCTCCGCTGGGTCATGGGCACGCAGGGCGCCAAGGACCTGCGCGGCGGCAAGATGGAGGACGTCATCTTCGCCGGCACGTCCGGCCGCGCGCCGCTCGGCCGCGCCGAGGTGACGCTGACCATCGACAACTCCGACGGCGCGCTGCCGATCGACTACGTCGAGGTGTCGATCACCCGCCGGATGTTCCGCGAGGGCGCCACCGAGTACGAGATCAACGGCAGCTCCTGCCGGCTGATGGACATCCAGGAGCTGCTCAGCGACTCCGGCATCGGCCGCGAGATGCACGTGATCGTCGGCCAGGGCCAGCTCGCCGCGATCCTGGAGTCCAAGCCGGAGGAGCGCCGGGCGTTCGTCGAGGAGGCCGCGGGCGTCCTCAAGCACCGCAAGCGCAAGGAGAAGGCGCTGCGGAAGCTGGAGGCGATGCAGGCGAACCTGACCCGCCTGACCGACCTCACCGCCGAGCTGCGCCGCCAGCTCAAGCCGCTGGGCAAGCAGGCCGAGATCGCCCGCCGCGCCCAGGTCGTGCAGTCCGAGCTGCGGGACGCGCGGATGCGCCTGCTCGCCGACGACCTGGTCACCCGGCGCGAGGCGCTGGCCCGCGAGGAGCGCGACGAGGCCGCCGCCCGCGCCCGCCGCGCCGAGGTGGAGAAGTCGCTCCAGCAGGCGCAGTTCCAGCAGAACGAGCTGGAGGACCAGGTCGCGGCCGACGCGCCGAAGCTCCAGCAGGCCCAGGACACCTGGTACCGGCTGTCGGCGCTGGAGGAGCGGCTGCGCGGCACGGTGCGGCTGGCCGTGGAGCGGGAACGGCACCTGTCGGCGGCGGTGGAGGCGCCCCGCGGCGGGCGCGACCCCGACGAGCTGGAGGCCGAGGCCGAGCAGACCGCGGTGCTGGAGCAGGAGTTGCAGGACGGCGTCACCGACGCCCGGGTCGGGCTGGCCGAGGCCGTGGAGACGCGGGCCGAGCTGGAGCGGGTCGTGTCCGCGGCGGAGAAGGCGCACCTGGCCGCGGTGCGGGCGATCGCGGACCGGCGCGAGGGACTGGCCCGGCTGTCCGGGCAGGTGGAGGCGCTGCGGTCGAAGACCAGCGCGACCGCCGAGGAGATCGAGCGCATGTCCGCCTCGCTGGCCGAGGCGGTGGAGCGCGCCGAGTTCGCGGCGCGGGAGCTGGCCGAGGCCCGCGAGGTGACCGGCACCGAGGACGAGGACGACGTGGGCCTCGACGACCGGCACCGGCTGGCCGTGGAGGCGAACGACGCGGCGCGGTCGCGGGTGGAGGAGCTGGTCAGGGCCGAGCGCGCGGCGGAGCGCGACATCGCCTCGTGGCAGGCCAGGGTGGACGCGCTGTCGCTGGGCCTGACCCGCAAGGACGGCGCGGGCGCGCTGCTGGCGTCGCGGCTGCCGGGGCTGCTCGGCTCGGTGGCGGCGCTGCTGACCGTGGCGCCGGGGTTCGAGGTGGCGCTGGCGGCGGCGCTCGGGCCGGTCGCGGACGCGGTCGCGGTGGCGTCCGGGTCCGACGCGGCGGCCGCGCTGGAGCTGCTGAAGGAGCAGGACGCCGGGCGGGCCGGGGTGCTGATCGGCGGCGGGTACGACCTCGACCGGTCGGGGTGGCCCGCGCTGCCGCCCGGCGGTCGGTGGGCGGTGGAGCTGGTGCAGGCGCCCGACGCGCTGCGCCCCGCCCTGCACCGGGCCCTGGACCGGCTGGCCGTGGTCGACGACCTCGCCGGGGCGCGGGCGCTGGTCGCCGGGCACCCGTCGGTGCGCACGGTGACGCGCGAGGGCGACGTGTTCGGGCGGGACTGGGCCGTCGGCGGGGCGGCCGGGCGCAGCCAGAGCGTCATCGAGATCCAGGCCGCGGTGGACGAGGCGTCCGAGGCGCTGGCGCTGGCCGAACGCGCGCTGGAGCAGGCCGCGGCCTCCCTGGAGGGCGCGCGGGCCGAGCAGCAGGCCAGGCGCGCCGAGGTGGCCGAGGTGAAGGAGCAGCTCAACGAGGCCAAGGTGCGGCGCGCCAGGTCCTCGGAGCGGCTCAACCGGCTGGCGGCGGCCGTGCGGTCCGCCGAGGCCGAGGCCGAGCGCGCCCGCGTGCAGCGCGCGAAGGTCGAGGCGGCCCGCGAGGAGAACCTGCTCAGGCTGGCGGAGCTGGAGGAGCGCCTGCTCGTCGCGCAGGAGGAGCAGGACCTGGACGACGAGCCGGACACCGCGCACCGCGACGAGCTGGCCGCCGAGCTGGCCACCGCCCGGCAGGGCGAGGTCGAGGCGCGCCTGGTGCTGCGCACCGCCGAGGAGCGCGCGCGGGCGTTGCAGGGCAAGGCGGACGGCCTGCGCCGCGCCGCCCGCGCCGAGCGCGAGGCCAGGGAACGCGCCCAGCGCGCGCAGGCGTCCCGGGCGCGGGGGGCGGTCGTGGCCAAGGCCGTGGTGCGCGGCGGCGAGGCGGCGCTGGAGCGGATCGCCGGGTCGCTGGACCGCGCCGCTCGTGAGCGCGACGCCGCGCAGGAGCGCCGGACCCGCCGCGAGGCGTACCTGGCGCAGGTGCGCAGCCTGGTGCGGGAGATGTCGGTGGAGCTGGAGAAGCTGACCGACGCCGTGCACCGGGACGAGGTGCTGCGCGCCGAGCAGCGGATGCGCATCGAGCAGCTGGAGACCAAGGTCGCCGAGGACTTCGGCATCGGCCTGGACGACCTGGTCGGCGAGTACGGGCCCGACGTGCCGATCCCGCCGTCGCCGCAGGAGCTGGCCGAGTACGAGGCGGCCAGGGAGCGCGGTGAGGCGGTGACCGCGCCGCAGCCCATGCCGTACGACCGCGACACCCAGGCCCGGCGCGCCAAGCGGGCCGAGCGGGACATGTCGCTGCTGGGCAAGGTCAACCCGCTGGCGCTGGAGGAGTTCGCGGCGCTGGAGGAGCGGTACAAGTTCCTGTCCAACCAGCTGGAGGACATCAAGGCGACCCGGCGCGACCTGCTCACCGTGGTGAAGGAGGTCGATGACAAGATCCTGGAGGTCTTCACGCTGGCCTACGAGGACGTCGCGCGCGAGTTCGAGGTCGTGTTCAAGGTCCTGTTCCCCGGCGGCGAGGGGCGGCTCGTGCTGACCGAGCCGGGCGACATGCTGACCACCGGCATCGAGCTGGAGGCCCGCCCGCCGGGCAAGAAGGTCAAGCGGCTGTCGCTGCTGTCGGGCGGCGAGAAGTCGCTGGCGGCGGTGGCGATGCTGGTCGCGATCTTCCGGGCGCGGCCCTCGCCGTTCTACGTGATGGACGAGGTCGAGGCGGCGCTGGACGACACCAACCTGCACCGGTTGATCAGCCTGTTCGAGCAGCTGCGGGAGAGGTCGCAGCTGCTGATCATCACGCACCAGAAGCCGACCATGGAGATCGCCGACGCGCTGTACGGCGTGTCGATGCGCGGTGACGGGATCAGCCAGGTGATCTCGCAGCGGTTGCGGGGGCGCGAGGAGAAGCCGAGGGCGGCCAAGCCCAAGGCGGAACCGGCGCCGGGGAGCGCCGGGCCGGCCTGACGCGGGTCCACCCGCCCGGCCCCGGGAGCGGCGGTCGACGCTCCCGGGGCCGGGGGTTCACGGCGGTCAGGGGTGCGGGCGGGACACGGGGCAGGTGTCCAGCACCTGGCTGATCGAGCAGTAACCCTGGTTCCACCAGTCACCGATCTCCGGGCTGACGTAGTTCACGACGTCGCGGAGGTCGCTCAAGCGGGCCTTCAGGGGTTTGTTCCACACGGGCTCGTGGTGCGCCATCCGGTTGCGGAACTCGTGCAGGGCGGCCACCCGGGTCTCGACCTCGTACCTGCGGTTGCGCTTCGGGGCGTGGGGGAACGCGTACTGGAGGTCCAACCACAGGGTCGAGCTGTACCGCTTGATCACCAGGAAGCGCCAGAAGCCGAACCCGAGTTGCGTGATGACCTGGTCGTCGACGGCCCGTTTCCCGGTCCGCTCAACCCGGTTGCGCGCCTTGGCGATGTCGGCACGGGCTTGCGGGGTCAGCTCCCGGGCGTGGTCGTCCAGCCAGGAGCCTGGATGTCGTCCACGTATGTGGCGGGCGTTCATCTGCTTCGCCAGGGCGTTGCGCAGGACGACCTCCAGGATGCCGGACGTCTCGCCGAAGGCGGCGCTGACGCGGGCGTTCCACGCGTACAGCTCCACGGCGGCCTCCAGGTCACCGTGGACGTGGTCGAGGTAGCACCTCAAGCGCGGCAGGCTGATCAATTCCGCGATGCTCTGCATGGGCTTCATGTTGCTTTTCCGCCTTCCCGGGGTTACAGTCGGACCGAAGGCCGTTGAGCGGTCCCTGGTTGTCTGCTTCAGACTGGCTAGACCACTTCGGTTGAGTTATCGCCGAAAGGCGCCGCCCCCACCGGGGCGGCGCCTTTTCTGTCTCGGCTGGAATTCGAGGGCGCCGGCTACCGCGCGAAATCACGGGAGCGGCCGGAAGCTCCAGGTACTCCTGGTCATGAAGGTAGCAGTCGGCTCGCTCGCCCCGCAATGCGCTGGGCTTTGGTGCACCCCGATGCCGAAGTGGGGGACTTCGCGAGGTTTTTCGTGCTGTGACCCGGTGTGGTCGGGTGATCCCGATCGGAAATCGGGATCACCATTCTTCCGGTCTTCCGACTGCCGTGGTGGTGGAGTCCGCTCGCGGAACCCCGGACGGCCTACCGGCGCGCGTCCAGCCGGGCCGCCTCCTCCGGCGTCGGCGCCGTCCCGCCCAGGTGCGCGGGCTGCCACCACTGCCCCTCGCCGGACTCCGGGTACCGCCGCTGGGCCTCGTCCAGCAGCTCCCGCACCCGCGTGCGCAGCGCCTCGTCGGTGGTCGGCTCGATCGGCGCCCCCACGACGATCGTCACCGGCACGTGCCGCTGGGTCAGGTTCTTCGGCTTGCCCTTGGTCCACAGCCGCTGGGTGCCCCACAGCGCCGTCGGCAGCAGCGGCACGCCGGCCTCGGCGGCCAACCGCACCGCGCCGCTCTTGACCTCCTTGACCGTGAACGACCGGCTGATCGTCGCCTCGGGGAAGATCCCGACGATCTCGCCGGCCCGCAACGCCGCCAGCGCCTGCTGGTAGGACGCCTGCCCGGCGCTGCGGTCCACCGGGATGTGGTGCATACCGCGCATCAGCGGGCCCGAGATCCGGTTCTCGAACACCTCGTGCTTGGCCATGAAGCGCACGAGCCGCTTCGCGGGCAGGGCCCCGAAGCCCGCGAAGATGAAGTCCAGGTACGACACGTGGTTCGAGGCCATGACGGCCCCGCCGGTGGTCGGCACGTGGTCGGTGCCGTCCCGGGTGATGCGCAGGTCGAGCACGCGGAACATCAACTTGCACGCGGCGATCACCGGCGGGTACACGCGATCAGGCATGGCGCCCAGAGTACGTTACTCGTCAGTAGTTGTGCTGGACGAGTGTTCGCGGACAATCTTCGGCACGCCCGCCAGGTCCTCCTCGTTGCACAGCAGTTTCAGGTTGTAGTACGGCGAGCCCTTGGTGTCGTCGTAGTCCAGGTGCACCGCGAGCACGTCGACCGCCTCGCCGAGCCAGTCCTGGGTCTGCCGCAGCCAGATGGCCGCGCGCTCCAACGCGCTGGGCAGGTCGTCATCGCTGAACTCGACCGGCCGGTAGGGCACCTCCTGCACCTTGTCGCGCCGGTTGGAGGGCATCGGGAGGTCTACCGCAACCCCGCTGTCGTTGAGTTCGAGTTGGATCGTTTCCTCACTCACCCTCCCAGGGTTCCCCACCGCACCACGCGCGGCAACACCTACTCCGGCACAACCGGCAACTCGGCCAGACCGCTGACCAGCACCCGCCGCCACACCAGTTCATCCACCGGGCGCGCCGGGCGCAGTCCCGGGTACCGCCGCAGCAGCGCCCACAGGGCTTCCTGGAGCTCGATCCGCGCCAGCTGCGCGCCCAGGCAGAAGTGCGGGCCGACGCCCAGCGCCAGGTGCTGGTTGGGCGCGCGGGTCAGGTCCAGCTCGTCGGGCTCCGGGAACGCCCGCGGGTCGCGGTTGGCCGAGCCGATCGACGCCATCACGCCCTCGCCCGCCCGCACCACCACTCCCGCGACCTCCACGTCCTCCAGCGCGACCCGCAGCTGGCCCACGTCGCTGAGCCGCGTGAACCGCATCAGCTCCTCCACCGCGGCCGGCACCAGTCCCGGCTCGGCCACCAGCCGCTCCCAGTGCCGCCGGTCGCGCAGCAGCGTGGCCACGAAGCTGGTGATCTGGTTGGCCGAGGTCTCGTGCCCGGCGACGAGCAGGTTCACCGCGAACGCGACCAGCTCGTCGTGGGTGAGCGGGGTGGCGCACAGCTCGTCGAGCACGTCGTCCGCCCGCCCCGCCCGCCGCTTCCGCGCGACCAGCCCGCCCACGTACTCCAGCAGGCCCGCCATGGCCTCCTCCACCCGCGGCCGCTCGGACACCTCCAGGCTGTAGGCGAGCTCCACCCACTCGCGGAACCGCTCCCGGTCCGCGTACGGCACGCCGAGCAGCGTGCAGATCACCTGGATCGGCAGCGGCAGCGCGAACACCTGCCGCAGGTCACCGCCCTCCGCCAGGCCGTCGGCCAGCTCCTCGCACAGCCCGCGCACCCACGGCCTGGTCGCCTCGACCCGCCGCGGCGAGAACGCACCGGACACCAGTCTGCGCAGCCGGGTGTGCTCGGGCGGGTCGGTGGTCGGCAGGGTGCCCGGCAGCGGCCTGGACACGCCGACCCGCGGCGCGCCGGGCGCCACCACGCCCGCCCGCGAGAACCGCGGGTCGGCCAGCACCAGCCGCACGTCGTCGTAGCGGGTCACCAGCCACACCAGCGCGCCCGCGAGGGTGCGCACCCGGACCGCGGGCGCCTCCTCCCGCAACCGGGCCCAGGTGGGGGAGGGGTCGAAGGCGAAGGCGTCGGGGAAGGGGATGTCCAGGACGTCGTCGGTGGGGTTCCCGGGGGTCGTGGCGCTGTCCGTCATGCCCCCGACGCTAGGAGCCGGGCGCGCTAGGAGTCGAGCGGCGCGCAGCGCCAGCGCCAGCCCTCCCGCCGCGGCAGCCCGGCCAGCGGCACCCGGCCGTTGGCCCACAGCAGGGTGTCGACCGGGTCGTGGCCGGTCGGCGCGTCCGGGAACAGCCGCGCCACCACCTTTTCCGCGTACCGGGACGGCGGCTCGAACGCCACGGCCAGCCCGCGCCCGACGTCGTGGGTGTGCACCAGCATCTCGTCGCACGCCATCGCGGCGAACCCGGCCGCGTCCGCCAGTCCCCACGGGTGCCACCCGAGCGAGCCCGAGGGCACCGCCGCCACCACTGAGGCGAGCACCGACGCGAAGGTCTCCAGCGTCCGCACCAGCTCACCGGGCGGGCTGCCCGGCCGCACCGCCACCTCCGCCGTGCTCAGCTCCACCGGCCCCGCGGCCAGGTCGGTGGCGTACCAGAGCAGGCAGTCCGAGACGTGCGCCGCGGTCGCGGCCACCGTCCAGCCCATCCCCGGCACGACCGCCGCCCAGTCGGCCTCGACCACCCCGTCCAGGAACGCCGCGCAGTGCGCCGCGACCTCCGTCACGTCCTTCGCGTCCACGGCCGGAAAACTCCCTCGCGTTCGTCAGACCCGCGAGCGACCATCTCAGACATGTACGACATCCGTCCCGCCACCCAGGCCGACCTGGACGCCGTCACCGCCCTGGTGCTCCGGTTGCAGACCGACGACGCCCACCACATCGGCTACCTCGGCGAGACGCTCGGCGAGGTGGCCGAGGAGCTGGCCGAGTTCGAACCCGACTGGCCCTCGTGCACCGTGGTCGCCGTCGACGACTCCGACCGCGCGTGCGGCGCGCTCAGCGTCGAGGTGGACGCCGAGCTGGGCCGCGCGTTCCTGCACGGCCCGTTCGTGGACGTGCCGGTGAACCACCCGGCGGGCAGCCGCATCTGGGACCAGACCGCCGACGCCCTCTACGCCGCCGCGGCCCCGCTGCTCGGGGGCGTCACCGACCGCGAGCTGCTCGGCCACACCGGTCACCGGCGGCTGGCCGCGTTCGCCGAGCGGCACGGCTTCGCCGCCGCCCGACCGTGCGGCATCCACACGCTGACCGGCGACGACCTGCGCAACCTGCTGCTGCGCGAGGCGGGCTGCCCGCGCACCGGCCCGGCGCGCGAGATGCGCGTGCTGCCCACCGACCCCGCGGTGCACGAGGCCGTCGCGGTGCTGCACGAGCGGTGCTTCCCCAAGACCCACCTCTCCGGCCGGACGCTGGTGGACGGCAGCCGCGGCCACACCGTCGTCGTCGCCATGGACGGCGACCGGGTGCTGGGCTACGCCTCCGGCAAGGCCGACCCCGCCGAGTTCTACCTCGACTTCGTCGCGGTGGAGCCGGACGTGCGCGGCAACGGCGTGGGCGCGGCCCTGGTCACCGAGCTGATCTGGAAGCTCGCCGAGAGGTCCGGGGCCCGTCCCCAGGCCGCCGCCGCGATCCTGGCCGGCAACCGGTCGTCCCGGCGCCTGTTCGAGCGCCTGGGCTTCCGGCTGCACGTGGAGCTGGTGGCCTACCGCGCGGGCAAGGCGGCCTGAGCGGGGTCGTCCGCCCTGTGCCGCAACGACAGCAGCCCGCCCACGACCAGCGTGACCAGCACGCCCAGCGGCGTGTACCAGGGGTAGGCGAGCGCGAAGACCCGGTTGGCGGGCGCCGCCGCGGCGAAGTCGATCACCAGTCGCGCGTCGGGCCCGACGAACTTCACCCCGAGGATCACGAACGCCATCACCACCACGGTCACCGCGAACGCCACGATCGCGTCGGCCTGCCGGGCCCGGCGGAACACCAGCCCGAGCAGGAACGCGCCGAGCAGCGCGCCGTAGGTGAACCCGGAGATCGACAGGCCCTGCTCGACGATCGGGTTGCCGCGCCGGGTCAGCGAGGCGAACAGCCCGGCGCACACGATCAGCAGGACCGCCCACACCACGGTCCACATGCGGCCCTGCCGGAACATCTCGGCCTCGCTCATCGGCTGCCGCCGCACGCGCTGCACCACGTCGGTGACGGTCGAGGAGGCCAGCGCCCCCAGCGACGACGACAGCGCCGCCGCGAGGATGCCCGCGATCACGAAGCCGGACAGCCCCGACGGCATCTCGTTGACGATGAAGTGCGCGAACAGCTCGTCGTTGTTGTTCAGGCCGAGGTCCTTGACCGGCGCGGCGGCCCGGTAGAAGGCCCACAGCATCACACCGATGAAGAGGAACAGCGCGAACTGGAAGAACACCACCACGCCGCTGGTGATCAACGCCTTCTGCGCCGCGCGCACGTCCTTGGTGGCCATCAGCCGCTGCACGACCAGCTGGTCCGCGCCGTGCGAGGCCATGGACAGCACCGCGCCGCCGACGAACGCGGTCACCATCGCGTACTGGGAGGTCAGGGGGTTGGAGTCGAGGTCGAGCACCTGGAACTTGCCCGCGTCGGCGGCCCCGGAGAACCAGCCGTCCGGCAGCTTCCCGCTCAGCACCGCGATCACCGCGGCCGCGCCGAGGACGTACCAGAGCATCTGGACGGCGTCGACCCACACCACGGCCCGCACGCCGCCGAGGAAGCTGTAGACGACCATCGCCACGCCCAGCACGGCCACGATCGCCCAGTACGAGGCGTCCACGCCGTAGGCGCCCAGCACGACCTTGACCGGGATGGCCGTGGCGAACAGCCGCAGGCCGTCCGCGAGCAGGCGGGTCACCAGGAACGTCACCGAGGCGGTGCCCTGGATGCCCGCGCCGAACCGCTTGCCCAGGAACCCGTAGGCGGTGATCAGCTCGCCCGCGATGTACTTCGGCAGCAGCACGAACGACACCACGACCCGGCCGATCAGGTAGCCGATCGCCAGGGACAGGAACGTCATCGTGCCCAGGTAGCCGACCGTGGGCACGCTCAGCACGGTCAGCGTCGACGTCTCCGCCGACACCACCGACACGCACACCACCCACCACGGGATGCGCCGCTCGCCGACGAAGTAGTCGGTGGCGGACCGCTGCCTGCCGCCGATCCACACGCCCAGCAGCGGCATGCCCACCAGGAACAGCACGATGATGCCGACGTCAAGTGCGCGCACGGGGTCCTCCATCCCAGGGCCGCCGGTGGCGGCCGATCCTCAGACCGCGGACGGCGGTCACCGCGGGTTCCGGCAGGCGCGGCGGGACGCGGCCGGGGGTGATCGACCCCAGCGGTCGCGGTCCGGCGGCGCCGGTGGCGGACGGCACGTTGGCGGGCAGGCCGTGCCAGGTCAGGAAGCCCAGCAGGGCGGCGAGGTACGCCTCCTTGCCGTCGGCGGGGAGGCCGAACTCGTCGCTGGGGCGCAGGTCCACGTGCCGCCGCAGCGACTCGACCAGGGCGGGGTTGCGCATCCCGCCGCCCGAGCCGATGACCACGCCCTCGCACTCGGCGGCGACGGTGCGGGCGGTCAGCTCGGTGAGGGTGGCGAGGAAGTCCTCGGCCTGGATGGTCAGACCTCCGGCGACCCGGTCCAGGTAGGAGCGGTTGAAGTGCTCCTTGCCGGTGGACTTGGGCGCGGGGAGCGCGTAGTACGGGTCGGCCAGCAGGCGGTCGAGCAGTTCGTCGTGGACGCGGCCGCGCCGGGCGAACTCCCCGTCGGTGTCCCGGGTGCGCAGGCCGCCGGTCAGCACGGTCATCGCCGCGTCCATGAGCGCGTTGCCGGGTCCGGTGTCGTAGGCCACCACACCTCCGGGCGAAACCCTGGTCACGTTGGCGATGCCGCCGATGTTCAGCGCGGTGGCCGGGCCGTCGAGCTCGGCCAGCCAGAGCGCGTCCAGCGTGCTCGCCAGCGGCGCGCCGTGCCCGCCCGCGGCGACGTCGCGGGCCCGGAAGTCGGACACCACCGGCAGCCCCGTGGCTTCGGCTATCCACGCGGGTTGGCCGAGCTGGAGGGTGCCCAGGCAGCGGCCGTCCGCGACCTCGTGGTGCACGGTCTGCCCGAGCGAGGCCACCAGGTCGCCCCGGTACCGCCGCGCCACGTCGCCGAACGCCCGCCCGAGCCCGGTGTCCAGCGCGCACAGCTCGGCGGCGGAGTTCGGCGGCCTGCGCAGCTCCTCGGGGAACGGGTGCTCGGCGTGCTCGACGGGTTCCAGGTGGACGGTGGGCCCGTCCAGGGACAGTTCGGCCACGGCCACGTCGATGGCGTCCATCGAGGTGCCTGAGATCAGCCCGATCACCCTCACGCCTGTGGTCTATTGCACAGCCGAGGGTGCGCGCAAGAGTGCTGGTGGGAAAGTTGCCTGATCTCGACGTGGTTGGTCGATCGGCAACATCGCCGGGTCGTGCGAGGATTGGCCGGTGACCACCACGACCCTGATCTGGATCATCGTCGTCGTCGCGGCACTGCTCCTGGTCGCCCTGGTGACGGGCGTCGTGCTGTCCCGGCGGCGGCGGATCAGCCTCACCGAGCCCGAGCCCGAGCAGGACAAGCCCGCCACGGGGTACCGGGCGGGCGGCGCGATCACGTTCAACGCGCCCGCGCCGCCACCGGTGGTCGAGCGGCCCGA
This sequence comes from Saccharothrix sp. BKS2, assembly GCF_047689505.1. Lineage (NCBI taxonomy): Bacteria > Bacillati > Actinomycetota > Actinomycetes > Pseudonocardiales > Pseudonocardiaceae > Saccharothrix > Saccharothrix sp. BKS2. Next base: position 30,237 of record NZ_JAUQOL010000014.1, on the reverse strand, counting down.
GCCCGAGGTGGTGGACAGGACCGCGCCCCCCACCACCCCCCCGGTGGTCGAGAAGCCGGTCTCCCGCCCCCCGACCGCCGAACCCCCCGTCGCGGAACCCCCCGCGCCTCCGCTCGCGGACCCCGCCACGCCTCCCGTCGCCGAACCCCCCGCGCCTCCCGTCTCCACGCCTCCCGCCGTCCCGCCGGTCGAGCACCCGGTGGCGGACCGCACCGAGGTCGACGGCCAGCCGGGCGTCGGCGACGACGCGGCCGTGCCGCGGGACTCGGTCAAGCGCGGGTTCGTCGAGGTCGACCTGCCCGAGCAGGCGTCGGAGATCGACGAGATCGAGCCGACCGAGGGCCGGCTGGAGCGGCTGCGCGGACGGCTGTCGCGGTCGCGGTCCACGTTCGGCCAGGGCCTGCTCGGCCTGCTCGGCGCGGGCGACCTGGACGAGGACTCGTGGACCGACGTCGAGGACACGCTGCTCATGGCCGACCTCGGCTCGGCGATCACCGACGAGGTGGTGGCCGCGCTGCGCGAGCAGATCGCCTCGCGCGGCGTGCGGACGTCCGACGACGCGCGGGCGATGCTGCGCGACGTGCTGGTGAGCGTGCTCCACCCGGAGATGGACCGCGCGGTCAACGCGCTGCCGCACTCGGGCAAGCCCGCGGTGGTGCTGGTGGTCGGCGTGAACGGCGTGGGCAAGACCACCACCACCGGCAAGCTTGCGCGCGTGCTGGTGGCCGACGGCCGGACCGTGCTGCTGGGCGCGGCGGACACCTTCCGCGCGGCGGCGGCCGACCAGCTGGAGACGTGGGGTTCGCGCGTGGGCGCGGCGACCGTGCGCGGCGCGGAGGGCGCGGACCCGGCCTCGGTGGCGTTCGAGGCGGTCAAGCGGGGCGTGGACGCGGGCGTGGACACCGTGCTCGTCGACACGGCGGGCCGCCTGCACACCAAGACCGGCCTGATGGACGAGCTGGGCAAGGTCAAGCGCGTGGTGGAGAAGCAGGCGGCGGTGGACGAGGTGCTGCTCGTGCTCGACGCCACCACCGGCCAGAACGGCCTGACCCAGGCCCGCGTCTTCGCCGACGTCGTCGACGTGACCGGCATCGTGCTGACCAAGCTCGACGGCACCGCCAAGGGCGGCATCGTCTTCCAGGTCCAGCGCGAACTGGGCGTGCCCGTGAAGCTGGTCGGCCTGGGCGAGGGCGCCGACCACCTGGCCCCCTTCGAACCGCAAGCCTTCGTCAACGCCCTCCTGGGCTGACCCACTCCTCGCGAGTCGTACGTCCAGACCCACCGTGTCGTACGTCCAGGACCCCCGAATTCAGGGTTCAGGCGAGAACCGCCCGACGCGAACGCTGAACTCGGGGGTCCTGAACGTTGAACTCGGGGGTCGCGAACGTACGACACGGTCGACCGGAACGTACGACTCGCGGGGTTAGGCGGTGAAGAAGGTTTTTGCGGTGGTCAGGGCGGTGGTGTCGGACAGGACGTCACCCGGCCGGTTCCCGACGCCGACCAGACCGCCGCGCCACGTCATCTTCAGGTAGACCGCGGCGCGCTCCAGCGCGTCCAGCAGGGCGCCGGCCTGGTGGGGCTCCTCGGCGAGCGCGGTGACCGCCCACAGGTGCTTGCCCGCCATGGCCTCCACGAAGCCCGGCACGCGCTCCCAGTTCGACCAGTGGTCCAGGTAGCGCTTGGTCGACGACGACACGCTGTACCAGTAGGTCGGGGACGCGATCACGATGTCGGTCGCCTCCAGCGTCGCGTCCAGCAGCAGCTCCTCGTTGCCGGTCGGCTCGGGTCGTTCGCTGACCGGGTACCGGACGTCCCGGTAGTCCGCCAGCGGCACGTCGCCCAGCCACAGCCAGCGCTGCTCGACGTCGCCCAGCTGCTCGGCCGCGAGCCTGGCCAGCTGCTCGGTGTTGCCGTCGCGCCGCGCGCTGCCCAGCACGAACAGGAACTTGCGCCCGGTCCCGGTACCCACATCGGCCCCCAACTAATTTGTATGTACTTGCATATAAATACACGAAGCGAGGTGCCGTCAAGTTCGTTCGGCTTCGTTCGCCCGAACGGATCAGGCCCTGGTCGCCTCGGTCGACAGGCGCTCCGCGATCCGCAGCACGTCGGGCAGCATGCGCGTCACGGCCTCCTTGGTCAGCCTGCTGTCGGGCCCGGACACCGACACCGCGGCCAACGCGGGCGCGTCGCGCAGCGGCACCGCGACGCACCGCACGCCCACCTCCTGCTCGCCCTCGTCCAGCGCGTACCCCTGCTCGACCACCAGGTCCAGCGACGCCAGCAGCTCGGCCGCGTCCGTGATGGTGTTCGGCGTGGACGCGGGCAGGCCGGTCCGCTCCAGCAGCGCCCGCGCCTCGTCCCGGGGCAGCTGCGCCAGCATCGCCTTGCCCACGCCGGTGCCGTGCGGCAGCACCCGCCGACCGACCTCGGTGAACATCCGCACCGAGTGCCGCGACGGCGCCTGCGCCACGTACACCACCTCGTCACCGTCCAGCACGGCCAGGTTCACCGTCTCCCCGACCCGGTCCACCAGCTCCGCCAGCAGCGGTCGCGCCCACCGGCCGAACTGCCGCGACGCCGTCTCGCCGAGCCTGATCAGCCGCGAGCCGAGGGTGTAGCGCCGGTTGCTGTTCTGCCGCACGTACCCCAGCGCGACCAGGGTGCGGATCAGCCGGTGGATGGTCGGCAGCGGCAGCCCGGTCGTGGCCGCCAGCTCCGACAGGCTCGCCTCGCCACCCGCGTCCGCCAGGCGTTCCAGCAGGTCGAAGGCGCGTCGCAGCGACTGGACGCCGCCGGCGGACTCCGGGGCCACGGCCACCACTCCTTCATTGCTGTTCCGCTTTGCGGAAACTATAGTCCGCTGAGTAGAAACCAAGGCGAAAAGAGGTGGGCCTCCATGTCCGGTGTCCGGGTCCTCGGCGGCGAAGTGGAGCGCGGGGACGAGGTCCTCACCCCGGACGCGCTGGAGTTCGTGGCCGGTCTGCACCGGTCGTTCGCGCCGGCGCACGCCGCGCTGATGCGCCGCCGCGCGCAGCGCCGCACCCTGGGCTTCCTGCCCGAGACGCGGGCCGTGCGCGAGGGGGACTGGCGGGTCGCCGAAGCGCCCGAGCCGCTGCGCGACCGGCGGGTGGAGATCACCGGCCCGACCGAGCGCAAGATGACCATCAACGCGCTGAACTCCGGCGCGCGGGTCTGGCTGGCCGACCTGGAGGACGCGAACACGCCGCACTGGCACAACGTCGTCTCCGGCCAGGTCAACCTGCGCGACGCCGCCCGGGGCACCATCGGGTTCACCTCGCCGGAGGGCAAGCGCTACGCCCTGCGCGACGACGTGGAGCGCCCCGCGATCGTGGTCCGCCCGCGCGGCTGGCACCTGCCCGAGCGGCACCTGGAGGTCGACGGCGCGCCCGCCGTCGGCGCCCTGGTCGACTTCGGCCTGCACTTCTTCCACAACGCGTCCCTCGGCCGGCCGTACTACTACCTGCCGAAGATGGAGAGCCACCTCGAAGCCCGGCTGTGGAACGACGTGTTCACCGCCGCGCAGCAGCGGCTCGGCGTCCCGCACGGCACGATCCGCGCGACCGTGCTGATCGAGACCATCCCGGCCGCGTTCGAGATGGAGGAGATCCTCCACGAGCTGCGCGACCACGCCTCCGGCCTCAACGCCGGCCGCTGGGACTACCTGTTCAGCGTCATCAAGTACTTCCGCGACGCGGGCCCGGACGCCGTGCTGCCCGACCGCGACAGCATCACCATGACCGCGCCGTTCATGCGCGCCTACACCGAGCTCCTGGTGCGCACGTGCCACAAGCGCGGCGCGTTCGCCATCGGCGGCATGGCCGCGTTCATCCCGAACCGGCGCGACCCCGAGGTCACGGGGAACGCGTTGGCGAAGGTGCGCGCGGACAAGACCCGCGAGGCGGGCGACGGGTTCGACGGCTCGTGGGTCGCGCACCCCGACCTCGTGCCGGTGTGCCGGGAGATCTTCGACGGGGTGCTGGGGGAGCGGCCCAACCAGCTCGACGTGCTGCGGCCCGAGGTGTCCGTGACCGCCGGGCAGCTGCTGGACTTCGCCTCGACCGGCGGCGCGGCGACCCGCGCGGGCCTGGAGTCCGCGGTGGACGTCGGGGTGCGCTACCTGATGTCGTGGCTGGGCGGCAACGGCGCGGCGGCCATCCACAACCTCATGGAGGACGCCGCCACGGCCGAGATCTCCCGCTCCCAGCTGTGGCAGTGGGTGCACAACGACGTGGTGCTCGACGACGGCACGCCGGTCACCGCCGACCTCGTCCGGGAGGTGCTGGCCGGGGTGCGGGAGAAGCTGGAGGGCGACCACCTCGACCCGGCCGTCGAGCTCTTCGAGCAGGTCGCGCTGGCCGACGAGTTCGTGGACTTCCTGACCCTGCCCGCCTACGAGCGGATCGGCTGACGTGCCCCGGACCTCGCTCGACCCGGGTGCGGTGCGGGCGCTCACCGCGCGGCTGTCCGATGTGGAGCCGAGGTGGCCGGTCGGCAGGCAGCCCGTGCACACCTGCTACGCGCCCGCCGACCGGGTCACCGCCTCGACCGTGCGGGACTGGGGCGCGCAAGCGCTTGCGGCCCTGGACGCGCGCCCCGACCTGGTCGGCCTGCTCGGCGTGCCGGCGGTCGTGCCGGACCGGGTGCGGGCCAAGCTCGCCGCCGAGCCGGTGGAGGACCTGCGGATCGACTTCGAGGACGGCTACGGCACCCGCGCCGACGACGAGGAGGACGCCGACGCCGAGCGCACCGCGCTGGTGGTGCGGGACTGGCTGGACGAGGGCGTGGCGCCGCCGCGCTTCGGCCTGCGGATGAAGTCGTTCGACACGGCGGCGCTGCGCGAGCGCGGCCTGCGCACCCTCGACGTCTTCCTGACCGCGCTCGGCGGCGCGCCCGACGGGCTGGTGATCACCTTCCCCAAGGTCACGTCGGTGGCGCAGGTCGAGGTGTTCGGCGAGGTGCTGGACCTGTTCGGGCTGCCGCTGCGGTTCGAGGTCCAGGTCGAGACGACCCGGTCGGTCGTCGACCCGCGGGGGCGGCTGGCCCTGCCCGGGTTCATCGAGGCGGGCCGGGGCCGGATCAGCGGCCTGCACTTCGGCACCTACGACTACACGGCGGGCTGCGGGCTCGGCGCGGCGCACCAGCACCTGGCGCACGGGGCGTGCGACTTCGCCCGCCACGTCATGCAGGTGTCCGCGGCGGGCACTGGCGTCGAGCTGTCCGACGGCTCGACCAACGTGCTGCCGGTCGGCGACCGGGTGGAACAGGGGTGGCGCACCCACTACGACCTCGTCCGCCGGTCTCTCGCGCACGGCTTTTACCAGGGCTGGGACCTGCACCCGGCGCAGCTGGTGACCAGGTACGCGGCCGTGCACGCCTTCCACCTGGAGGGCGTGGCGGCCGACGCCGACCGGCTGCGGGCGTACGTGGAGCGCGCCGGCGGGGCCGTGCTGGACGAGCCCGCCACCGCCCAGGCGCTGTCGGCGTCCTTCCTGCGGGCGCTGGACTGCGGCGCGCTGGCCGAGGACGAGGTCCGCCGAGCCACCGGCCTGGGCCTGCCCGAGCTGCGCGGGCTGGCCCGTCGCCGGATGGGGTGATCCTGCGGGCTCGACGGGCCGATCCGCGGGCCGGCCGCCATCGTGGGGTGCATGACCATGCGCGCCGGGCTGTGGACGGGGCTGCCCGACCTGGAACGGGCCGAGTTCCGCTACCGGGTGGTGGCGTGCGAGGCGGACGTGGACCTGCTCGTCGAGGCCCTGGCGCGGCCGGGGTGCAACGACGCGATGCTGGAGCACTTCGGCCGCGACGTCGACGACGAGGGCGAGAGCGACCACAACCTGGTGCTCGCCGTCCGCGGCGGGTGGGGCTACCTGAACTACGTCGACGACGAGTTCACCGGCTGGCCCAAGGGCGACCCGGACGCGCCGTTCGTGGACGAGCCCTACACGGACTTCCCGCCGGGCGTTGGCGTGCCGCTGCCGGTGTTCCGGGCGCTCCTGCTGGAGTTCCTGGCCACCGCGCGGCGCCCGACCGCCGTGGACTGGTACGAGGAGTCCGACCTGTTCCACGCCTGGCGGCTCCAGCGGATGGCGCGCTACGAGGGGTGAGGCGCTGTGGGGGTGAGGCGCTAGAACGTCGGCAGGGTGTGCCAGGCGAGCCCCGGGTCCTCGGCGTCGTCGCGCAGCACGGAGCCCTCGATCAGCCCGTACGGCCGGTCGGCGGCGTGGAACACCTCGTTGTCGTTCGTCAGCCCGAACGGGGACAGGTCCACGGCGAAGTGGTGCTTGTTCGGCATCGACAGCCGCACCTCCGCGACCTCGGGCCGGGCCAGCAGCACCGCCTCCCCCATCGCGTACAGGGTCTGCTGCAACGACAGGCTGTGCCTGCCGGCGAAGGTGGTCAGCAGCAGCCGCCTGATCGCGGCGTGCGCCCCGGCCCAGTCGACGTCACCGCCCCGGTAGCGCCAGCGGGCGGTGACGGAGGTGGCCAGCACGCGGTCGTCGGTCTCCCGCAGCGTCGTGTACTCGTCGCGCGGGAAGCCGTGGAACTCCGAGCCGGTGGACTTGAGCACCACGAGGTCCCGCAGGCCGGACACCACCCACGCCCGGTCGCCGTCGACGGTCACGGCGGTGGTGCGCTTCTCGGCGCTGCCCGACACGAATGCGTGGTCGTGGTCCTCGATCCGCTCCCACGAGTGCTCGTCGACCAGGACCCGCGCGCCGGTGATCGCCTCCTGCGAGGAGACGAAGTGCCTGCCCAGCCGCAGCGCGAAGTCCTCGATCTCGCCCACGGGCGCCTGCTTGGCGAAGGCGTGGACGGTGTTCTTCTGCGTGTCGGTGGCCAGCACCTTGGAGTTGTCGCCGGTCAGGTGGGTGTCGGCGAGGTCGCCGCGCAGGGAGGTGCTGACCGTGAGGTCCTTGATCCGGTGCACGGCGCCGTCGCGCGACACCACGACGAGGCGGTTCTCCGCCTTCCCGTACTGGTTGTCCCCCAGGACGATGGCCACGGGTCAGCTCCCTCGGTAGGTGGTGTAGGCGAACGGGCTGAGCAGGACCGGGACGTGCAGGTGCCCCGCCGCGGCCCGGAAGGTGACGGTGACCTCCGGGTAGAACGGGGTGTCGACCTCGAACACCAGCCGGTGCACGCCGGGGGACAGCTCCTCGGCGAACCGCAGCCGGCCGTCCTCGTCGGTGCGGCCGGCGGCCAGCACCTCGCCGTCGCGCTCCAACCGGACCGGCACGCCGACCCGGGGCCGGCCGGCCTCCGCGTCGAGCACGTGGGTGGACAGCGTGGTCACGACAGCACCTTCCCCAGCCGCAGCGCGGCGATCCTGGCCAGTTCCCGGTTCACCACGCGCAGCTCGACGTCCGGCGGGTTGCCCAGGCGCGCGTCGAGGTCGATCAGCACCCGCTCGCCGCTCAACCCGGTCGCGCACACGAGGTAGATGTGCCCGAAGCGCTCCTCGTAGGCGGCGTTCGCGGTGGCCAGCCGACCGGCCGCGGCCGCGGCGACGCCCGACTGCTCGTCGGCGGACCACCGCGCGCCCGGCCCACCGCCCGTCGCGCGCTCCCCGATGCGCGGGTGCCCGGCGATCGCGGCGCGGACCTCGTCGTCGGACAGCTCCTCGGCGGCCCGGTCCGCGGCGGCGAGCAGCGCCTCCACGTCCGCGTAAGGCCGACCGGCCAGCACGGCGTCCACCCAGCGCGGCACCGCGAGGCACTCGGCGAGCAGGGGGCGGAGTTCGTCCGGGGGCGCCGAGTTGAACGCGGGCAGGTCGGGCACGGGCGCTCCCTTTTCCGTCTCGCGGAATCGCGTTTCCGCCTGGGCGGGACGGTACGAGCGCCCCCCGGACGTGTCAATGACGTGCCGTCGCGGTGCCGGGACGCCCCGGTCGGACACGATCCCGGAACACCGGGGTGCTGCCGCCGCGCCCGCCCGGCTGCCAAGGTGAGGTCCATGGACCTGGTGCTGAGGGCGGCGCGAGTGATCACCCCGGACGGCGAGCGCGCGGCCGACGTCGGCGTGGCCGGCGGGCGCGTGGTCGCGGTGGCCGACCGCCTCGACGCCGCCACCGTGGTGGAGCTGGCGCCGGACGAGGTGCTGCTGCCCGGCCTGGTGGACACCCACGTGCACGTCAACGACCCGGGGCGGGCCGAGTGGGAGGGCTTCGCCACGGCCACCCGGGCGGCGGCGGCCGGCGGCGTCACCACGATCGTGGACATGCCGCTGAACAGCCTGCCGCCGACCACGACGCCGGCGGCGCTGGCGGTCAAGCGGGCGGCGGCGCTCGGCCGGGTCCACGTGGACGTGGGGTTCTGGGGCGGGATCGTGCCGGACAACGCCGACGACCTGGTCGCGCTGCACGAGGCGGGCGCGTTCGGCTTCAAGTGCTTCCTGGTGCACTCGGGCGTGGACGAGTTCCCGCACGTCAGCACCGACGAGCTGCGCCGGGCCCTCGACCGGCTGGCGCCGCTGGGCGCGCTGACCGTCGTGCACGCCGAGGACCCGCACGAGATCACCGAACCCGGTCCCGGCTACCGGGCGTTCCTGGACTCACGCCCGCACCGCGCGGAGGCCAGGGCGGTCGATTCGGTGGTGGAGCTGGCCGCCCGCACCGGCGCCCGGCTGCACGTGCTGCACGTGTCCAGCCGGCAGGCGCTCGACCGGGTGCGGGAGGCGAAGGGGCGCGGGCTGGCGGTGACCGCGGAGACGTGCCCGCACTACCTGACGTTCGTCGCCGAGGAGATCGCGGACGGCGCGACGGAGTTCAAGTGCTGCCCGCCGATCCGCGACGCGGCCAACCGCGAGCAGCTGTGGCGCGCGTTGGGCGAGGGCCTGGTCGACCTGGTGGTGACCGACCACTCGCCGTGCACGCCGGAGCTCAAGCGGGGCGACTTCGCCAGTGCGTGGGGCGGGGTGGCGAGCCTCCAGCTCGGCCTGCCCGCGGTCTGGACCCAGGCCCGGCGGCGCGGTCACGGGCTGACCGACGTGGTGCGGTGGATGGCGACCAACCCGGCCGACCTCGTGGGGTTGACCGCCAAGGGCCGGATCGCGCCGGGCGCGGACGCCGACTTCGCCGTGTTCGCCCCGGACGAGGCGTTCGTGGTCGACCGCGCGGCGCTGCACCACCGCAACCCCGTCACCCCGTACCACGGCCGGCCGCTGTCCGGCGTGGTGCGGCGCACGTGGCTGCGCGGGCAGCCGGTGGACGACCGACCGCGCGGGCGGTTGCTGACCAGAGGAGACGCATGACCGGGACACCCTGGACGATGCTGCCCGACCTGGCCTGCCGGGCGGTGGGCGGCGGCGTGGTGTGGGCCAACGACGAGTCGTTCGCCGAGCGGGAGAACCTGGTCGAGCGGGCGGAGCCGGGGTACCGGCCGCACACGTTCGGCCACAAGGGGCAGGTCTACGACGGGTGGGAGACGCGCCGCCGCCGGGAGCCGGGCGTGGACCACGCGGTGGTGCGCCTCGGCCTGCCCGGCGTGGTCCGGGGCGTCGTGGTGGACACGGCGTTCTTCACGGGCAACTACCCGCCGTTCGCCTCGGTGGAGGCGACCGCCGTGCGCGGCCACCCGGCCCCGGACGAGCTGACCGGCTGGGAGACCCTGGTGCCGAGGTCGCCCCTGGGCGGCGACCGCAAGCACCACTTCGACGTGGCCGACGGGCGCCGCTGGACCCACGTCCGCCTGACCATCCACCCGGACGGCGGGGTGGCGCGGCTGCGCGTGCACGGTGAGCCGGTGGTCGACCCGGAGCTGGTGCTCCCGGAGGCGCTGGACCTGGCGGCGCTGGAGAACGGCGCGTCGGTCACCGGGTGCAGCGACATGTTCTACGGCTCGCCGGCCAACCTGATCGCGCCCGGTCAGGCGCGGGTGATGGGGGAGGGCTGGGAGACCGCGCGGCGCCGGGACGACGGCAACGACTGGGTGGAGATCGCGCTCGCCGCGGCCGGCGTGGTCCGCCTGGCGGAGCTGGACACCACCCACTTCAAGGGCAACGCGCCGGGCTGGGCCTCGGTGCGGGGCCGGCGCGGCGACGGCGGGTGGGTCGACCTGCTGCCCCTGACCCGGTTGCAGCCCGACACCCGCCACCGCTTCCGCGTGGAGCGGGGCGAGGAGGTCACCCACGCGAGGCTCGACATCCACCCGGACGGCGGCATGGCCCGCCTTCGCCTGATCGGCGCACTGACCCCGGCGGGACTGCACGGGCTCACCCAGCGCTACCAGGCAGTTACCCGGGGGTCCTGACGTTGTCAGCCTTCGGGCTGATTTTGCCTACGACTTGAGTTGCTTGTGAGACGCACAACGCCCCTGACAGCCTGCGATCACCCTATTGGGTGACAGGAACTAGGGAGGAACCTGTGCGATCGAGCATCCGAGCGCTGGGCGGCGCTGCCGCCGCCTGCGCGCTCGTCCTGGGGACGGCGACGCCCGCGTTCGCGGACCCGCCGGGCACGGCACGCGTCGAGTGGGCGCCGTGCGAGGAACCGGCCGAGGTGGAGTGCGGCGCGCTCAGCCTGCCGATCGACTGGGCGCGCCCGCGCGGCGAGCGGTTCGACCTCGCCGTGGCCCGCCGACCCGCGACCGACCCGGCCAAGCGCGTCGGGGTGCTGGTGGTCAACCCCGGCGGACCGGGCGGTTCGGGGGTGGACTTCGCGCTCGGCGCCGACCGGTACTTCAGCCCGGCCGTGCTGGAGCGCTTCGACGTCGTCGGCTTCGACCCGCGCGGCGTGGCCCGCAGCCAACCGGTGCGCTGCTCGCTGGAGCTGCTGCGGGCGGCCCCCTCGGCCTACCCCGCCGACGAGGCCGGGTTCCGCGCGCTGGCCGCCCACAACCGCGAGCTGGCCGCCGACTGCCGCGAGCGCTCCGGTCCGATCTACGACCACGCCGACACCCTGTCCGTGGTCAAGGACGTCGACGCGCTGCGCAAGGCCCTCGGCGAGCGGAAGATCAGCTACTACGGCATCTCCTACGGCACGCTCATCGGCCAGCAGTACGCCGAGGAGTTCGGCCGCGACATCCGCGCCATGGTGCTCGACTCGAACATGGACCACAGCCTCGGCACCCGGCGGTTCAACGAGACCGAGGCCGTGGGCGCCGAGGACTCCTTCCACGAGTTCGTGGAGTGGTGCGACCGCACCCCGTCGTGCGCGCTGCACGGCCAGGACGTGGCCGCGGTCTGGGACGACCTGCTGGCCCGCGCCGACCGCGGCGAGATCGGCCAGCCGGGCGACCCGAGCCTGAAGGTGACCGCCCAGCAGATCAGCCGCATCGCGCTCAGCGCGTTCTACGGCCCGGACTGGACCTTCCTCGCCCAGCTGGTCGTCGACCTGCGCGCGGGCGCCCCCGCCGCCTCGGCGCTCGCCGCCGAGGAGACCGCGCACAACCCGTTCCCCGCGGTGTTCTGCCAGGACTGGGCGATCCGCGTGAAGGACCACCGCGAGCTCTCCGCGCTGGTCGAGCGGAACAACCGGCTCGCGCCGCACATGCGCGGCTCGGCCCTGGGCCACAGCGCGACGACGGGCTGCGTCGGCCTGCCGGAGCGGGTGAACAACCCGCAGCACCGGCTGCGGATCGACCACGCGCCCAAGATCCTCATGACCAACGCCCTGCACGACCCGTCCACCCCGTACGCGTGGGCGGCCAACGCCCACCGGCAGAGCCGCGACACCACCGTGCTGCTCACCTACGAGGGCTGGGGCCACGGCGTCTACGGCCGCAGCGACTGCACCACGGGTGCCGTGGACGACTACCTGATCAACCTCAGGACGCCGCGCGACGGCGCCCGCTGCCCCGGCGTCGAACCCCCGGCCGAGCCGGTCGCGCCGCTCGACGCGCGGCCGCTCCCGGCGGGTCCGGCGCCCGGCGTGCCGGGCTGGCTCGGCTAGCCCCGCGCCCGGGTCCACGAGCCGCCCCCGCCGCCCCTCGGCGAGGGCGGCTCGTGCCGTCGCGGGTGCGCCGATCGGCCCACCCGCGCCCGGCGGGCCCGACCGGCGCGGTCATGACCCACCGTCGCGGAGGCCACCGGCGGAGGTGGGGGGTTCACCCCGGGAGCGAGGGGTCCTCGCACGATCCGTCACCGGAAATTCCACGGTGGAGCGGACTGGTCACCGGCGGAACCGTTCCCTTCAAGCGCGCGAAACGCGGCCGTAACACCGGGGCCCGGACAGTTCACCGCCGCGAAACCTTCGGCGCAACCGCGTGAAACAGGACGTATCGATGCTCCCTGCAACCGACGTGCAGTGGAGGTCGACAGTGGATACAGGGGACACCGCCTGGGTGCTCACCAGTGCCGCGCTGGTGCTGTTGATGACCCCGGGCCTCGCCTTCTTCTACGGGGGCATGGTCCGGTCCAAGAGTGTGCTCAACATGATGATGATGAGCCTGGGTGCCATCGGCGTGGTCGGTGTGCTCTGGGTGCTCGTCGGCTACTCGATGGCGTTCGGCAAGGACGTCGGCGGCGGCCTGCTGGGCGCGCCCTTCGAGTTCTTCGGCCTGGACGGCCTGCTCGGGCCCGACGCGCTGTCCGGCACGCTGCCGGCCACGGTGTTCGTCGCGTTCCAGGCGATGTTCGCCATCATCACCGTGGCGCTGATCTCGGGCGCGATCGCCGACCGCGCCCGCTTCGGCCCCTGGTTGCTGTTCGCGGGCCTGTGGTCGATCATCGTCTACTTCCCGGTCGCCCACTGGGTCTTCGACTTCGACGGCAAGGACGAGGCGGGCAACGTCGTCGACCCGGGCGGCTGGATCGCCAACCAGCTGGCCGCCATCGACTTCGCCGGCGGCACCGCGGTGCACATCAACGCCGGCGCGGCGGGCCTGGCCCTGGCGCTGGTCCTCGGCAAGCGCGTCGGTTGGCCGAAGGACCGGATGAAGCCGCACAGCCTCCCGCTGGTCGTCCTGGGCGCCGGGCTGCTGTGGTTCGGCTGGTTCGGCTTCAACGCGGGCTCCGCCGTCGCCGCCAACGCCACCGCCGGTGTCACCTTCGTCAACACCCTGGTCGCCACCTCCGCCGCGATGCTCGGCTGGCTGCTGGTGGAGCGCGTCCGCGACGGCAACGCCACCACCCTCGGCGCCGCCTCCGGCATCGTCGCGGGCCTGGTCGCCATCACCCCGGCCTGCTCGTCGGTCACCCCGCTCGGCGCCATCGCGATCGGCGCGATCACCGGCGCGCTGTGCGCCCTGGCGGTCAGCCTCAAGTACCGCTTCGGCTTCGACGACTCGCTCGACGTGGTCGGCGTGCACCTGGTCGGCGGCCTGTCCGGCACCCTGCTGATCGGCCTCTTCGCCAGCGACGCCGCCCCGGCGGGCGTCAACGGCCTCTTCTACGGCGGCGGCGTCGACCAGCTGTGGCGCCAGGCCGTGGGCGCGATCGCGGTGCTCGCCTACTCCTTCGTGCTCAGCCTGCTGCTCGGCTACCTGGTCAAGGTCACCGTCGGCTTCCGGGCCGACGAGGAGTCCGAGATCGGCGGCATCGACGAGGCCGAGCACGCGGAGACCGCCTACGAGTTCGGCAGCGGCCTGGGCACCCGCGGCGCGGGCAAGCCCAGCGTCGCCGCCGGCGCCACCGCTGTCCTCGAGGGGAGCAACAAGTCATGAAGCTGGTCACCGCGATCATCAAGCCCTTCACCCTGGACGACGTGAAGGCGTCGCTGGAGCAGTTGGGCGTGCTGGGCATGACCGTCAGCGAGGTCCAGGGCTACGGCAGGCAGAAGGGTCACACCGAGGTCTACCGCGGCGCCGAGTACGCCGTGGACTTCGTGCCCAAGCTGCGCATCGAGGTGCTGATCGACGACGCGGCCGTGGACAAGGTCCTCGACGCCGTCGTGGAGGCCGCGCGCACCGGCAAGATCGGTGACGGGAAGGTCTGGGTGACCCCCGTCGACACGGTCATCCGGGTCCGGACCGGGGAGCGCGGCTCGGACGCCCTGTAGGGGAAGGGGAGACGGCCGGATGGACGACACCGGAACGGCCGTCGTCACGGCGGACGACCTGGTGCGGGCACGCGATCGGCTGCTCGCGCCGGGTCGGCGCCGTTTGACGGGGGAGTCGCTGCGCGAGGCGCTGGTGGACCTGCACGAGTTCTGGCTCACCGCGCACGCCGCGCAGGCGGGTGTGGGCGGGCCGGGCAGCGGGGTCGCGCTGGCCGCCGTGGGTGGCCTGGGCAGGCGTGAGCTGGTGCCCTACTCCGATCTCGACCTCGTCCTGGTGCACAACGGGCACAAGGGCGTGGACGCGGTGGCCGAGAAGCTGTGGTACCCGCTGTGGAACTCCGGCATCGGCCTCGACCACTCGGTGCGCACGGTCGGCGAGGCGCTGCGCGTCGCGGCGTCCGACCTGCGCACCGCGCTGGGGCTGCTGGACGTCCGGCACCTCGCGGGCGACCAGGAGGTCAGCGGGCGCCTGGGCGACAACGCGCGCCAGGCGTGGCGCTCCGGCGTGCGCGGCAGGCTGGACGAGATGGCGGAGTCGGCCTCGCGGCGGTGGGCCCGCAGCGGCGAGATCGCGCACCGCGTGGAACCCGACCTCAAGCACGGCCGCGGCGGGCTGCGCGACGTGACGCTGCTGGACGCGTTGAGCGCCGCGCAGCTGACCGACCGGCCGTCGGCGGAGGTCGAGGAGGCGCGCAAGCTGCTGCTGGACGTGCGCACGGAGCTGCGCCGGGTGGCCGGCCGGCCGCGCGACGTGCTGCGCGCGCAGGACGGCGACGAGGTGGCCGCGGCCCTGGGCCTGCCGGACCGCTTCGCCCTGGCGCGGGCGCTGTCGTCGGCCGCGCGCACCGTCGTGTACGCGGTGGACGTGGCCACGCGCACGGCGCGGGCCGCGGTGCCCAAGCGCGGGCTGGGCGTGTTCGCGCGGTCCCCGCTGCGGCGCGCGCCCGCCCGGCGGCCGCTGGACGAGGGCGTCGTGCTGCACGGCGCCGAGGTGGCGCTGGCCCGCGACGCCGTGCCCGGCCGCGACCCGGCGCTGCTGCTCAGGGTGGCCACGGCCGCCGCGCGCAGCAAGCACCCGATCGCCCCGGGCACCCTGGCCAAGCTCGCCGACTCCGCGCCCGAGCTGCGGCAGCCGTGGCCCCGGGAGGCCCGCGACGAGCTGCTGGCGCTGCTGGGCAGCGGCACCGGCCTGATCGACGTGGTGGAGGCGCTGGACCGCACCGGGCTGTGGGGCCGGCTGTTCCCGGAGTGGGGCGCGGTGCGCGACCTGCCGCCGCGCGACGCCGCCCACACCTGGACCGTGGACCGCCACCTCGTGCAGGCCACGGCGCACGCCGCCCGGCTGGTCACCCGGGTCTCGCGCCCGGACCTGCTGCTGCTCGGCGCCCTGGTGCACGACATCGGCAAGGGCAGGCAGGCCGACCACTCCGAGGTCGGCGCGGCGCTGACCACGCAGATCGCCGAACGCCTCGGGCTGTGGCCGCAGGACGTGGCGACGCTCACCGCGCTGGTGCGCCACCACCTGCTGCTGCCGCACACCGCGACCCGCCGGGACGTGGAGGACGAGGCGACCGTGCGCCGCGTGGTGGAGACGCTCGGCGGCGACCCGGTGCTGCTGGAGCTGCTGCACGCGCTGGCCGAGGCCGACGCCCTGGCCACCGGTCCGGGCGTGTGGACCGACTGGAAGGCGTCGCTGGTCAACGACCTGGTCGGCCGCTGCCGGACCGCGATGGCGGGCGACCCCCTGCCCGCGCCGGAACCGCTCGACCAGCGGCAGCGGGACCTGGCCCTGGCGGTGGTCGCCGCCGGCCGGCCCGACGTGCTGCTGGACGCCGGCGGCGGCACCGCGGTCGTCACGGTCGTCGCGCCGGACCGCCCCGGCCTGCTGTCCCGGGCCGCCGGGGTGCTGGCGCTGAACTCGCTGGAGGTGCACGCGGCCGCGCTGCGCTCCTACGGCGACCCCGCCACCGGGGCGGCGGCGGTGGACGTGTTCACCGTCTCGCCGCGGTTCGGCTCGCTGCCGGACGTGACCCTGCTGCGCGAGCAGCTGACCAGGGCCGTGGACGGCTCGCTGGCGCTGGCCGACAAGCTCGCCGCCAAGGAGCGCGACTACGGCGGGCCGCCGCAGGACCCGCCGCCGCCGAGGGTGCTGTGGTTCGACGACGAGTCGACCGGCGCGGTGGTGCTGGAGCTGCGGGCGGCCGACCGGATCGGGCTGCTGCACCGCGTCGCCGACGCCCTGGAGCGGTGCGGGGTGGACGTGGTGTGGGCGCGGGTGTCCACGCTGGGCTCCACGGTCGTGGACTCCTTCGCGCTCGCCGCGGCGGACGGCCTGGACGCGACCCGCCGGCGGGAGGTCGAACGCGCGGTGGTGCTCGCCGCCCGGTGAACCGTCCCGGTGGACCGACCCGGTGAACCACTCCGGTGAACCGCCCGCCGGGTCCTCGTCGGGTGGGTCTTCGCCGGGTGGGTTGCGTAGGTCTACGCACAACCCCCGCGGGTGCTCACGCTGCCGGGTACCCCGCCGGCAGGGCAGGCTTGGTGCCGTGACGACGTGGGGGTTCCTCCCCGGGGGGCGGGGGGTGTCGTCACCGGGTGGTCCGGGAGCGGCTCATCGAGGGGTTGGGCCGCTCCCGGAGCACCCCGCGCGAACCCGGTCGCGCGGGACGTGGATCACGGAAAGCGTCGGCGCGGAACTCGGCGGCGTCCGAAACGTCTTTTTAGTATGGATGCGATGACCGCTGTCGCCGTGGGGCCGCGCTCCCTCGTCGTGCTGGCCGGCCTGCCCGGAGCGGGCAAGACGACGCTGCTCGCCGCCGCCGACACCGGCGGCGCGCCCGCGGTCGTGCTGGACTCCGACCAGGTCCGGAACCGCCTCGTCGCGCTGTTCCCGAAAGCCGTCCCCTACCGCTTCTACCGCCCGCTGGTGCACCTCGTGCACCGCGGCCGCATCCTCTGGTACGCGATCACCGCCTCCCGCAGCCTGCTGCTGGTGCACGAGCCGTCCACCCGCCCCACCACCCGGGCCGGCCTGGTCGCGGTCGGCCTGCTCACCCACCGGCCCCGGCACTTCGTCTGGCTCGACGCGAGCCCCGAGGAGGCCCTGGCGGGCCAGGTGGAGCGGGGCAGGCTGCTGAACTCCCGGTCGTTCACCCGGCACGTGCGCCGCGCCGCCCGGCTGCGCGCCCGCTTCACCTCGGGCCCCCCGCCGCGCGGCTGGCAGGGCCTGAGCGTGCTCACCCGCCGTGACCGCCTGCGGCTTTCCGTGGCCGAAGGGTGAGCGGCTACCCTGGCGGGTGACCAGTGGCGGAATCCGACGTGCGAGGTCTGGCGGCACCGTGTTCAACACCCTCTCCGACCGGCTCACCTCGGTCCTGCAGAACCTGCGGGGCAAGGGGCGGCTCTCCGACGCCGACATCGACGCCACCGCGCGCGAGATCCGGGTCGCGCTGCTGGAGGCCGACGTCGCGCTCCCCGTGGTGCGCTCGTTCATCGCCAGCATCAAGGAGCGGGCCAAGGGCTCCGAGGTCTCGCAGGCGCTGAACCCGGCCCAGCAGGTCATCAAGATCGTCAACGAGGAGCTCGTCGGCATCCTCGGCGGTGAGACCCGCCGGCTGAACCTGGCCAAGACCCCGCCGACGGTGATCATGCTCGCCGGCCTCCAGGGCGCGGGCAAGACGACCCTGGCCGGCAAGCTCGCCCGCTGGCTCAAGGCCCAGGGCCACACGCCGCTGCTCGTGGCGTGCGACCTCCAGCGCCCCAACGCGGTGACCCAGCTCCAGGTGGTCGGCCAGCGAGCGGGCGTGCCCGTGTTCGCGCCGGAGCCCGGCAACGGCGTCGGCGACCCGGTCGCCGTGTCCCGCCGCGGCGTCGAGGAGGCCAAGCGGGCCCAGCACGACGTCGTCGTAGTCGACACCGCGGGCCGCCTGGGCGTCGACGAGGAGATGATGCGCCAGGCGATCGACATCCGCGCCGCCGTGCAGCCCGACGAGGTGCTGTTCGTGGTCGACGCGATGATCGGTCAGGACGCGGTCAACACGGCCACCGCGTTCAGCGACGGCGTGGGCTTCACCGGCGTGGTGCTCACCAAGCTCGACGGCGACGCCCGCGGCGGCGCCGCGCTCAGCGTCCGCGAGGTCACCGGCCGGCCGATCCTGTTCGCCTCCAACGGCGAGAAGCTGGAGGACTTCGACGTCTTCCACCCGGACCGGATGGCGAGCCGCATCCTCGGCATGGGTGACATGCTCACCCTCATCGAGCAGGCCGAGCAGGCGTTCGACGCCGAGCAGGCCGAGGCCGCCGCGGTCAAGCTCGGCTCCGGCCAGCTGACCCTGGAGGACTTCCTGGAGCAGATGCTGGCCCTGCGCAAGATGGGGCCCATCGCGAACCTGCTGGGGATGCTGCCCGGCGCGAACCAGATGAAGGACCAGCTCGCCAACTTCGACGAGAAGCACCTCGACCGGGTCCAGGCGATCATCCGCGGCATGACCCCGGCCGAGCGCGACGACCCCAAGATGATCAACGCCTCCCGCCGGCTGCGCATCGCCAACGGCTCGGGCGTCAAGGTCAGCGACGTCAACGACCTGGTCAACCGCTTCTTCGAGGCGCGCAAGATGATGAGCCAGATGGCGGGCCGGTTCGGCCTGCCGGGCGGCGCCGGCAACCGGAACAACCGCAAGGGCAAGGGCAAGAAGGGGAAGAAGGGCAAGGGGCGCGGCCCGACGCCGCCGAAGGTGCGCGGCGGCTTCCCCGGCATGGTGCCCGGGATGATGCCCCCGGGGATGATGCCGCCCGGCATGGTGCCCCCCGGCGGCGCGCCCGAGCTCCCGCCCGGTCTCGGCGGGCTCGACCAGCTCCCGCCCGGCTTCGACCCCTCGAAGTTGAAGTTCGGCAAGTGACCGGTCTGCACCTGCGGGGCGTGGTGCTGCCCGAGGGCGGCGCGCCGCGCGACCTCTGGGTGGTCAACGGCCGCATCCGCACCCGCCCGGTGCCCGGCGCGACCACGGTGTCCGACGGCGGCTACCTCGTGCCCGGCCTGGTGGACGCGCACTGCCACGTCGGCCTCGGGCCGCGCGGCGCGGTCGACCTGCCCGAGGCCGTGGACCAGGCGCTGGCCAACCGGGACGCGGGCGCACTGCTGCTGCGCGACTGCGGCTCACCCCTGGACACCCGGCCGCTCCAGGAGCGCCTGGACCTGCCGCGCGTCCTGCGGGCGGGCCGCCACCTGGCCCGGCCCAAGCGCTACCTCCGGTACCTGGGCCACGAGCTGGAGGACCCGGCCGACCTGCCCGCCGCGGTGGCCGAGCAGGTCGCCGACGGCGACGGCTGGGTCAAGCTCGTCGGCGACTGGATCGACCGGGACACCGGCGACCTGGCGCCGCTGTGGACCGAGGACGTGCTCACCGAGGCGATCAAGGTCGCCCACGAGGGCAAGGCCCGGGTCACCGCGCACGTGTTCGGCGAGGACGCCCTCCCGGCGCTGCTCGCCGCGGGCATCGACTGCATCGAGCACGGCACCGGCCTGACCGACGACACGATCGAGCTGATGGCGCGCAACGGCACCGCCCTGGTGCCCACGCTGATCAACGTGGTGGAGAACTTCCCGTCGATCGCGGGGGGCGCGGACCGGTTCCCGGCCTACCAGGCCCACATGCGGGACCTGCACGCGCGCGTTTCCCGAACCGTGGCCAAGGCCGTGGAGGCGGGGGTGCCGGTGTTCGCGGGCACCGACGCGGGCGGCGGCATCGCGCACGGCCGGATCGCCGACGAGGTCGAGGCGCTGCACCGGGTCGGCATGACGACCGAGCGGGCCCTGGGCGCGGCCTCCTGGGCGGCCCGCGAGTGGCTGGGCTTCCCCTCGCTCACCGAGGGCGCCGCGGCCGACGTCGTGGTCTACGGGTCGGACCCGCGCGAGGACCTCGCCGTGCTGCGCCGGCCGAGCCTGGTGGTGCTGCGGGGTCGGATCCACGTCTGAACGGTCGGGTGACCGGCCCTGTCGCCCGCCGTGGTCGACCGGGTTCCGGCCGGGTGCCGACCGTCCGGCGAAACCGCACTTCCGGTGGAATTCTTCCCGCTCGCGTGGGCACCCCGAACGAGCGCGTGCCGCCGTCAGGGTGATCTTGACCGAACTCGGGCGGCACCTCCTGCCCCTGGACCAGTAATTTCGGACGAGTGGCGGAACAGGACATCCAGGACACCGGGCGCGGGCACTGGGCGTTCCTGGCGTTCTTCACCGGCCTGGGCGGCTACTACCTCGCCACCCTGGTCCTCACCGCCGCGACCGCCGACCGCTTCGCCGAGGTGGACGTCACCGACCCGCCGGTGCTCGGCCCGCTGCTGCTGCTGATCTTCCTGCCCAACGTCCTGCTCGGCCTCGGGCCGGCCGTGGTGTCGTGGCGCCTGGGCCGCGGCCCGAACCGCGACTTCGGCCTGTGGCCCACCGCCCGCGATCTCAGGGTGGGCCTGGCCATGGGCGGCGCGGCGCTGCTGGCCGCCTGGCTGCTGGGCACGATCCTGCTGCGCATCAACCCCGACCCGACCACCTCGGTGGAGCGGATCGGGGCGCTGTCGGGCGGGCGCACGGTCTGGCTGGCCGCCGCCGCCCTGTTCGTCTTCCTCGGCGCGCCGCTGACCGAGGAGCTGCTCACCCGGGGCGCGCTGTGGCACGCCCTGGCGCACCACCGGATCCCGAAAGGCGTGATCCTGGCCCTCACCGCCCTGGTCTTCGCCTTCCTCCACGAGGAGAGCTGGCGGATGCTCGGCCTCTTCGCCCAGGGGCTCGCCATCGGCGCGGCCCGGATGATCACCGGACGGGCAGCGTCCAGCGTGGTGGCCCACGCGACGAACAACCTGCTGCCCGCCGTGTACCTGTACACCGGCTGACTAGGGTGGATGGCTGTGGAACCACCGGACGAACCCCCGACGGGACTGATCGCGAGCGTCCGCGCGGTCGGGCGGGAACCGGCGCCGGAGCGCGCCGGCCAGCGCTGGGGCTTCGGCGCCTTCCTGCTGGTCGAGGCGATCTTCATCCTCAGCGCCGTGTTCATCACGGCGCTGGCCCGCACCTCGGGCACGGACCTCGGCTCGTCGGTGGCGTTCATCCTGGTCGGCTCGATGGTGCCCACCGTCCTCGCGGCGACCGCCGCCGTGGTCGTCACCTACGTGCGCGGCAACGGCCCGTGGCAGGACCTGCGCCTGGACTGGAACCGCGACGACGTCAAGATCGGCCTGAAGCTGGGCGCGCTCGGCCTGGTCATGACCTACGTCGCCGCGGTGGTCTGGTCGCGGCTGGTGGGCGACGACAACGCGACCTCGGCCATCGGCGAGCTGGTGGACGGCGCGGGCCTGCCGGTGACGGCCGCCGTGGTGATGTTCTGCTACGTCTGCTTCCTGGGCCCGGTCTGCGAGGAGATCATCTACCGCGGCCTGCTCTGGGGCGCGATCGAGCGGCAGCGCTGGAGCCGCTGGGCGGCGTTCACGCTGACCACCCTGATCTTCGCCGCCAGCCACCTGGAGCCCCTGCGCACCTCGCTGCTGATCGTCATCGCGATCCCGATCGGCATCGCCAGGCTGATCACCCGCGGGCTGACCGCCAGCGTGGTCGCGCACGTGATCAACAACTTCCTGCCCGGCCTGACCCTCCTGCTCGTCTCCGTCGGGGTGATGCCCGCGTGATCGACCTGAACAGCGACCTGGGCGAGGGCTTCGGCATCTGGCGCCTGGGCGACGACGACGCCCTGCTGGACGTCGTCACCAGCGCGAACGTGGCCTGCGGCTTCCACGCGGGCGACCCGTCGACCATGCGGCGGGTGTGCCGGTCGGCCGCCGCGCGCGGCGTGGCCGTCGGCGCCCAGGTGTCCTACCGCGACCTGGCCGGCTTCGGCCGCCGCTTCATCGACGTCGACCCGGCCGAGCTGGCCGACGAGGTGCTGTACCAGGTGGGCGCGCTCGACGCGTGCGCCCGCGCGGCGGGCACCCGGGTGTCCTACGTCAAGCCGCACGGCGCGCTCTACAACGCCACCGTGCGCCACGAGGAGCAGGCGCGGGCCGTGGTGGACGGCGTGCGGGCGTTCGGGGACCTGCCGGTCCTGGGCCTGCCCGGCTCCCGGCTGCTGCACCACGCCGAGCGGGCCGGCCTGCGCCCCGTGCGCGAGGCGTTCGCGGACCGCGCCTACACCCCGGAGGGCGCGCTCGTGCCCCGCCGGTCGCCCGGCGCCGTCCTGAGCGGCACGGACGCCGTCCTGGCGCAGGTGCTCAGGCTGGCCGAGCACGGCGAGCTGGTGGCCGTCGACGGCACCGTCGTGCGGGCCGAGGTCGAGTCCGTCTGCGTCCACGGCGACACGCCGGGGGCGGTCGAGCACGCCCGGCGGATCCGCGCCGAACTGGAGTCGCGCGGCACACCGGTGGGCCGGTTCGCCGCCGGCTAGGGTCGTCTGGCACAATTGACGGTTGTTCGCCGAGGTCGGTCCCTCTCACCGTGCCGTGGCGCCCCAGACACCTGGGCTTTCACCACCCGTGCCCCACTCGGGTGAGGACTGCCCAACCTGACGCACATCAGAGCACGAGGAGCACCCACACCCGTGGCCGTCAAGATCAAGCTTCAGCGGCTTGGCAAGATCCGTCAGCCGTACTACCGCATCGTCGTCGCCGACGCCCGCACCCGCCGCAGCGGCAAGGCCATCGAGACGATCGGCAAGTACCACCCGAAGGACGAGCCCTCGCTGATCGAGGTCAACACCGATCGGGCGCAGTACTGGCTGGGCGTCGGCGCGCTGCCGACCGAGCCGGTGCAGCGCCTGCTGGAGATCACCGGTGACTGGCAGAAGTTCAAGGGCCTGCCGGGCGCCGAGGGCACGCTGAAGGTCAAGGAGCCGAAGCCGAACAAGGCGGACCTGTTCGCCGCGGCGCTGGCCGCCGCCGGTGACGCGCCGACGACCGAGGCCACCACGCCGAAGAAGAAGTCCGCCAAGCGGGACGACGCGAAGAAGGCGGACGCCGAGCCCGCCGCCGAGGCCGCCAAGGACGAGGCGTGAGCTTGTTGGCTGACGCCCTCGAACACCTCGTTCGGGGCATCGTCGACCACCCGGACGACGTCCGGGTCAACCTGGTCACGACCCGGCGCGGGCGCACGCTGGAGGTCCACGTCCACCCGGACGACCTCGGCAAGGTGATCGGCCGGTCCGGCCGCACCGCGACCGCGCTGCGCACCGTGATGGCCGGTATCGGCGGTCGCGGCGTGCGGGTCGACGTGGTCGACACCGATCGCTGAGCGCGCTGATGGACGTCGTCGTCGGCCGCGTGGCCAAGGCGCACGGCATCGGCGGCGAACTGGCCGTCGACCTGCGCACCGACCTGCCCGAGACCCGGTTCGCGCCGGGCTCGGTGCTGGCCGCCAAACTGCGTGACGGGACGTCCCGCAACCTCACCGTCGCAGCCGCCCGGAACCACTCCGGGCGGCTGCTGGTGCGTTTCGCGGAGGTCCTGACCCGCGACGTCGCCGAGACGTTGCGCGGCACGCTGCTGCTGGCCGGGACGGAGGACCTGCCGCCCACCGGCGACCCGGACGAGTTCTACGACCACGAGCTGGAGGGCCTGGTCGCCGAGCTGGCCGACGGCACGCGCGTCGGCACCGTCCGCGAGATCGTGCACGGGCCGGGGGGCGAGCTGCTGGTGATCGTGCGCGAGACCGGCGACGAGACCCTGGTCCCGTTCGTCCGGGAGATCGTCCCCGCGGTCGACGTCGCGGGCGGCCGGGTGGTGCTCGACCCCCCCGAGGGCCTGCTCGATGCGCGTTGACGTCGTCACGATCTTCCCCGAGTACCTCGACCCGCTGCGGGCCGCGCTGCTCGGCAAGGCGGTCGACCGGGGCCTGATCTCGGTCGGCGTGCACGACCTGCGCGACTGGACGCACGACGTGCACAAGGCCGTGGACGACAGCCCGTACGGCGGTGGTCCCGGCATGGTGATGAAGCCGCAGGTGTGGGGCGCGGCGCTGGACGCCGTCTGCACCGAGCGGACCCGGCTGGTCGTGCCCACGCCCGCCGGGCGGCCCTTCACCCAGGCGATGGCCCGCGAGCTGGCCGGCGAGGAGCACCTGGTGTTCGCCTGCGGGCGGTACGAGGGCATCGACCAGCGGGTGGTCGACGACGCGTCCCGCCGGATGCGCGTGGACGAGGTCTCCATCGGCGACTACGTGCTGGTCGGCGGCGAGGTGGCGGTGCTGGTCGTGGTCGAGGCCGTGGCCCGGCTGCTGCCCGGCGTGCTGGGCAACCCGCGCTCCGCCGCCGAGGACTCGTTCTCCGACGGCCTGCTGGAGGGCCCCAGCTACACCCGCCCGGAGGTCTGGCGCGAGCTGGCCGTGCCGGAGGTGCTGCGCTCGGGCAACCACCGGCTGATCGACCGCTGGCGTCGTGACCAGGCGCTGCGCCGCACCTGGGAGCGCCGCCCCGAGCTGGTCGACGCGCTGCCCGACGAAGCCCTGGACAAGCACGACCGCAAGCTGCTCGACGAGCTCAGGTCAGGGGCGATTTCGTCCTGACCGGCCGCGTCTGGCACACTGGACAGGTTGCTGCACCCGGTTCACTCATCCGGCGTGCGCCGAGCCCGCCCCCGCGCGTGTGAAAACGTTGGCTGGACCGCGCCCCGGGGGAGTACGCAATACACGTGAGGACGAGGACGGACCACCGATGAACACCCTGGACGCTCTTGACGCCCAGTCGCTGCGCTCCGACATCCCGGACTTCCGGCCGGGCGACACGCTGAAGGTCCACGTCCGCGTCATCGAGGGCTCCCGCGAGCGGGTCCAGGTGTTCCAGGGCGTCGTGATCCGCCGCCAGGGCGGTGGCATCCGCGAGACCTTCACCGTCCGCAAGGTCTCCTTCGGTGTCGGCGTCGAGCGCACCTTCCCGGTGCACTCCCCGAACATCGCCGAGGTCGAGGTCGCCACCCGCGGCGACGTCCGCCGGGCGAAGCTGTACTACCTGCGCGAGCTGCGCGGCAAGGCGGCCAAGATCCGCGAGAAGCGCGACCCCAAGCCGGCCTCCTGACGGCAGGTTCACGCGGAACCAGTAGCCTGCCCACGTGGCAGATCCCGTGCACCGCTCCGCTGACGAAGACGGTCAGGATCCCGCAGTCGAGTCCACTCCGGACGCGGCTGCGGGAGGCAAGACCGCGGAGGGCAAGAAGAAGCCGCCGCTGTGGCGCGAGCTCCTCGTGCTCGGCGCGACGGCCCTCGTGCTCACCGTCCTGATCCAGACCTTCCTGGCGCGGGTGTACGTGATCCCGTCGCAGTCGATGGAGGAGACCCTCCACGGCTGTCCCGGCTGCAACAACGACCGGGTGCTGGTGGACAAGCTGGTCTACGACTTCACCGACATCGAGCCGGGCGAGGTCGTGGTGTTCCGCGGCCCCGAGTCGTGGGGCCAGAACGACTTCACCACCGAGGAGTCGGCCAACCCGGTGGTCCGGGGGCTGCACTCGGTGGCGTCCCTGGTCGGCCTGGCGCCGCCGAACGAGCGCGACTTCGTCAAGCGGGTCATCGCCGTCGGCGGGCAGACCGTGGAGTGCTGCGACGACCAGCACCGGGTCAAGGTCGACGGCAAGCCGCTGGACGAGCCGTACGTCTACTGGCAGCCCGGCACCTCGCCCGAGAACCACGAGCCGTTCGCGCCGGTCGAGGTGCCCGAGGGCCAGCTCTGGGTGATGGGTGACAACCGCACCAACTCCACCGACTCCCGCAAGCAGGGCGGTGGCGGCCTGGCGGGCACCGTGCCCGAGGACAACGTGATCGGCAAGGCGCGCGTGATCGTGCTGCCGCCGTCGCGCTGGCAGGGCATCGGCGACCACAACGCGCAGGCCGCGGCGATCGGCGCGCCCGCGTGGCAGAGCGCCGTCCCGGCGGGCGCGGGGCTGGCCGCGGCGTGGCCGCTCCTGTTCTTCACCCGGAAGGTGCGCAGGCGGTTGACCAGGGCCACACAGCCCTGATCGGTACGCTGGGCGGGTGGTAGACGTCGCACCGGGCCGGGGTCCCTCCGACGGGGAGGACCCCGAGCACGAGGAGAAGGTCGAGCGCTGGCGCGCGAGCACCCGCCGCAAGGCCGCGAAGAAGGGCTCCTTCTGGAAGGAGCTGCCCATCCTCGTCGGTGTGGCGGTCCTGCTGGCGGTGCTGATCCAGGCGTTCCTGGCGAAGGTCTACATGATCCCGTCGGAGTCGATGGAGCAGACGCTGCACGGCTGCACGGGCGAGTGCTTCGGCGACCGCGTGCTGGTCGACAAGCTCACCTACGACTTCACCGAGCCCGAGCCGGGTGACGTGGTGGTCTTCCACGGGCCGGACAGCTGGATCAACCAGGAGTTCACCGCCCCGGAGCCCACCGACCCGGTGTCCAGGGCGGTCCGGTTCGCGGGTTCGCTGCTGGGGTTCCCCACGGCGAACGAGGAGGACTTCGTCAAGCGGGTCGTCGCGGTCGGCGGGCAGACCGTGAAGTGCTGCGACGACCAGAACCGCGTGCTGGTGGACGGCCGGCCGCTGGACGAGCCGTACGTGTACCGGGCGCCCGGCCGCAGCACCGCGCAGGAGTCGTTCGCCGAGGTCAGGGTACCTGAAGGGTTCCTGTTCGTGCTGGGCGACAACCGCAACGACTCGTGCGACTCGCGGTGCCAGGGCGGTGGCGGCGAGGCCGGGCTGGTGCCGGTGGACAACGTGGTGGGCAAGGCGCGGGTGGTCGTGCTGCCGCCGTCGCGCTGGCAGGGCGTGGGCGACCACGACCCGCAGGCGGTCGTGCTCGGCGCGCCCGAGTGGCAGGACGCCCTGCCGGCCGGTGCGGGCCTGGCGGCCGCGTGGCCCGTCCTGCTGGTCGGCAGGCGGGTGAGGGCGCGGCTGAGGCGCTCCGGGCTGGGATAGGGTCGGGGGGTGATCCGCAAGCCGCCCCGCGCGCAGGTTCGGCAGGCCGCGGGCATGTGGGCCTTCCAGGCCGCGCTGGACCGGCGCGGCCTCGGTCCCGTCGCGGGCGTGGACGAGGCCGGCCGCGGTGCCTGCGCGGGCCCCCTGGTCGTGGCGTCGTGCGTGCTCAGGACCGGTGACGCGGCGAGGTTCGAGGGCCTGACCGACTCCAAGCTCCTCACCGCGCCCGCCCGCGACCGGATGTACGACCTGCTGCTGGACCGGGCGCTGGACTACTCGGTGATCGTGGTCCCCGCCGCGGAGGTCGACCTCATCGGCGTGCACGTGGCGAACATCGAGGGGATGCGCCGGGCTGTCGCCCGATTGGGTGCACATCCCGGGTACGTGCTGACCGACGGCTTCCCCGTGCCTGGGCTCACCGCGCCGAACGTGCCGGTGGTCAAGGGCGACCGGGTGGCCGCGTGCGTGGCCGCCGCGTCGGTGCTGGCCAAGGTGACGCGCGACCGGATCATGGCGGAGCTGCACGGGGAATTGCCGGTCTACGGGTTCGACGTGCACAAGGGTTACAGCACCGCCGACCACACGGCGGCGCTGCTGGAGCACGGGCCGAGTGCGCAACACCGCTGGTCGTATGCGAATGTGGCGGCTGCGGCTCGCAAGCACGGGCTGGAGCCGCCGCACCCGGTGGCGCGCGGCGCCGTGACCGCCGGTGTGGTCCAGAATGGAGCACCCCCGCGGTCCGGCGGTGGCAGGCTCGCGACGAGGAGGGGCGCGGATCAGATGAACACCCGCGCGGAGGCGTAATGAGTGCAGAGGATCTCGAGAAGTACGAGACCGAGATGGAGCTGTCGCTGTACAAGGAGTACCGCGACATCGTCAGCCAGTTCTCGTTCGTCGTGGAGACCGAGCGGCGGTTCTACCTGGCCAACTCGGTGGACGTGCAGGTCCGCAACGCGGACGGCGAGGTCTACTTCGAGGTGCGGATGTCCGACGCCTGGGTCTGGGACATGTACCGCCCGGCCCGGTTCGTGAAGAACGTCCGGGTCATCACCTTCAAGGACGTCAACGTCGAGGAGCTGGACAAGCCCGACCTCCGCTTGCCCGAGGACGGTCCGTTCAACTCCTGACACCGGTCACGTCGCAGGGGTCCGCCGTTCGGTGGGCCCCTGCGCGGCGTTGAGGCGTGTTCGCGGTGGTCCGGCCGGTTCGCCCCGGCCGGTTCTGCCGCATTTGCGCCAGTCCGTCGCATCTCCACCACCTCACCCCTGCCCGCCCTCTCCCGATCCACCACCCCGGCCCGCTGCTCTGGCCCGTTACCACCGCTCTGGCGCGTTCCGGCGTTGCGCCCCATTACCCCACCACCCCGACAATTCCGGTTTATCCATCACCCCCACCGCGAGTTGTCCACAGTTCACGAATCCCCCATGGCCCACCCCCACCCACCCCGGCAAGGTCGATCCCACGACCGACAACCGGGGAGGAACCATGAGCACCGCGACGGAGCTGGGCAAACGGGGTGAGGAAGCGGCCTGCCGCTACCTGGAGGGGCAGGGCCTGTCCGTCCTGGCGCGCAACTGGCGCTGCCCCGAGGGCGAACTGGACATCATCGCCACCGACGGCGACCGCCTGGTGGTGGTCGAGGTCAAGTGCCGCTCCGGCACATCCCGGGGCGCGCCGCTGGAGGCGGTGGGGGAGACCAAGCTGGCCCGCGTCCGCCGGGCGGCCCTGCGCTGGCTGGCCGTGCAGCGGATCGGCCGCGTGGAGGTCCGCTACGACGTGGTCGCCATCGAGTGGCCGCCCACCGGGCGGGTCCACCTGCGCCACGTGCGGGGTGTGTGATGGCGCTCGCGCGAGCGTGGTCGGTCGCCCTGTTCGGTGTGGACGGCGTCCCCGTCGAGATCGAGGCCGACGTGGGCGTGGGCGTGGTGAACACCCAGCTGCTGGGCCTGCCGGACGCCGCCCTGCACGAGTCGAAGGACCGCGTCAAGGCGGCCGTGCGCAACAGCGGCCACGCCTGGCCGAGCCAGCGCGTGACCCTGGGCCTGTCCCCGGCCACCCTGCCGAAGAACGGCTCGGGCTACGACCTGGCCATCGCCTGCGTGGTGCTGGCGGCGGCGAGGGTCATCCCGGGCGAGGCCCTGGCCGGCACGGTCCTGCTGGGCGAACTGGCCCTGGACGGCCGCGTCCGCGCCATCAGGGGAGTGCTCCCCGCCCTGCTGGCCGCCCGCCGGGCGAACCTCACCCGCGTCGTCGTCCCCACCCCGTGCCTACCGGAGGCGGGCCTGGTGTCCGGCCTGGCCGTGCACGGGGCGGAGACCCTCACCGAGGTGCTGGCCTGGCTCGCGAACCAGGGTTGCCTGCCGGTGGCGGGCGTGCCCGAGGCGATCGAGCCACCGCCGGGCCCGGACCTGGCCGACGTCATCGGGCAACCGGAGGCGAGGTGGGCCCTCGAAGTGGCGGCGGCGGGCGGTCACCACGTCCTGCTCACCGGCCCGCCGGGCACCGGCAAGACCATGCTGGCCCAGCGGCTGGCCGGCCTGCTCCCGCCGCTGTCCCCGGAGGAGGCCCTGGGCGTGACCGCGGTCCACTCGATCGCCGGCCTGCTCACCCCGGAGACCCCGCTGGTCTCCACCCCGCCGTTCATCTCCCTGCACCACTCCACCTCCCCGGCGGCCCTGGTCGGGGGCGGGGCGGGCCTGGCCAAACCGGGAGCGGTGAGCCGGGCCCACCGGGGCGTGCTGTTCCTGGACGAGGCGTGCGAGTTCGGCGCCGCGAAGCTGGAGGCGCTGCGCACGGTCCTGGAGGAGGGCGAGGTGCGCCTGGCCAGGCGCGACGGCATAGCCCGCTACCCGGCGCGCTTCCAGTTGGTGATGGCCACCAACCCCTGCCCGTGCGCGCCACCGAAGGAGATCGACTGCGTCTGCCCGCCGGCAGCCCGCCGCCGCTACCGGGCCAGGCTCTCCGGCCCGCTCCTGGACCGGGTCGACCTGCGGGTGCCGATGCGCCCCCTGACCGCGATGGGCGCCGTGGACGTGCCACCGGAACCCACAGCGGCGGTCCGCGCGAGGGTCCACAAGGCAAGGACCAGGGCGGCGGAACGCTGGGCCGACCACGGCTGGCTCACCAACGCCGAGGTCCCCGGCCCGGCCCTGCGCAGGGAGTTCGCCCTGCCCCGCCCCACGACATCCATCCTCGACCGGGCCCTGTCCAGGGGCAGCCTGACGGGCCGGGGCGCCGACCGCTGCCTCCGCGTGGCCTGGACCCTGGCCGACCTGTCGGAGGAGAGCCACCCCACCGCGGACCACGTGGCAGCCGCCCTGGAGTTCCGCGAGCGGAGGAAGTCATGACCACCCACCGAACCTCCAGGCAACCCCCC